>JBMFQU010000095.1:0-7295 GCA_049968435.1 Brevinematia bacterium | reverse complement strand
CTCCTACATGGAACTAAAGGGCGGGTGGGCGGGGAACAAAAAGAAGTTTCTAAAATTCTTAACTTCTATCAGGAATAGTAAATAACTTTCTTTTGGTTAGGTAGAAATAATTATAATTATTTGAAAATAAGACATTTAAAAGAATAAGATTTACCTATGGAAAACAAAATAATAATATCTGGATTTGGAGGACAGGGTGTCCTTTCAGCAGGAATGATACTAAGCTATGGTGCATTATTTGCTAACAAATACCCTACATTCTTCCCATCATACGGAGCAGAACAAAGAGGTGGAACCTCTAATTGTACAGTCGTAATAGACGATGAAATAGTAGCATCTCCTGTAACCCAATCACCAAACATAATTTTATGCTTCAATCAACCTTCAGTTTTAAAATTTGAATCATGGGTTGAAAAAGGAGGTATATTAATATATAATTCTTCACTAGTAAATATACCACCAAAAAGAGAAGATATAAACATATTCAAAATTGAAGCAAACGATTTAGCTATAAATTTAGGGGATATAAGATTTGTAAATATGATAATGTTAGGAGCACTTTTTGGTATAAAAGAAATATATGAATTCCAATATCTACTAAAAAGTATTGAAAGATTTTTTAAAGAGAAGAATAAAGATAGATTTATATTTCCTAATCAAAAAGCTGCTGAAGAAGGTTATAACTATTTTAAAAATAATAGATAGTTTTAGTTATTAGGAGGTTGTTATGAATGATTTGAAAGGAAGAGTAGGGCTTATAACAGGTGCTTCAAGAGGTATTGGTAGAGCAATAGCTGAGAAGTTAGCCTCTTTTGGCGTTAATGTTTTTTTAACATCAACAAAACAAGAAACATCAGAAGCTGTAGCCAAAGAAATAGCAGAAAAGTACGGAGTAAAAACAAAAGGATACGCTTTAAATGTAGTTAATTTAAATGAATTTACTCAAATTGTAGATGAAATAGTAAAGGAGTTTGGTAAGATTGATATACTCGTAAATAACGCAGGAATAACTAAAGATACCCTTATATTGAGAATGAAAGAAGAAGAATGGGACGAAGTTATAAACACAAATTTAAAGGGAGTATTCAATGGATGTAAATCGGTTGTAAAGTATATGTTAAAACAGCAATACGGCAAGATTGTAAATATAAGTTCGGTAGTAGGAGTAATGGGTAACGCAGGTCAAGTAAATTATGCAGCTTCCAAAGGTGGAGTAATTGCTTTAACTAAATCTCTCGCTAAAGAGCTTGCATCAAGGAATATAAATGTAAATGCAGTAGCACCGGGTTACATTGATACAGACATGACAAAAGTACTACCAGATAATATAAAGCAGGAAGTACTAAAACTAATACCTCTTGGTAGAATGGGCAAGCCAGAAGATGTAGCAAATGTTGTTGCGTTTCTATGTTCTGACATGTCATCATACATAACTGGTCAAACAATAATAGTTGATGGTGGAATGGTAATGTATTAAACGAGTGCCTGTAGCTCAGGTGGATAGAGCACCGGAATGCGAGTCCGGTGGTCAGGGGTTCAAGTCCCCTCAGGCACAAACTAAAAGATTAAAATAAAAATCCGATCTCTTTATAGAGGTAGAGTTATGGGTGATGAGGAAAGAGAAGAAATAAATATAGAAACAGAAGAGGAAAAAAAAGAAGAAAGAAAACCAGGATTTAATTTAGGAGCAATAGTAGAATGGATACTTTCGCATGTACTACAACTTGTTATAGCTGGTATAATAGCAGCTGTAGTCTCATTTATAATAGTAACGCAGATGAAATCAAAGGTAAGTGAAGAAATAGTAGTAGCAAAGGGACCTATAAAGAAAGAACCGCCACCAATGACTTTTGATATAGGAAGCTTTAATATAAATACAGCAGATATAGATGAACCTCACTTTGTTAGATTAAAAGTGCTCATAGCCTACCCAGAAAAAAATACTCCTCTAATGATGGAATTAGGCCAAAGAAAGTATCAAATAAGAGATATAATAATTTCTACGATATCTTCTATGAGGAAAGAAGATCTAGATGAACCAATTGAAAGACAAGATTTAAAGGAAAGATTAAAGAAGTTAATAAACAATATTCTTGTGAATGGAGAAATCATTGATATATACTTTGATGAATTTACAGTGTATTAATTCGGGCCATAGCGCAGATGGCTAGCGCGCACGCTTCGGGCGCGTGAGGTCGTGGGTTCAAGTCCCACTGGCCCGAATCACAAAACTTTATTATAAAGATAAACCGTAGCCAAAATAACCAAAATAGCAAGTACCAAACTAACCAAGTCTCTCATAAAAAAAACTAAAATACCTAAAACACCAACCCACCCAGCAAACTTTAAAAGATTAGTTTTATTTTCATTAATAAATCTATAGAAAAACCATTTACCATAACCTTCTATACCAAAACCTTCATTAAAATTCAAAACTTCTCTCTCTTCTAAAGAACTATTTTTTTCAAACAATGATTTATAATACATCATCAACCTTGGATCCTTATATATCTTTTCTAACTCCTTGAAGGAAGAAATAACCTCTCTAGCCTCATTCTCTGAAGCTCCCCTATCTGGATGACACTTTTTTATTTTTAATCTAAAACACCTTTTAAGGTGGTCAAATTCACAAAAGTATGGAGCTTCAAGTTTATCAAAGAAATACAATACTTTACTTAAATCTTCCATCACTCCACAACCTCAAACTTCTTCCATTTTACAAAAATTCCTTGATCTATAATATCAACATCTTGATCTTTTTTCACTCTATATAGTTTATTTGATAAATCAAAAATAGCTTTCTTTATAACAAAGATATCCTTAGGATCAAAGTAATTCAAAGAATAAGTAGAATTCAAAAAGCTTTTTAGTATTTTTAGGGTTTTCTTATCTCCTAACTCTGGTATAAATTTAACCATCTTAACCACATACGCTAAACTACCACTCGATGCAAATCCTTCCAAAATTAAGTTAAACTCATTTGCAGAATAATACCCATACATACACAATTCATCATAAAAATTATCAACAATCAAATCCAACATCTCAAAATCACCTTCTTCGTAGATATACTTGAGCAGTAATTTGAAAAACTGAAACAGAAATACAGGATTGCTAGTTGAAAATTCACTTATATAATACCTAATCAAAATAGTTCTATCAATTTTATTCTTCTCATGAAGTATTGAATTAAGCATCATTTTTGCTTTTTCCATAAACTACCTCAAAATTCCAAAATAATTCAGAGCAAAGTAAATAAAGCCACTAACAACAAAAGATGATACAAGAACAAGTAAAAAAACAAGATAGCTAGGCACTCTCTTACTCTTGGCTTTTATAAAAGATATTGTTTTATCAATAGCTTCAAAATTCTTTTTATCAACAAAACTTTCGTTTCTAAGCTTAATAAGGTTTGAGATACTACTATCGTAGTTACCCAACTTAAAATCACACATACCCATATTGTACCTAGCAGAAAACTGAAAAACTGGGTAAGAAGAGCATTTCATAAATTCTCTTTTACTTTCTTCAAAATTACCAAGTTTATAAAGCACAATACCTCTCACAAAGCTAATCTCAGGTAAATCTCTAATTTTCTGACATAGATTAATATAATCAAGAGACTTTTCAAAATTACCTTCTCTATAATACGAAACAGCAAGGTTATAAAGTATATTTAAGTTTTTAGGATATTTTCTAAACAATTTCTCAAGAATAACTATTGCATCAAATGTTTTACCAGAAGAGAAAAACGAAAAAGCATATAGGTACCAAAAATAATCGTTGATCCTACTATTCCTATGCATAGAGATACAAAGATCCCCAAGCTCTCTATATTGAGCAGTATAGTACCACATGTCAGCCAAATCTAAAAGTATTTCAGGGTGATATTTAACTGAAATAAACTCAGAAACTTCATCGATTGCACCCTTATAGTCTTTTTCAATAAACTTCTTTAAGTAAGAAACCCTCTTCGATTCAACATTAACACCTGAAAACCTTACGTAATAATCAACAAAAGCTTTTTCATCAAACATTTTAATTTCTTTCAAAGCACAGAATATCGTAAGAGGATCTTTTGAATTTTCAATCGTTTTAAAAACAATTTCTCTATACCTATCAAAATCTCCTTCCAAGAAGAAAACTTTTGACAGTATAATATCAAGGTTTGACGAATAATCAATTTCCTCCTCTAAATTGCTACACATTATTGAACCAGTAAGAAAGTTAGCAACCTCAACAATCTTTCTTATTTTCTTAGGTAAATCTACAAAAAATGCCTTACCTAAATGCGATACTTTAACTAAATCTCCTTCCTTATAAGCACTAACTATTTTTTCAATATCGCTTTGCCTCATACCTTACCTCAGTAAGGTTTTTCCAAATAACCTTTTATCATAATATCATCCTCAAATCTTAAAGCAGTAATATCATACAATCTCATAGCATCTTCTACTCTATCTATTCCTTTGCCACCAATAACTTTAGCATTCTTACCACCTAAGAACTTAGGTGAAATGAAAACAAAAACTTTATCAACAAGGTTATTATCAAAAAAACTACCTATTATCTCTCCTCCGCCTTCAACAAGGAGATTAATAATATTCATTTCACCTAATTTATCAACAATCTCCCTAACATCAAGAAACCTATCACTAACTAAACTTACATATTCATACCTTTTATTTTCTTTCTTTGAAATATAGTTTATAAAATCTTTATTTACTTTTTCAGATACGAAAAACAAAGTAGGTAGTTCATCAGAGACGACAATAGAATCTATAGGTGTTTTACCGAAAGGATCAATAACACATCTCAAAGGTTGTTTATAAAGGTATTCTTTCTTCTTATATCTTATTGTAAGGTATGGATTATCATTAACTACTGTATTCACACCCACAATAATAGCGTCAGCTTTTCTTCTAATTTCAGAATGTACATATTCTCTACTAGATTGTGAAGAGATCCACTTAGAATCACCCGTTATAGTGGCCAGCTTACCATCTATACTCATAGCGTACTTAACAGTTACAAAAGGTTTTCCCGTAGCAACAAATTTAAAAAAATCTTCATTAAGTTCAAGCAAATCTTCTTCAAAAAACCCTACTTTAACATCGACACCAGCTGATCTAAGCCTAGCAATACCTTTACCATTAACTTTAGGATTTTTATCAATAGTACCCACATAAACCTTTTTAATACCCGCCTCTATTATCCTTTCTGTACAGGGAGGATTATGTCCCTGATATTGATGAGGTTCAAGAGTTACAATCATAATAGCCCCTTCTAAACTAACTTTGGCATTCTCAATAGCAACAACCTCAGCATGCTTGCCATAATTTGGTTGAGTACTACCAACAGACACGATTTTACCATTCTTGACTATTACAGCACCAACTGCAGGATTAGGAGAAACAACACCTTTAACTTTATTAGCGAGAGAATATGCAACTTCAAAGTATTCTAACTTAACACCATCCTCAACCATAAACTCTTACCTCAAGTTGAGTATATCCTTCCAAGCAGATATTCCTTTATCTAAAACTGTTTTTACGAAAAGTAAAGAAATCCTAGCCTCCTCCTCAGCAATAATAACATCATGTACATTAACTTCTTCAGGCGAAACTATCGCAAGTTCTTGAAGTTCTTTAGCTCTACCTTCCTTCTCTTTAACATCATCTATAAGCTTCAAAAACATATCCCCAAAACCCTCTTCAACATTTTTAGATTTATTAACCTTTACATCGCTTATGTGCCCTTGCTTAGTAGTATTTAAAAAAACATCATACTGATTATTCACTAACATATCCCCTCCCTCTTATATTTTTTCGGATAAAAAACAATTTTTAAAAATATTTTCTCTTACTCAACCGAGATAGAGTATGTTATAACCCTAAAGGAATCGTCAATATCAGCATAAAACTGAACTCTATTTGAGGCTACTAGACCTAAGTAATTTAAACCATTGGGCAATACATTACTAACAGTAGAAAGGGTAAAGCGAGTGTATATAGTAGAGTAAGCAAAATAATAACCATTATCAGTTGCTTTTTTAAGATCATCTATAAGTTTTTCCATTCTACCTAACTTAAGAGTTATAACAAACTCATTATCCGACATGAACAAATATGCTAAATTCTCTCCTAAGCTTATTTCATATACCCTATTGCCCTTGACATTTAAAAATTTGTATTTAAAAAGTCCTAGAAATGTCTTTAAAAACCTCTGACCCTGAGATTTTGATTTAAAACCAAGTAAAATAACTATATCAGTATTATCTTTTGTAAAATCTCCTTTGGTGTAATTTAGGATACCAACGGTACCTGAGAGTGTATTAACAATTTCATTTCTAATAGACGGAAAAGAAGAAACTATATCTGGGAAAAAGGTTTCAACTAAATCAGAAAAAAGCGTTGGATTAACAGAGATAGTTATAACATCTTGGATAGGAGATATAAAATTTAAACTTAACTTTCTACTTGGTCTCGGTACATAGAGTTTTGAAGCTTTTGAAGTAGATTTTAGATATGCACTACCTAAAATTTCATTACTAACAAAAAATCCTTCTATGTAATCAATATCGCTAAGAAAGTTATAATTTTCTATAAACTTAAAACCTGTTTGAAAGTTTTGAAAGTTGGTTTGAGAAGGGTAGTAAAAAAATCCACTAGTATTACTTTTAGCTAACTTAGATAGAAATAAATAAAACTTATCAAAGTAAATTGAATTAGTCGGTAGCGTTTTCAAAGAGTTATAATTAGCCATGTAATTTTTTTCAACAAAAGTTATGTAATTACCCTCTTGTTTGAAATAAAACTTATTACTAGAGTAATCTACAAAACCTGAACTATCAGAAGTTAATTCTTTCTGAGAGAAAGCATCTACAAAATTTGAAAATGGAACCGAAGAAGGAAAACTAACAGTAAGAAAATCTGAATTATAAAGATTAAAAACTATATACTTTTCCTTATCAATTGAATTAGAAATAACCGAATAGTAAGGAATAAATTCCTTTAGGAGGTTATTTTTATCAATATCTTCGTACTTGGTAAGCAAAGTAAGAATAACACTATCTTTAATAACCGAATTAACAGATAGTAAATCTTGGGCTTGAGCAAAAAAAGATATTGACAAGATAAGATAAATATAAATTAAAACTCTAAACATTACATCCTCCTTAATTTAGACTATTCTAAATAAGATAGGTTATAATACTCAAAATTCATGTATTAATTTTTAAGATTTTTAAGAAACTTCTTTTTGTTCCCCACCCACCCGCCCTTAAGATTCAACAG
>JBMFQU010000094.1:0-7317 GCA_049968435.1 Brevinematia bacterium | reverse complement strand
ACCCAAAAGTTCCAGTAGGAGGACAAAGTCCTCCTAGCATTACCTTCTTTTAGCTGTTCAAAGTAAGCTCCGTCTTTATTGCTTTCAATGAGTAATTAAATTTAGTAAAGCCCCAGCCCCATCTTCCTTTAGTAAAAAGATAAAGCCTTCAGTACCTAAGAGAAGGTTAAGAATTTTAAAAAACTTCTTTTTGTAGCTTACCTACCCTCCCTTTAGTTCAATAGGAAAGTTTTCACCCTCCTTTCGTACCTCCTTTAGGATTAACATTTAGGGCTAACATTAAGATTTTACCTTCCATTAGAAGTACTATTTCCAAATTCCTAATTTAGCCAAGGCTTCGACTCCTTTTGATATCTCCTATTTTAATAGAGTTATTAATTCATTTTTGTAAAGTTTAAGATATTGCTTATGATAAATTCTTAGTTGAAAATTTCAAATTACTACAGGGTTAAGAATTATTTTTATGAAGTTCAAATCTCACTTTAGAAACAAATTAACTAAATAACTTGAAAAACTTAAAAGTAAGTTAAATAATTTAATATGAAGAAACTTATTTTGATTATAGAAGATGATGTTGACATAATAAATCTATCAAAAGCACCTCTTGAGAGAGAAGGATTTTCAGTTAGTGTTGCAATGAGTGTGAAATTTGGTATAGAAAAAGTAAAAGTTGAGAAGCCAGATATAGTGTTGCTTGATCTTATGTTACAGGACGGAGATGGTAGTGAAGTGGTGAAATGGATGAAAAGAACAGAATACTACAACATTCCTATAATCATACTGACAGCAAAGGCAAGTGAGATAGATAAAGTGCTTCTCCTAGAACTTGGTGCTGACGATTACATAACTAAACCTTTTAGTATAAGAGAACTCATTGCAAGGATAAGAGCGGTCTTAAGAAGATATGAAAACATTGAGGAAAAACACAAAAATAGATTTGAAGAAGATGGACTAGTTGTAGATTTTGATAGTATGGAAGTGGCAGTTGACGGAAAAGAAATTAAACTTACTAGAAAAGAGTTTGAAATTTTAAAGTTTTTGATAAAAAATAGAGGAATAGTTGTAAGTAAGGAGAAGATAATCTCTGAAGTTTGGCCATTTGACTCTGAAATATCCGAAGAAACTAGAACTATTGATGTTCATGTAGGTAAGATAAAAAAGAAGTTAGGTAGGCATGCTGAAAAAATACAGATTGTCAGAGGTGTAGGTTATAAATTCTCGAAGTAAAATATTGAATGTAATTTCTGATTGTTTAATAATTTAGAAGGATTTTCTGGAGGAAATATGAAGTTTTTCATTAGAAAGTATGTTTTCTCGCCAACTAAAAGGATATTCCTAGCTTCTATCATTTCGCTTTTCTTAGTTTTCTTGATACTTGCAATACATTTATCAGTTTTAGTAAATAGCGTAGAAAATTTAAGGTTGGAAAGTATAGTTTCTGCATTGATGAATACATCTAAGGTGGTTTATAAAGAATATGGAGATACTTCCGAGCAAGCTAAAGGTGTAAAATCTTGGTTATCAAAAACCGAAGAAGAAAGTCCTTCAGGGTTTGATCTGTTTGCGGAGATAGAAAAAAAGGAAAAAGAAACAAAAGCTAGGGAATCAGAGAAAGAAAATAAATTTGAGCAATTTTCTTATGTCCTGAGTGAAGTTTTGGATAGATTCGGAAACCCTAAAGATGAAAATTCTTTAATATCAAATAACTTGTGTGGTGTTGAAGTTATAAAAGGCAATAGTCTTGTAGCAGATTCTGACCTTAATAAACTCTCTTCTGGCAGTATAAGTATAAATAACTTATTTAGAATAAAAAAAGAATCAACTGAAAATAATTTTGTAGTAGAAGAAAAAACAAGAGAGTTTTTTTTAGGATACGATAGAGTTATAAAAGCATATACATTTAAAGACGATGATCTAACAGTTGGTGTAGCATACATTGAAAAGCCAATACAAATTCCCGTAGTATCAATTGCCATCTTTGCGGCGCTTTCATTGATATTAGCCTTGCCTTTTCTATTAGTTAATTTTATACCAAACAATTTTAAAATATACGCTGGACTTATACTTTTTATTTTGATAACTATACTTTTAGTTTTACTTTATTCTTCATATATTGAGTCTATTGTGAAAGAGAATTTGCAAATTACAAAAGATATATCAACTTTTATATACGACAAACTGAATGAAAAAGGATTAAGTGTTGATAAAACAAAATTTTTTGAAGAATTATCAACACCTGTGGGAGACATAAAACCTGTAAAATTGATTCCAAATGATGAAGGCGTTGAAATAGATGTAAGTTCCTTAGAAGAGTATGCAAATATTTTTAGGAATGTATTTATATTGATATACTTACCTTTTGCTCTTATTTTTATACTTAGCTTTTATTATTTCGCTAAAGGAGGACTTGAGATTTGGTTAAATGCATTCTATAACTATAGCTTGTTCTACATTTTCATTCTGATTGCTTTGTTATTAGTTATAATCTTAATAGGAGTGCCTTTCTTTTTTACTATAGTATTAAGTTTTACTTCCTTATCAAGGTATCTGTCAGATCTAAATTTAGCAAGACAATTTGTTGGATTTCTAAACTATGGAGATATTCTTAATATAAATCACATACTAGCAAAGATAGGTTTTGAAAATGCTCAAAAAGCTATAGAGCAATCTCCATTCTTCGTGAGAAATTTCGGTAGTTTCTATGATGTTCTCGTAAATACCTTTTTGTACACCTTCTTTTCGGTTTTAATTCAGCTTGTGCTAGGTATAACATTCGCTGTTATACTAAACGACAATAAAGTCAAGCTTAGGGGTGTATACCAAGTATTATTGATATTACCTTGGGTAATACCAACCTATATAAGTGCTTTGCTATGGAGAGAAGCTTTAGGACAGTACGGCGTATTTAAACAGTTATTTGATGCTATAGGATTAGAAGGTTTTAATATATATGCAAACAGTACAGTTTATTTCTTTTCTATATGCTTTATAAGTGCTTGGTATGCGTTTCCTTTTATAATGATAGTTACATTAAGTGGACTCCAAGGTATATCTGACTCTGTAAAAGATGCTGCTCTGATAGATGGTGCTAACTGGTTTACGAGGCTTTTTGCTATATACCTACCTTTAATAAGACCTACTCTACTTCCCTCAGTATTACTATCTTCGATTTGGACATTTAACAACTTTAATATAGTATATCTATATACTGGTGGTAACGATGCATATGATATCTTGATAACGAGAATTTACGATTTTGTTTCAAGACCAGATTTAAGAGTATTTACTTATGGATATGCTTCAGCTTACTCAGTTTTAGTATTCTTGATATTACTTATATATATTCTATCTTTTGCTAAACTTACAAAGTTAACTGAGAGAAGCTATTAAGGAGGTAACAATGAGAAAAATTAACTATGTATTTATACAAATGCTTTTGATCTTGTCAGTACTAATATTGCTTCTACCTGTTATATGGGTCATATTAATATCGTTCTATTCAAAAGACGTTATGAGAGTAGTTTTTTCAGAAATACTAAAAGGTAATTTTCACTTCAGCGATTTAACTCTTAAAAACTATACTTATATACTTAGTGATCCATCATTTTTGAGATGGCTTCTGAATAGCTTGATAGTTTCATCATCTGTAGCTTTCGTTAGTACATTCATAGGTTTCATGTCGGGTTATGGAATATCAAGGTATAACTTTCCTGGTAAGAGAGCTTTCCTATTAACTCTTCTTGTGACTCAGCTTTTTCCTATAGCAATGATGATAGTGCCATTTCTAGTTATAATGTCTCTGTTAGGTTTACTCGGAACATTACAAGGCTTGTCATTGGCATATCTTGCTACTACTTTGCCTTTCTCTATTTGGATATTAAAAGGATTCTTTGATACTGTACCACAAGATCTAGAGGAAGCTGCAGAAGTTGACGGTGCCAATATGCTCCAACTCATAGGCTATGTATTAATTCCCATAGCTAGACCTTCTCTTGCAACTTCATTCATATTCTCATTTATAACGTGTTGGAATGAGTATGCTATAGCGTTTATCTTTTTATCTGATGTTTCATTATATACTTTACCGCCTGGTATAAAGTCGATGCTCGATAATAATGATCTTGCTGGCTTTTCTGCTGCTGTTGTGCTTATATCTATACCTGTAGTGCTTTTGTTTATGTACATTAGAAGAGAACTAGTTGAAAGCGTTACATTAGGAGCAGTTAAAGAATAGTTTTAGTAATACTCTTAATAATATAACGGGACATATTGTCCCGAATTATTACATTAGATTAAATTCAATACCTGCCCATATCCATCTCCTCGGCATATCAACCTTGTTTATATCTTGATAACTTACATCACCTAAATTATATCCTTCAACAAATAATCTACCACCTGATACTACTTCATAAGATACTTTTGCGTTTATTAATGTATAGGTAGTATAAGGTAAAAGATTACCATTTATATCAAAACCTTCAAATCTATTTCTCAAACTTGTAATGATGTATAAATAGAGCTTATCTATACTTTGCTCCAAAGATAAGTTAAGTTGATGCTCTAAATACTTATCATACCTGAAGGTATAGTTTGCCGGAGCACCTGAATTGAACTTTGAGTATCCGTAAAATAGTTTAATGTTTCCTTCTGAACCTAGCATTTCCTTAGTATTTAAGTTTATACCTAGATCAACTCCTCCTCCACTTATCCATCTGATATTCTGAGCTTCGAATTTAAGACCTGGAATAGTTTTGTCATCAGAAAAATCTATAACATTTATTGCATCTCTCCAATATCCAGAAACATAAACATAACTTGTTTTAGTATTATTCAGAAAGTAATTCAAGTTTAACTCGTAGTTCCAACCTTCTTCTGGTTTTAGATTTGTATTTCCAAATGCTATTACATCATAGTAATAGAGCTCTACATATGTAGGTACTCTGAAAAATCTATTAACACTACCTGAAATTTTTACAGAAGGTAGAATATAGTAATACCCCTTCAAGGATGGACAAATTATAGGTTCATACTTTCTGTCACCTAAGTACCAAAATTCTCCCCTACCGCCCAAAGATAACGATAATCCTTCAATAGGCCAAAGACCATACTCAATAACTAGACTTACAGGTGCATCAAACCTATCACCTAGTAAGTTTGTTATTTGGTTAGAAATTTCTGCTTTACTGCTTATAACATTGTACTTACTCTCTATTTTGGTAAATAAATTTCCGTAGTTATTTAGTTTAAAAGTATTCTCAACACTCACTATAAAATTTTCCTTTTGGTGGTTATTTATTTGAGTATTAGGATTCGTTATATTAACAGTGTAATTATCAATACTCCTTCTGTAAGCAACATTTACTTTTGTTGAACCATAAGATAGATTTAACATGCCTAAAGTAGAAAATTCTCTTTCTCTCGACTCAGTTCCGTAAAAGTAACTAGCACCAAAATCTTTCTCAACATGTCCAATGAAAATAGATGTATTAACTCCATATAACTTTGAAACTATAGTAGTATTTAAAGTCCAGCTATTAAAGTCAGTATTAAATCTATACCCATCGCTTAGTTTTCTATCATACGATATCTTTAATCCAAAAAGACCAAATCCTTTAGAGATTGAAAAAGTGCTACCAAATAAGCCATTTCCTCCACTGTAAGTCTTGAACTTTATATTTTCTTCAACATCTATAGGAAGATTAAAATTTACAACTCCTCCTACAACATCACTGCCATATATCGTAGAATTTGCTGACTTTTGAATCTCAATTAATCCAATATCATATATCGTTATAGGTAAAGTAAAGTTTAAATGTCCACTCTGAATATCATTTAAAAGTACACCATTTACTGCAACACCTGTCTGACTAAATCTAGTACCTCTTATAGATAAATCAGTTTGAACATCAAATATACCTCTATTCTGTAGGTATATACCTGCTTCTTCAAGAGGAGAAATAATACTACCACCAAGAGATTTACTTGAGGTATTACTGATTCTCTCTACAGAAGTATATTCCTCCTTACTTACCCTATTATCCACCACGTAGCTTTCAATATCATATTCACTAAATTTTTTTTCACTTACTGATATGTCATTCGGAATATTAAATGTACTTTTAATTAGATAAAAGTTTTCCATTTGATTATCACTAAATGTTTTTGTAGTTAGTAAAAGTAATAGTAATGTAATTGTAACTATTGTAACTTTTGATATTGACATATTAACCTCCTTTTTATGTTAGTTATTTTTAATATTTTTTGTTTTTTGTTTTTTGTTGAAATCGTCTACCTTTAATAATGAAAAAATCCCAGGGGATCGACGAAAAAGGATTACTTGACAAATCAATAGTTTAGGTATAAAATTAGTTTTGATAAATCGATCTTTGAAAATTGAAAATTGGCATTATATTTATTTTTGAATGGGTTGCTAGCCTACCTATGAGGGGTAGAAACGTTTATACGTGTACTTTATATGCGAGTCGGGCTTCTGTTCCTAATGTTGTTTTAACGGACGTGGTACATTTTGGCTATCCTTATGATATTGAATATAATCAAAAAGGCCGTGAAGTTGTTTTTATTCCTATCGATAAACCTGCTGATGTTGTTTTTGATCCTACTTATTTAGAAGATAGAATAGGTACAAGAGATTCTCTTGAGAATATTTTAGATCAATCTTTGCAAGAAGTACCTGTTACTAATATAAGTCCTGAATATATTCAAAATATTGACAATAGTACTAATACTGTTATAATTCCTAATGAATATATTCAGGTTGTTCCTTTGTCTTCTTCAGACGTTCCAGAGTTTCAGAATGTGACGCAGGGTGGCAATTTTACTTTACAGTTTGATAACAGTACTGGTACAATCTCTTCGGACTACGATTTTAATTATGAGAAAGTTTCTCCTTCAGTTATTGACAAGTTTCTTGAATATTTTAAAGCTTTAAAACTTCCTATTCCGGGTCTTCGATCTGCTGGTGGTCAATGTAGAGTTTCATTTAAAGGTTTTATGAATAGTGAAGCGGTTTTAGATTTTTGTATGTTTAATGATGTTTTTTCAGAGATTGGTAACATTCTTGTTGCAATGAGTTTTTTTGTTAGTATTTATATTTTATATAAAAATTCGTGAGGGGTGAAGTTCCCTATATGGGTGCTTTAGTAGCTGCTGTTTTATCAATTCTGCAATCCTTCTTTCAATATTTGATTCCATGGGCTCTAATGTTCCTGGCTTTTAATATTGTTAGCAGTGTTGTTCTTCCGAAAATTTTTGAGTTTTTAAGCAATGTTAATATAAGTCTTGTTCAAACTTTCA
>JBMFQU010000093.1:0-7396 GCA_049968435.1 Brevinematia bacterium | reverse complement strand
AACAGAAGTAAGCAAAAATTAGATTCCAATTCAACCAATCTTCCTATCTCCCAGAAAAGCAAATAAAAGGTCTATTTTTAGCGAAAAAGAAGATAGGAGGGACCTATGAGATGTATAGATAATCTTAAAGAAGAAGTTGAAATGTTATTACATCATCTCTCATCTTCCTCGTTCTCTTCAATTGGTGATAAAATGATTCTTTCTAGATTCTCAAAACTTGTCCAGGATTTGCATAAGAAAAAGGATTATGAAACAATTCAAAAACTTTATACTGCATATAAAAAATTTTATGAAGAAGAAATTATTCCTCAGTATAAAGACCAATTGAGACACAAAGATTTTTGTTACAATTGTTCTGACTCTTATGCATTTATCCTTATAAAATCGACTATTTTATATTCCTTTGTTGAAGAAAGACTCCCGCTAACGGAAAAGGAAATAGCTTCTCTGATTCTTACTTTTTTTCTCAGAGGGGAAAAAAACTATGTCACAGAAGATTTTTCAGAACTTATAAAGGAATTTGATCTTTCAAATCTTGATTCAACTAAAATTTTGACGTCCTTTAATAAGAAAGGCTTGGTAAGTTTTGTAAAAAAATTTACTCTTGATAGTATAAATCTTTTGTCATTAATTCTGTTTTTTGCAAGAAATATAGAAATCTTAGAAAGAATAAAAGATTATTTTAACTTATTTACCCTTTCAAAAAAATTAAAAAGTGAAGATGTTAAATATATCCTTGAAAAACTTGATCTTATCTTTTCTATAACAACAAGCTTGAAAAACAGTATTAAAGATAGACTTGAAAATGCTCTCAAAATTCTAGAAAGAAGACTTTTAGAAATTCCTTGGATTGATAAAGACTTAGCTAAAACACTTTTTGAAAACACTAAAATCGTTGAAGTTACAAAATATAAAGTGAAAATTTTTGGCGACCTTTCTGACATAGAAGAAAAAATTGAAACAGATTTTATAACAGAAAAAATTAATATTGAAAGCTTTTTTGAAAATATTAGAAAACTTTATTCTTTTAAGATTGTAGACAGAGGAATTGGACAAATTATGGATAATACAGTAAATAGAATAAGCATGACCGTTTTTGACTCTGTACGCTACCCTTTCTTGCGAGAAAGTGAAATTATTAAAGCATTGCCTAAAGGCGCAATTCAACAATACTCTAAGTTTTTTTCTATTGAAGATGAAATTAAAACTAAACTAGAAAAAATTATTGAAAAAGTTCTTCTAAAATTTGAAGAAAAAATCGAAAAAATTATTCATATTTATGAAACAAACCCTCCAGATCTTAGCGAAAAGTTCTTGCGTATTATTCATGATGAATATATATCTATAATAAAAATTCTAAACAGAGAGGTAATGGTTAAGTTTGATTCTATAGAAGAGAAAGATCTTCCTCCGGTTGCTTTCTCTCTTGTAGAAAAATTTACTACAGAAAAATCTAAAAAGTCAATAAGAAATTTAAAATATCTTGTCTCTAAGCTTGACTCTATATGGGGAAATCCTGATCTAAAATTTTTCTTTAGAAACTTATTTGTCTTTTACCAAATACGAAAAATCTTAACTAAGAAGAGCCCAGAAAATGTTAAATATTTTGATAAAGCATTATACCGATATTTTAAGTTTAGTCCTAGAATTACTTTTTTAATAACAGGTAGAACAGATGAAAAGTTTAACATCAAGCTTGAAAATATCTTATATTTTGTTTGTTCTTGTGTTTTTCTTTTGACTATAGCTTCAGAAATCCTACTTTATTCTTATGAGGTTGAGTTACTTCTAGGAAATGGTTTTGTTTGGGTTGACGATGAAAAAAATCTGTTTGGTTTAACTTCCCTATATATAAAAAAATACCTTAACCATGAAAATATTTCTCTTAAAGAGATTCAATTAGAATTAGATAAAAGTTTTCATATTATTTATTTTTATGATCTTTATAGCCTTGGCAAAACTTTAGTTAAAGCTTTTAAGAAGCAAAAAAATAATCTGGAACTTAAAAATCCACAACCAAAATTAGAACATATAGAAAAAATCTTGCAACTCTCACTATTTAATCCATACCCTCCTTTTCCTCCTGAAAAGGTGAGTTCTCCTGTCAGTTGCTTACAACCTTCCTAAACCTCAAAAAACAGACAAAAGGTCTACTTTTAGCGAAAAAGAAAATAAGAGGGATTTATGACTATGAAATACATAGATCATCTTAGAAAAGAAGCTGAAACATTATTACATCATCTTTCATCTACATCAATTGATAAAAACCAAATTCTTTCTGAGTTTCCAATGCTTGTTTGGAGTTTATATAGTCAAGAGGACTATGAAACAATCCAAAAACTCTATGTTGCGTATAAAAGATTCTACGAAGAAAAAATTATCCCTCAATTCAAAGACAAATTGAAGGATAGGAATTTTTGTTATAAATGTTCTGATTCTGATGCATCTGTTCTTATAGAATCGACTATTTTATATTCCTTTGTTGAAGAAAAACTCCCACTAAAGGAAAAAGAAGTAGCTTCTCTGATTCTTACTTTTTTTCTTAAAGGAACAGAAGATAATGTGACAAACAAACTCCCAAGCTTCACAAAAGGCTTTGATTTCTCAGAGCTTAACTTAGGAGAGATTGTAGCATCTTTCAGTAAAAAAGGATTATTTGATTCTATAGAAAAGTTCTCTTTAGACAATATGAACCTCACTTCACTAATCTTATTTTTCGTAAGAAATGTTGAACTCTTGGAAAGAATAAGAAGTTATCTTAACCTACTTACTCTTTCAGAAAAATTAAAGAATAGGGGAATCACATACATCTTTAAAGAACTTGACTATATCTCCTTTATAACAACAAACTTAAAAAATGGTATTAAACAAAGACTGGAAGATATTTTCAAAATCTTAGAAAAAAAACTTTTAGCAACTAGTTGGATTGACAAAAATTTAGTCAAAACATTTTTTGAAAGCATTAAGATAAGTGAAATTACAAAATACGAAGCAAAAATCTCTTCCAATTTTTCTGAAATAAAAAAGGAAATTAAAGAAAGTTTTATGAGAAAAGAAAGTCATTTTAACATTGAATGTTTTTTTGAAGATTTTAGAAAACTTTGTTCTTTTACTATTATAAGAAAAGCGATCAAACAGGTAATAGATAGAAAGGTCATAAATGTTTTTAATACTGAATTTCATTCCCTTCTAATAGACGATGAACTTATTGAAAAAAAATTTGAAGAAATAATTAAAGAATATTCTGAACTTTTTTCTTCTCCTGAAGACGAAATTAAAGACGAAATAAAAAAAGTTATTGAGAAAGTTCCTCCAAAACTTGAAGAAAAAATCAAAAAGATTATTCGTATTTACGAAACAAATCCCCCAAATCTTAATAAAAAGCTTTTACAAGCTCTTTATAATGAATTTGCTTCTTTAACAAAAATTTTAAATGTAGAATGGATAGATAATTTTGACTCTATAGAAGAAAAAGACCTACATCCAGAGGTTTCTTCTCATATAACACCTATGAATAATGAAGATTCATCTATTAAAGAAATAAAAAGAAGACTAAAATCTCTTATTTCTAAATGGGAAGATCCCAATTTGAGAGCTTTTTTTAAAAACCTGTTTATTTTTTATCAAGCAAGAGAATTTTTAGCTAAAAGAGATCCAAAACTTGTCAAATATTTTGACAAAACTTTATACCGATATTTTGCTCCTTATCATGAAATTGCTTTCTTAATAACAGGCAAGGTAAATAAAGAATTTGATGTTAAACTCGAGAAAGTTTTATACTTTATTTGTTCTTGTATTTTTCTTTTAACTGTAGCCTCAGAAATTTCACCTTGTTCTTATGAATTTAAGACATCTCTATGGAGAGACGAAATCTACGTCAGAAAAATAAATAGTATATTTGGCTTATCTTGCTTGTACTTGGAAAAATATTTTCACTTTGATATGGAAGAATACTTCTGTATAGACAATGTCTTTCTATGGAAATTTCAATCAAAGCCAAACTCTCACTATCTTTCTCTTACTGAAATGTTTCGACTTGGCAAAATTCTAGTTAAGGCTTTTAAGAGACAAAAGAACAATTTAGAATCTGAAAATTCACAACAAAAAGATAAAGTTCAAAATTTTTCTAGACGTGACCTTATTCCCCCCTCGAAAGAAGGAGCTCTCCCGGTAATTCCTCATAAAGAAAATTTTTCGCAACTTCAGTTATTTAGTTATTGATCAGAAGTAAAAACTATTGATACAGAAAGATTTGATGTGAGAAGATAGTTAGATTTTCAAACTCAAGAAACAAACAAAAAGTCTATTCTTCAGTGAAAAGATTTGGAGATGTCTATGAAATATACAGATCTTATAAAAGAAGCTGAAATATTAACACAACATCTTTCATCTCCTTCAGTTGATGAAAATAGAATCTTTTACAGATTTCCAACACTCATCCGACTTTTATACGATTATAAGGATCATGAAACAATTCAGAAACTCTACGACGCATATAAGAAATTTTATGAAGAAAGAATTATCCCTCAGTTTAAAGATCAATTAAAACGCAAAGATTTTTGTTACAAATGTTCCACTTCAGAGGCATCTATTCTTATAAAATCAACTATTTTGTATTCCTTCGTTGAAGAAAAACTTCCACTAAAGGAAAAAGAAGTAGCTTCTCTGATTCTTACTTTTTTTCTTAGAGGGGAGGAAAAATATAGCATAGAAAGTTTTCCAGAATTTACAAAGGGATTTGATTTTTCAAGACTTGATTCAGCTAAAATCTTAACATCCTTTAATAAGAAAGGTTTAACTAATCTTATAAAAAAATTTACTCTTTGTGTAATAGATCTTACTTCATTAATCCTGTTTTTTGTAAGAAATATCGAAATCTTGGAAAGAATGAAAAATTACTTTAACTTGCTTGTTCTTTCGGAAAAATTAAAAAGTAAAGATGCTAAATACATTCTTGAAAAACTTGATTTTATTTTCTTTATAACAACAAATTTGAGAAACGGTATAAAACAAAGACTTGAAAGTGTTCTCAAAATTCTAGAAAGAAAACTTTTAGAAACTCCTTGGCTTGATAAAAACTTGGCTAAAACACTTCTTGAAAGCATCAAAATAGACGAAATCACAAAATATAAAGTAAAGATCTCTCATAATTTTTCTGAAATAGAAAAGAAAATTGAATCAAATTTTGTGACGGGAAAAACTAATGCTAAAAGTTTCTTTGAAAATGTCAGGAAACTTTGTTCTTTTGGTGTCGTAAACGAAAAAATTGGACAAATTATGAATACGGGAAACATGACTGTTTTTGATTCTATAAAGTACTGCTTTTTAGAAAAAAATGAATTTATTGAAAAAGAACTTGAAAATACAATTAAAAGGTACTGTGAACTCTTCTCTTCTGAAGATAAAATTAAAGCTAAGATAAAAGAAATTAATAAAAAAGTTCCTCCGAAAATTGAAGAAAAAATTAAAGAAATTGTTCACATTTATATAACAAATCCTCCAAATCTCGACAAAAAGTTCTTGCACATTATTTACAATGAACTTGTACCTTTAGTAAAAGCTTTAAACGGAACATGGATAACTAAGTTTAATTGTACAGAAGAAAAAGATTTTCCTCTGATTGATTTTCCTTGGGCTGTTTTCTCTTACGTATTTGAACTTAGCACAAAAGGACTTGAAAAGGCGGAAGAGAATTTAAGATCTCTTATCTCTAAGTGGGAAGATCCTCGTTTAGAACTCTTTAAGAACTTATTTGTCTTTTACCAAATAAGAAAAACTCTAACTACAAACAATCCAGAAATCGTCAAGTACTTTGACAGAGCTCTATATCAGTATTTTGATCCTCATCCTGAAATTGTTTTTTTAATAACAGGTAGGATAGATAAAGAGTTTAATGTCAGTCTGGAAAAAGTTTTATATTTTGTTTGTTCTTGTGTTTTTCTTTTAACTATAGCCTCAGAAATTCCGTTTTTTTCTTACAGGTCCGAGTTACTCCTACAAAAAGAATCACTTTACATTGGAGAAATAAGAAACATATTTGGTCTATCTTGTCTGTGTATAGAAAGATACTTTAATCTTGGTAATATTTTCTTCAAAAAAATTCAATCAGATGAATACTTTTGTACTCTTTCTTTTCATGAAATTTCTAGACTTGGTAAAGCTTTAGTTAAAAATTTAAGAAAACAAAGAAGTAATCTGCTTATAACCCTTGATCAGTAGTTAATTATCTGACTCATCATTCAATAACATTTTAGGTCTACAAAAAAATGAAAACAAAAATCAACACAAAAAAACAATACAAAAAAATAACATAAAAAAAAACAACAGGAGGTGCGACATGTTAGATGAAAGAATTTACTACCTAGAGACAATACCTATTTTATATCTCTTTATCGCTGACCATCTTCCTTTTAACGATGATACATTGAAAAAAATCAAAAAGAAAGCGAACAAGAAAGTAATAGTTCTTTCTAGAAAAGATTTTTCAGCCATGAAACGTCTCTTAGAAGGAGAAATAATAAATTCTGGAATTTATAACTTAATTTAAGTTTGATATTAAAGGGAGGTACTAAAATGGACAATGTTAAATTAACAGAGCAAAAATACATCCTTGAAAGATTGCTACAATTCTTACTTCGCAGTCAATTTCTCAAAGATCTTTTAACTGTACTTACAGGAAAAGAAACTTTAGAAGACCTACTTGATCTTTGTCTTCTTTCATGGGACGAAGAGGAAGCTTTAAAGAAAAAAGATTTTAAAAAGTACGTAGAACTCATTCCTATTTTGATCTATGTAATAGAAGAACTTGGACTTACAGAAAATTGTTCACTAGAGCAAGAAAATCTTAAAAACAAATATGTTGTCTATCATTAAATGATAGATATAATTAATTATAAAATCACAAAAGGAGGTGTAAAAAGATGAGAAGGAACACTCTTCTCTACTTTTTCCTGTCTTTTCTTTTTATCTTTTTACCTTTTCAAAATGTTTTCTCTTTAAAAATTCCTGAAGTACCAAAAGAAGAGATACAAAAGGAAGAAAAATACCAACAAAAACTTGCTACAAAATCACTTCCTCCATGGAAAAAACAATACGTTTCTTCACAAAGACTAACTTCTGATGCTAAAAAGGTCTTAACTGTTTCTTATAGAATCTTACTTTCTGCAACGAATTTATTCCCTCCTGAAAGATTTAAAGCTTCTTCTGACAAACTTGAAGGAAAAGAACTTGCCTGTGCATTAGGACTTCAACTTGAAAAAGTAGGAATAGGAAATGAAATCTATTTTTCTCCACTTATTAAAAACGGGTTTGTTAAAAAAGATCAAATCGGATTTGTTGTAAGTTTTGTTATCCCTGGCTCTTCTCTCGAAAAAGCAGGTCTTAAAGTGGGAGATGT
>JBMFQU010000092.1:0-7460 GCA_049968435.1 Brevinematia bacterium | reverse complement strand
CCATGTTAGATGCTAAAAGGAGGTACTAATAGAGGCGAAGCCTCCTGTTGAATCTTAAGGGTGGGTGGGAAAGATACTAAAAGTATTTTTCAAACATTATTTATCAAAATTGAGTTAAGCAATATACTAGTTTTATAATCTCTAAAACGAGAGGCAATTATGTTAGCGGTAAAACTTACTGATGTTGAAAAATTTTTTGGTGATTTTAAAGCACTTGACAAGGTATCATTTGAAATAAATGAAGGAGAGATTGTTGGATTTCTTGGACCAAACGGTGCAGGTAAGACAACAACCATGAGAATTATTACCTGTTTTATGGAGCAAACAAGTGGCAAAGTTGAAGTTTTTGGATACGATAACCTAGAGCAACAAGACGAGATAAAAAAGATAATAGGTTATTTACCAGAGCAACCCCCCTTATATTCTGAATTATCCGTTGAAGAATACCTTTACTTCGTAGCAGAGATAAAGGGTATAGAAAAATCAAAAGTTAAAAAAAGAGTAGAAGAAGTTATAGAACTTGTATCTCTACAAGAAAAAAGGAACTTTTTAATATCTCACCTATCAAAAGGATACAAACAACGAGTAGGAATAGCACAAGCAATAATACACGAACCAAAACTTCTTATCCTTGATGAGCCAACCATAGGACTTGATCCTATACAAATAATTGAGGTAAGAGATCTTATAAAAAAATTAGCACAATACGAAAAGAGAACAATCATTTTATCAACGCACATTCTGCAAGAAGTAAATTCCGTATGCCAAAGAGCAATAATCATAAACAAAGGTAGGATTGTAAATGATTTACAAATTAAAGACACTAACAAAAGATATTATACAATAACCTTTAGTAAAAATATAACTGAATTACCACCTATTCAGGTAGATGAATTATCCATATCTGGAAATTCTATAAAATTCTTGCTAAATGATGAATACAAAATTGAAGAAATTGTTAAAAAACTCATAGAAAATAATTTAATACCAATAGAAATAAAACCTTTATCAACTGAAATAGAAAAGATATTTGTAGAGTCAGTATATTCATAAACTAAAAAATCTAAAACTTCCATAATAGTTTATGGATCTTTATAAATACAAAAACTCATTAAAACTCTATTAAAATATTACATATGAAAATAGGGATAGATTTACAAATCCTTTCCAGAGAAGAAAAAACAGGAATGGGAAGATACATAGAAGAGCTTTTACCCCGATTAAAAGAATTCAAAGAGTTTGAATGGATATCTTTTAAGCCAAAACCAATAAAAGGATACAGAACCATATGGACCCATACAGTTTTACCATTTTCAGCAATAATCAAAAATATAAACTTACTCTTTTGTCCAGCAAATTTAATACCTATTTATGTACCCAAAAAAATAAAAATTTTAGTAACAGTACACGATATAAGACCTAAAATATTTCCTGAGGCTTACTCAGATAAAGTCAGGAGATATTACGAATTTGAATACTCTTTTTTATTCAAAAGAGCAGACAGAATAATAACAGTTTCACAATATTCAAAATCAGAAATAGAAAAATTCTTTCCAGAAGCAAAAGGTAAAATAAATGTCATATACAACGGCATAGATCACTCAAAGTTTAGATACCTTAATCTACCTAGGAAAAAACAAATACTATTCATAGGTGCCATAGCAAAACACAAAAACATAGGTAACGCAATAAAAGCATTCTCTAAAATATACAAAGAAATACAGCATAAACTTATAATAGTAGGAAGTAGAGATAAAGGATTACCATACGATGAAGAAATAAACGAAATATTAAAAAAAATACCAGAAGATAGAATAGAATTCACAGGTAAAATAAGCGATGAAGAAATTGTAAGACTATACAATGAATCAGAACTTTTTATATTTCCTTCATTACACGAGGGATTTGGTCTACCACCTCTTGAAGCAATGGCTTGCGGATGCCCAGTCCTAGCTTCAAATTCATCAAGTATACCAGAAATTTGTATAGATGCTGCCATGTACTTTAATCCTCTAGACATAGAGGACATAGCAAACAAATTAATCAAAGCAACTTCTAATACATCTTTACTAGAAGAACTAAGACAAAAAGGCATAGAAAGAGTAAAAAAATTCAATTGGGAAACAACGGCAAAAGAAACTATAAAGGTTATAAAACAACTACTAGATGAATAAAAATATATGAATAAAAATATTTGGCAATAAATATTTTCCTAAGAAGTTTTTTAATTTTCTTAAAAAAAATTTCTAATTCTATTAAAAGATATAATAAGTTTCCAATAGAAGATAAAACCTTTAATTTTGATAATGAATTAGAAATGATTTCTAAAATTATTTAAGAAGTTTGTTTAATAACTATTCTAACAGGAAGTAATAATAGAAGGACAAATTCTTAACTATATTAGAGGAAGCAAATTTACTTTTCTAAAGTGTAATCCTAATTTTATTAGAAGGATAATGAATTTGCCTATAAAAGAGCAAAGAAAGATTTATCATTTCACTGAACTTAAGAGAAGCCAAAATAATAAAGATAATTCTTAACTTTATTAACAAGAATTAATAATTTGAAATTACAAAAATTTTTTATTAAGAATTCGATTACAACTTATGAAGGTATCAGAAATAACCATAGGAATCTTAGGTGGCGGGCAACTTGCAAAGATGACAGCACAAGAAGCAAGAAAACTCGGATTTAGTGTTGTAATACTTGATCCAACACCTGAAGCACCAGCGGAAATGGTAGCAAAACAAATAGTAGGCGATTTTAGAAAATCTGAAGATGTTAAAAAGCTATCCGAAGTATCAACAGTATTGACTTATGACATAGAAAATATAAATACAGAAGCATTAAGAGAAGTAAAAGAAAAAGTTTTCCCTTCAGTTGAAATACTTGAAATAATACAAGACAAACTAAAACAAAAAGAGTTTTTAAAAAAACACAACTTACCTACTCCGAATTTCAAAAAAATAAATAACATAGAAGATATAACAACATTTCCTTGCGTACAAAAAAGCCGAAAAGGTGGATATGACGGAAGAGGAGTTTTTTTAATAAAAACCAAGGAAGATCTAAAAAACGCAATAACTTCACCATCATACATTGAAGAGTTAGTTAATATAGAAAAAGAACTTGCAGTAATAGTGGCAAGAAACAAAAAAGGAGAAATAACAGTTTTTCCAGTAGTTGAAATGGTATTTAACCCTAAGGGTAATATATTAGACATGCTAATAGCTCCAGCACAAATTGATGGAAAAATCCAAGAGCAAATCAAAGAAATAAGCATAGAAACAATAAAAGCATTTGAAGGTATAGGAATATTTGGAATTGAATTCTTTTTATCAAAAGAAGGAGAAATTTTAATAAACGAAATAGCACCAAGGCCTCACAATTCAGGACATTACACAATAGAAGCATGCACTACCAATCAGTTTGAACAACATGTAAGATCCATATTAAATTTACCATTAGGTACAACTGATTTATTAATACCAGCAGTTATGATAAACTTACTAGGAGAAGAAAACTATTATGGAACACCCATATATGAAGGATTTGAAGAAATTTTAGCAATACCTGGAACATATGCACATATATACGGGAAAAAAGAAACTTTTCCTTTGAGAAAGATGGGACACATTACAATAATAGACAAAGACTTGGAAAAAGCTATAGAAAAAGCTAGATTTGTAAAAACAAAAATAAAAGTAAAAGGAGAAAAGTATGAAAGTAGGAATAATAATGGGTAGCGATTCAGACTTGCCTATTATGTCAGAAGCAGCAAAAGTTTTAGAAGACTTTGATGTTGAATATGAAATACATATAGTATCAGCACATAGAACTCCTGAAAAAATGTTTGAGTACGCAAAAACAGCCGAAGAAAGAGGTATAGAAGTAATAATAGCAGGAGCAGGAGGAGCAGCGCACTTACCTGGTATGACAGCTTCAATAACAACTTTACCAGTTATAGGAGTACCTATAAAAACATCTTCTTTAAATGGACTTGATTCTCTACTTTCAATAGTACAAATGCCAGGAGGAGTACCAGTGGCTACAGTAGCAATAAACGGAGCTAAAAATGCAGCATTACTTGCTATAGAAATACTATCAATAAAATATCCAATACTCAACAAAAAACTAAAAGACTTCAAAAATAAAATGAAAGATGAAGTAATCCAAAAAGACCAAAAACTACAAAACACAGGTTACCAAAATTATGATAAAAAATAATAAACATTACTTTTAAGTAAATTTTAACTAAAATAAAACATAAAGGAGGAGTTTATATATTGAAGATTTTCTAATACAAAAATATTTAAGTTTTAAAAAACAAAATTTCCCAAATTATAAAGATATATTCGAATCATTAGGGAATAAACAAAAACCTCATACTCTTTTTATAACATGTTCGGATAGCAGAGTAATAGCAGAGCTTATAACTAATTCATTACCAGGGGAACTTTTTGTAGTAAAAAACATAGCAAACATAGTACCACCTTATGAAAATTCAGATATATCATCATCAGTAGCAGGAGCAATAGAATATGCAGTACTTGTGCTAAACGTACAAAATATAGTTGTATGTGGTCATTCAAATTGCGGAGGATGTAATGCATTGTACCTAGAAGAAGAAAAACTTAAAGATAAACCTAATGTAAAAAAGTGGATTTCTATCTCAAAAGAAATACCAGAAAAAGTAAAACAATTAATAAATGAAAAAGACTTAGAAAAAAGAAGTGAAATCACAGAAAAACTAAATGTTGTAAAACAATTAGAAAATTTACTAACATACCCATTTGTGAAAGAAAAAGTTGAAAATGGAGAAGTGAAAATATATGGATGGTACTTCGTGATAAAAACTGGAGATTTATACAATTATAACTTCAAAACTGGCGAATTTGAAATAGTTAAAGAAGAATAAAATATTATTTGATAGAAAGTATATCCATAACAAACTTAGAAAAAAATTCAGCAACACTAGTTTCATCACATAAAACATATTGTATACCTATATCCTTCAACAAAGTAATTTGACTCTCAAACCTAACTCTAGCAAGAATTATAATATCAGGATTTATAGATTTTGCTTTCTCAGCAATATATATTACCTCATCAACAATAGGCACAGTTATAACAAGTAACTTAGCTTTTTCTAAACCACACCACCTTAATATACTTTCCCTCTTAGCATCCCCAAAGTGTATATTTACCAACTTATCAAACTTACTAACAGTCTCATAATTCATCTCAAGGATAACATTAGATATATTGTGATCGTTCAAAATTTTAACCACCTTCCTTCCTATAGGACCATATCCAACTACTAAAACATCAAACTCTCCCAAAACATTTCTATTAATTTTCCTAATCCTAAGAAAAGGAAACTTTCTCTCAAGATATTCAGAAAAAGAAAATAAGAAAGGACCAATAGCAATGCTAAAAACAATAACACCTACAAATATAGAAAATATTTTTACATCCAAGATATTAGTAGAAAGAGCAATAGAGAGTATTAACAAACCAAACTCCCCAACATTCGATAATAAAGAAGAAGATTTTATACTATGTTCAATAGGTTCCCTTTTGAGTAGTGAAATCAAAAACATTATACCAAATTTTAAAATAATAACCCCAGCAGTTAAACCTAGAATAATAAGAATATTTTCAAAAAAGATCTTCAAATTAACCAAAGCACCTATGTATATAAAGAAAAAACCTATAAAAATCTCTTTTATAGGAAAAATCTCTGAGGCAACTTGCCTTCCGAAAGACGATTCAGAAATTATCATACCTGCCAAGAAAGCTCCGAGGAAAGGAGAAAGCCCACAAACCTTAGCAACAAAAGCACTACCAAAACTTATAAGTATCGCCAAGAAAACCAGTAAATACCTATCCCTTACAACCAACATTTCAGAAAATTTTGTCTTAGTAAAACGGTAAAGTAAATAAAAGTACAAAATAAAAACAAAAATACCCAGAATTAAATTATTATTTAGACCTCCTGAATTATCTACAATAAATGGTAGTAATACCAAAATAATTATCGAGAATATATCCTGTATCAAAGCAACCAAAAAAGAAATTCTACCATACCTAACCCCTATAACCCCTTTCTTTTCAACTATTGATATGATCATAGCCGTACTAGATATAGTAAAAACACTAGAAATTATAAAAGAAATTTTCCAATCTAAAAAAACCAAATAAGATATTAAGAAAAAAACAATGAATGTAAAAAGTATCTGCCCTACTCCAAGAAATATAGCTTCTTTTCTATAGTTCCATAGAGTTCTTAAAGAAAATTCAACACCCACAAAAAACAACATAAAAATCAATCCAAAATCAGCAATCTCTTTAAAAATTTCATTTTCGTATATTAGAGAAAACTGGCCTAAAATTATACCACTTAATATTAATGAAACTATGAAAGAAATATTAACTCTACCCAATAAATAAAGAAGAATAGTAGATATCAAAAAAACTAAAAACAAACCTGTAGTGGTGTCTATGACAGGCATTAAAGTTCCTCAACAAGAATATTTTTATTGGTATAAATACATATCTCACCTGCAATTTTTAAAGATTCTTCAACGATAAATCTTGGATCAAGGTTAGGATTAGCTTTTAAGAAAGCCCTAGCCGCTGCAAGAGCATAAGGACCACCTGAGCCAATAGCAGCTATATTATCTTCTGGCTCAATAACATCACCTGTACCAGAGAGGATTAATATTTTTTCAGAGTTACCAACAATCATAAGTGCTTCAAGTCTTCTAAGTAACTTATCCATCCTCCACTCTTTAGCCAAACTAACAGCTGCCTTCATAATATTACCATTATTATCCTTAAGATGCCCCTCAAACCTCTCAAGCAAAGCAAAAGCATCAGCAGTTGCACCAGCAAACCCGACCAATACTTTATCATCAAAAATTTTCCTTATCTTTCTAGCATTAGACTTAAGTACAGTATCTCCAAATGTTACTTGACCATCACCCCCCATTACTAACTTACCGTCTTTAAGAATACCAATAACTGTAGTAGATCTAACTTTCATAAAACCTCCAAAAAGTAGAGAAATATTATAAAAAACTTTCTCCATTATTCAAATAACCAACAGGAAAGTTTTTGCCTCAAATTTACCTCAAAATAGGAATATGAATATTCCCAAAAACTCCTTAATGTATTTTAGACCTCCCATAAGATAAGTCCTTATTCTTGATAGAGTTAGAAATTCTTTTAGTTCCTCGTTTTCCCTATTAGATTAAGCAAAGTCTACACCTTAAGTTAAATGCTCCCAATAAGAAAGTTAAGAAAGATTTGTATTAATAGTAACTCTTTTATAAGTTAAAAAAGACAATGCACCTACTCCTAATAGAAGTTAGGATTTTTAAGAAACTTATTTTTGTTCCACACCCTCCCACCTTTTAGTTCATTAGGAAAGTTATAACCTTCTTATTATATTCTTC
>JBMFQU010000091.1:0-7579 GCA_049968435.1 Brevinematia bacterium | reverse complement strand
GCTCTTTCAAGGGTTTCTTTTTTCCTCTTGGAAAGATTCTGGAGTTTGAGTTGAAAAGTAACAGGCTTTAAAGTCTTCCGGTATTCCTTTGTTTTCCGTTTTGTTCTCTGAATTGTATTTTTTATTCTCTCTGCTTTGGTCATGTATTATTCTTCTTGATTGTTTTATTGTTAATTATTAGAAACTTGATAGTAGCAGACTGGAATGGTTAATGAGAAAGTTAGTTTTTATTTCTGATTTAAATGTTTTTGGTTTACTTACACAAATAAAATGTCGTCTTGCTGGTAAAACAGAAAAACTCTTTGCTCCTTGGTGAATTTCATCTAGTCCTATTAATAACCCTTTGAAATTTTTAGTTCTAAATTATTAAAACAAGTAGGACTTTAATTAGACTAAGTGAGGTGAAGATGTTTCCAGAATTGAAAGCAGAAATAATTTTGGTTTTTTTAAAATCTCCTTGTGAAATTTTTCATGACAATATTAAGTTTTATTTTCTTAATTTTGACAAAATATCCTTTTCTTCTAATAGATTCGTTTTTTACAAGACTTTTGTTGAGATTGTTAATTTTCAACAAGTTCTGGAATTAATCGAAAATTCTTTATTTGGTGCTAAAAAAGAAAATCTAGATAGTATCTTTTGCAGGGTAACAAGAGTAATATATAACCTCACTCCTTCAATAAAGATTGATTCTGAAGTTTTAAACACCGCTTTAGAAAAATCCCTTATTGACCCTTTTGATTTAATTCTTCCATACGAAAAGGTTGAAAAAACTGTTAAAGAATACAAAGAAAAAGTAAACAAAATAAAAAAACTTTTAACCTCGGGAAACCTTATTTTACACTTTCAAAAAATTTTTGACAGAAATCGTAATGTAATTGGTAAAGAAATACTTTCAAGACTTAAAGATGATGAAAAAATAATTTACCCTAAAGATTTTCTTCCAATCATCAGAAAAGAAGAAGAACTAGAATATCTTTTTAATATGTCTGTTCTTAGTTCCGTTTATAACTTTTTGAAAACGAGTAGTAATTCTAATATACAATATCATTTAAACTTTTCACCAAGCTATCTTCCACAGGAAGTGTGTTGTTTAGAAAGGCTTGTTAAATTTGCTAGAAGTATAGGAAAAAAACTTTGTATAGAAATTACAGAAACTTCGATTTTTCCAGTTGATGTAGCCACTTTGAAAGAAATTCTTACTTTTCTTTCACAAAAAGGGCTAAATTTTGTTCTTGATGATTTTGGTACAGAGAGAGCAAATATTGATATGTTAATTTTGCTCCCTTTAGATGGAGTTAAAATAGATGCTTTTTTCCTTCGTCAATATTCAAAATTTTTTCAGAATAAATTTTCATTTAGTTTCTCGAAAGACGAAATAATTCTTGTCTGGTTATTTAATCTTTCAAGAGAACTTGTAACAAGAGAACGTGTTAAGATCTATGTTGAAGGAGTAGAAAACCATGAAGATTTTTTACTTTCATTTTACGATATAAAGGCTTCATATTTTCAAGGCTTTCATTTGCATAAACCAGAACCTTTTTCCAGTCAGCTTTGATTAAGTTCTTTTTGATAACAAATACATTCAGAAAAGATCCCTACAAGTTCAAAGTTTTCGTTTTTTTCTTCTTTAAGAATTTGAGATACTTTAAGTTTAGCTTCTTTGAATGTTTTTAGGTCTTCTTCAAGTTCAATTAAGAAAAGTTTTTTTGAATTTATCTCTTTAACAAGAGCAAACCATTTCATGTTTTGTTGGTTTTGAGTTTTGAAGATTTTTAGGTTTTAACTTTTTGTTAGGACAATTATAAGAAATTGCTAATAAAAATTATCTTTTTCGTACTTTCCCCCCACCTTTGAAAAGGTGGGAGGGAGTCATTGATTGTTAAATTTTCAGTTTTTTTCCTGGTTGAAATTTGACTACTTTTTTTGCGGGAATAGTTATATCTTCTTTAGTCTTTGGGTTTTTACCTTTTCTTTCTTTTCTTTGAACAACTCTAAAAGTACCAAAACCAACCAAACGCATTTCTCCGTTCTTTTTCAGGACTTTTTCTACAGTTTCCATAAAAGCATTTAAGCACTTTTCAGCAACTGCTTTAGTGGTTCCAGCTTTTTCAGCAATTGCTTTTACAAGCTCTTCTTTGGTCATTCTGGCACCTCCTTAGTTTTTTGATTTATTTTAATCTCTTTTAACTTATTATAACAATTAGATTTTTTTTTATCTACTTGTTAGAGGAATTGTAGTGGTATCTATAATAGAGTTCTAGTAAGCAATAACCAATAATATCTTTAATTGTATCTTCTTCTGATTCAGAGAAGAAATAAGATTCTTTCTTAGCAAGATTTTTCAATCTTTCGGTTTTGTCTACTAAACGTACAATAAAACTTATTTTGCCAAAATCGTCTCTTAGTTTGAAATAAGAATCTCCGTAGTCTGCATTCTTTTGAATGAGAAGATCTACTATATTTGAAACTATTGAGTTGAGAATATTTTTATCAAGCATGAAAACACACCTCTTTTTTTAGTATTTTTTTCAAATAATTTAGACCTTTTATTTTTTAAGGAATTTACTGTAAAAAAAGAAGACTAATATCTTTTCTTTTTTGTTTTTGATTTTATTTTAATATCAGAAGAAAAAACTTAAACTTGTTTTTCTTGAAGATTTTTGTTTTCAAAATCTAAATGAGATCTTGTCTGAAGCCACAAATTGCCTTTACCTTTTATCGAAAAAATTAAGCCTTCTTTTCCAAAAAGAAAGGAAGAAATTCCTCCAAATTTTGCCAGTCCGATATCAAGATACGCACTGTAACATACAATATGTTTAGGATCAACTTTAACTTCGTTATCTTCAATAGCAATCTTTTCAATCTCTCCTGCTGAACTCACAAAAACTATTCCTTCTCCACCCATGTCTGGTTCAGCTTTAAGCCACATAAAACCACTTTGAGTTAAAAGACCTCTTACTCCAACAAAAGTCGTGCTTATTTTAAGCCCTGAAGTGTGAGCAAAATAGCATTTATCTTGAATAACAACTGGAATAGCTTTCACAGGAATGGGAATAATCATTCCATGAGAATCAGGAGCAAGAATTAAAGTAGTATTTTCTTTTTTGGCAGTATATTTTACAAAAAAGAAATTTTTCCCACCTGCAACTTTTCTTTTAATTGCATTAAACAGTCCTTGCCCTGTAGCTTCAATGTCTACCTCTCCATTTAAAAATACAAAACTTCCAGGAACTGCGTAAATTGTTTCACCTACGTTAAGCGTTATTTTTAAATAAGAAGCAAAAGAACTACCAAGAATTTCATATTTCATCTTTTTATTCTCCTTTTCTTTTTATACTTCTTTATTAGAAACAACAAAAAAGATCATAGTTTTTTTAATCTCGAGAAGAGCATATTTTAAATTTTATAAATAGTTGAAGACTTGAAGACTGGAAACTTTTTGATATTTATAAAGATATCATACTAAAAATTTACAAAATCTCGACTTAATGTAGTCTAATGATTATATTTATGTTATTATGAAGCCAAAAGAAGTAATAGAAGTTTTGAGAATATCAAGAAGCACGTTAAGAAGGCTTAGGAAGGCAGGAAAGATTAAATCAGTGAAACTACCAAATGGAAGATATGAGTATGACAAAGATAGTGTCTATAGGTATCTTCTTGAAAAAACTAAGGAAGACTATAGAGTATGTTATTGCGTAAAAAAGTTCTTTCTATAAGGATAAGTGGTAAAGAAAGGAAGAAAAAGATAAGAAACTTCCTCTTAGACCTTGCTCACTTCAAAAACATTCTTGTAATATTCATCAAAAAATATTACGAGCTTTATAGTAAAACTCTCCTAAATCAGTCCATACTCTACGGACTTCTCTCTAAAAACTACTCTGGGAACTACAAAGAGGAGTTTGAGAAAGCGTTAGAAAACATAGAAAGCAGTGAGGAATTAAAGGAACTTCTTGAAAAACTTAAAGCCCAGAAAGAGAAGATTGGTAATTCTCATTTTATTCAATACATAATCCGTCAAGTTGTGAAGAACTTTATGAGTTTTTTCAAAGCACTCAGAAGCTACAGAGAAAACCCTGAGAAGTTCAAATCAGAACCAAAGCCTCCAAAACCCAAGAAGTTAAAATACCTAATGAACTTCTCTGCAGAAGCCAATGCTAACACTTTCAAGATAGAGAACAACAACTTAGTTATCAAGCTAAGGAAAGGACAGTATTTGAAAGTCAGGCTTCCTAAAGACTTTCCTTACAGAGTTTCATCTGTGAGGCTAAAGTTTTTTGGGGACGATTTGTATGTAGATGTGGTTTATGAAAGGGAAGAACAAAGGGGAGAAGTTAAAGAAGAATACAGAGCAGGAATAGACATAGGACTTGATGAACTCCTTTGTGTTGTAAGTGAAAATCCTAAGCTAAAAAGCTTCATAATTTCAGGCAAAGAGATAAAAGCTTTTAATCAGTGGTTTAACAAAGAGAGAGCAAAACTGAGATCTCAGATAGATCATCTGAAAAATAAAATAAAGAGTAGAAGTTGCGAAAATACAGGAGAGCTTAAGAGAAAACTAAGGGAACTTGAGATTAAAGAGAAAATCTTGTCCGCTCATAGGAAGAGGTGGATGAATAACAATCTTCACAAGATATCAAAAAGACTTGTAGAACTACTTTATGAAACAGGACATAAAGTTATCTACATAGGGAAGAATGCACTTGAAAGTAAAAATGGGATAAATTTAGGCAAGAAGACCAATCAAGAGTTTGTGTTAATCCCATTTAGAAGACTGATAGAGCTTATTAAATATAAAGCCCAGAGACTTGGAATGGAAGTGGTAGAAGTAGATGAGAGTTACACTTCAAAGACTTCTCCTTTTGCTGATATTGTCAGAGTTCAAGAAACAAAAGACAAAAGCCTGTGCCAAGGAGAGAGGAAAGGCAACACCTTTAAAGACATAGTAGTTAACAAGATGTTTCATGCAGATTTGGTAGGTGCTTTAAACATTCTGAGAGTAGGAGCTAAGCTCCTTAAACTTAGCTTTTACGATAACCTGAAAATTCTATTTGTTAAACTCTGTAATCCAATCAAACTAAAGCTTATTGATTTACTTTACAAAGTATCCCCCGAATCCTTGTGGATAGGGGGTAGTAGGCAGGATTTTTATCCTGCAGGGTGGACGGAAAAACAGGGTCATTTGGCTATGTTTGGAGAGTAAAACCCTGTTTTTCTGAACCTACTAATAGAAGTTAGATGTTCTCCGTATGTTCTTCTCTTGTTTTTTAAAACCTCCATAGTATCCTTTTTCCTATTTTTTAGATATTTTACGGTTTTTTCAAGGGTTATTATTTCTCCAAAACCTGCTATCATAAATTTAACTTCTTTTGTGCTTACCAAAGTTTAACATCGTTTGATATCATATAATAACATATTAGCTCTCCATCTGAAGATATAAAATTTTCAGGAACTACACAGATTTCGTACCTTATCTTTTAAATCTTCTTTTCTTTTTGCATTTTTTTATCAAAAAGAACAAACTTTGATAATCCTTTTTTTTCTTCCTTCGAAATAAGAACTTTCTTAAATGCTTTTTTTTCTTTTCTTAGATTTTTTTCTAGTTGAGCCTCTTCTTCAGAATCAATTGGAATGAATTTTTCACTTAGATTAACAAGCGCTAAATCAACAGGTCTCAAAATAAAAATATTACTCCCTTTTTCTTTTTCCACATCAGCAAGACAAACACAAAACGTCAAATAACCTTTTTGCCAAAGCTCTAACTTGTCTTTAAACTTTTTTTTAACCTTTTTTACTAAATCTTTGTGTAGAACTATTTTTATTTTTTTTGAATAATCAAGAATCGGAACTTCCCAATCTTTTTTGTCGTCGTCAGGAAGTTTAGTAATTCCTTCTTTGTATTTTCGAAGAAATCCAAAAAACACAGTTCTTGCCTTTCTTGTGTATACCATGTTCAAAGTTTTTTCATTTATATCTGCAAATTCTTTATCTCCGTTTAAAATAGAAGTAGAAAGCACATGAAGAAGTTTTCGCCCCCCTACCTTGATGTTTTTAGAAACTGCTCTAATTCTTTGTAGTATATAGCTATAATTTATAAATTTGTCTTTTTTAGAAGACCAAGAATTTAATCCTGCTTTTTTCCAAACTATGTTAAAAAAATCTATTAAAGAAACTCGTGGACTTTCTCTTTTTACTTTTAGGTGTTCTTGAAGTTGACTTTCCTTCTTATTAATAATATCTTTTTCGCTAATTTTTTTTATTTTCTTTTTTCTTCTAGGAGAAACTGTTTTACTAAGTCTTAAAGACATTGTTTCTTTGGTGTCTTCACTTTCTGTGATTGTTTCTGGGGAATATCTATAAATGCAGTCCTTTGAATGGTCATTTCCTGATTTTGGGTATCTAGAAAGATAGTAGATTCCTGTTGGTTCGTAATATTTTATTGCTAATTTCTTTTTGCCTTTTCCCGGACATAAACAAATTGCATGAGTTTTTTTGTACCATTTAGCAAGGACTTTTTGAAAACTTTCAAATTTTTGCGTTTGGAATTCAGTACTGTACTTTTTTAAACCTTCTGGAGTAACTATAGCTATTGGATAAACCTTAAAGAATCCTTTATCGTCTTTTTCACTATCAGAATTCTTCATATTTAGTTAATTAGATTCTTGGAAATCTACCAAAAATGCACATGTGTTAGGAAATAACTTTTTTCTACTCCTAGATCTAATAATAAGTATAAATAATTTTTCTTAAGTTTATGATGATGCAGGAAATATAGTTTTAGCCGTAAACTAAAATTATTATTCCTAAAAATTTGATTTTTATAGTAGAAAAAAAATAAGGAGAGAATAAAGGATAAGATTTGAGGTTTTTACTAAGTTTTTATTAGGGTTTTTTATCTTTGGAATTTTCTTTTTTTACAAATAAAATTTACCAAGATAGAAGTTCCTACTCAAGAAATAGAGAAATTGATAAAAATTTACGATGATATTTATGAAAATATTTTTATAAGAAAGAGAAAGAAGATTTAATCCAAGATTTTGTAGCAGTAATTTACAGTTTCTCTGCTAAACTCTATGGGCTTAGAAGGGCAAAGAGAAAAACTGAAAAGATAATAAAAGAGATAACACGGGAGAACCAAGATGACTGAAAAGAAAATCATCAGAGCATATATGTATCCATGCTTTCCCAATAAAGGAAAAGCAGAAAAAGTGAAGCAGGTGCTAAAAGAATACAGAAAAACTGCACAGGAAATAGCAGAACTCCAATGGAATGAGTTTTTCAAAACAGGCAAGTTTAACAGATATTTTAAACTGAAAGAAGTAAAAAGTCCTCTCTCAGAAAGATACAAACAAACCTGTCAGTGGCAAGTGGTTGGAGTGTTAGAGAGATTTCTGGTCGCAATCCCTCGTTAATGAGGGCAGGTTTCCACTAATTTTTATTTTTTTTACTACTCACTATTAGGGCCAGGGACCTTGTCGCAATCCCTCGTTAATGAGGGCAGGTTTCCACAGGGTTTCTTGTTATCCTGAATGGTATCCGCCGGATTATCGAGTCGCAATCCCTCGTTAATGAGGGCAG
>JBMFQU010000090.1:0-7723 GCA_049968435.1 Brevinematia bacterium | reverse complement strand
AAATTTCTAACTTCTATTAGGAGTAAATGCTTTACCTTTCTTACTTCTAAAATATTAACTATTAAGAAAGATCTTTATAACTTTCTTACTGGAAGCAGAGAAGGCGAAGCTTACTTTGGAATTCTTAAGAAGGTACCACTAGGAGGCGTAGCCTTGGCTAATCTAATATGGTGAAAAGTAAAAAATCTCTAACTTTGTTAGGAAGGTTATCTTACTTTGAATGAATAAAGGGTGGTACCTAATAGGAGGGCGTAGCCCTCATGTTAAATCTTAAGGGTGGGCAGGGCACTAAAAGAATTTTCCTAAAAGTCCTAACTTCTTTAGGAGAAGTGGATATTTTACTTTTTAAATCTCTAATAGAATTTATCAATAAGCTAATTACCTAATGAGAAAATAAAATTATCATAAAAAACTCCAGTGTGATGGTTAGAAGAATAAAATTCTTGATTAAGTTTAAAGTTATGTTAAAATTGAAAGTAATTAAGCTTTTTGTTAAATTTTAGATTGGAGGATCTGATGAAAGAGGTATTGAAATACGGAAGTGAAGTTTTACATTTACCATCAAAAGAAGTTGTTGAGTTTAATGATGATATTAGAAAGTTGGTTGATGAGATGTTTGAAGTTATGAAAAATAGTAATGGTGTTGGTCTTGCTGCTCCTCAAATAGGTGTACCTCTAAAAATTGCTATTGTTGATGTTGCCCCTGCAGGTTATGAAGGAAAAGTTATTCTTATAAATCCTGTTATAAAAAATAAGTCAAAAAAGTATTATTTAGAGGAAGAGGGTTGTCTGTCTGTACCAGGTTTATACTTACCTATACTTAGACCTTATTCTATATCAGTTGAATATTTTGATTTTGAAGGTAGAAAAAATATTATTAATGCTAGTGGATATTTTGCTAAGGCGATCCAACATGAGATTGATCACCTTGAAGGAATATTGTTTGTTGAGAGATTTAAAGAGTTTTTTGATATTGAAAAAATAGAAGATAGTTTAGTTAAAGAAAAGGTTAAAGAGGTATTATCTGTTATAGACGATATGAAATCTTCTGTTCAGAAGTAGAATTTCCTTGAAATACCTATACCTATAGAAATATCTGTATTGTTGTTAATGAAAGTGGCTCGGGATGCTTCTACAATATTGTATTGAATTTTACCTTCAATGCTTATAATGTCAAAAGCGTTGTAAACTAACTTTAATGTTGTTGATGACAATTTTAATATTTCAATATTGCTATCGCTTAAATCTCCTATCTTTAGTGATAAAGAAAAACCTTGGGGTGAGTAGTATATCTCTGAAAAGAAAATTGATAACTTGTCTAATATTGTAATATAAAAAGATGGATATAGAGTAAATGATAGCATAAGGTTTCTTACTTCATTATAAGAATTATAAGAAAATAGAAATTCAAATTCCTTTACTATTAGGAATTCAATTCCTAATCCAAAGGAATTTACGATCTTTGTTCCCAAACCAATTTTTGCTTCTTTTCCAAAAAAAAATGAGCTAGATTCTTGTGAATCTTGGAATAATCGGAGTGAAACTATAGGATCTGGAATTTCTATGTATGAAAACCAACCTTTTCCGAATATTCCACCTTCTGTGTCATTTACATACCTAAAAGAAATAGATGGGTAGATAATGGATGAAGTGTAATTGTCCTGAATCGTTGTATAGTTATTGAGTAATAGTGAGACAAAGAAATTGCCGGGCACTCTGAATAATGTTTCTTTTTCTTTTATTTTTTTTCGGTATTCTATTGCTAAATTTTCTTCGTATTTGGGTACTACTCTTAAGATACCATCTGAGAAGTCTGCTACGATTTTATCAATTGCCTCAAATATTAAATCAGGGTTATACTCAAAAGAATAGTCTCTTGATAGCTTAATACTTTCATTTGCTACATCTTGCAATTGAAGGATTAAAGTGTAGGTTTGATGATCTTTTTTGATTATAAATCCGTATATTACAAAATCTATTTTCCCTTTTACACTTCTTTTTAATAGTTCTTTCTTATCTATTGTGTCCTCATCAATTCTAACTATATTAAATCTCTTTGATAGGATTAATGAGATTGAGGATTTTATACTTGTTGCTATACTTGATGTAGTAGTATCATAGCTTTTTATATTGTATATACCAACTGTCCATCCGTTAGTGCTATTAGTGGTTTGACTGTAATTATATTTTATTGTTAAAAAAATTAGTAAAGTTAAAATTATAAATCTTTTCATGTTTTTCTCCTATATTTCGTATTTAAGAGATATATAACTTTCAGAGTATATATCTAATCCAAATTTTATATCAGATCCTATATATCCTTCTGAGTTTAAGCCTCCTGGTATAAGTTTGAGATGGTATCCTACAGATATATTTTTGGTTACACCTAATTCTACAGATATATTTATTCCTAAAAATTTTGGTCCATCTGAATCAAAAGTCTTTTCTAAAGTTAGATTTTCTGTGGCTACTACTATTGGTAGTGTTAAGATGGGAGATATTGTTAGTATATCTTTTTTTGAGAACTTAAACTTTAGAAGAGGGGTAAGATTTAATAAGGTTAATGAAAAGTTTGATAATTGAGTTTGTAAATGGTTTCCAGACCTGTCTTTAAAATTCTTAGTTTCATAGCTTAGTTTAATTAAAGAACTTTCAATACCAATGAGCAAAAAACTTTTGAACAGCCATAAACCCAATTGGGAAGATAGTTTCCATCTATCTGATATACCTATATCTGGTATACCTAATCCAAGTGAAAAATAGACATATCTTGTATTGAGTGAGTATTCAATTATTGGTAATATTTTGCTTCCACCCTGCTCATACCACCAATTATTTGATATTTTAGAATGATCACTGTTTATTCCTAAACCTATTGATATGGAATGTTTAGGGTTATATTCCTCAAGTTGACTTACATAATCTATTTTCTCTATTTCTTTAACTATTTTTTCTTTCTCTTTGGGAGGGAATAGGCTGATTATGAGGTTTACGAACTCTTGGATATTTTGATCTCTTATTGCAAGGTTTGTTATTTCACCTTTTGTATTGTATATTGTTAGGTTTGATTTGTTTATAACTATTAACCCAGAAATTTTTTGTGAGAACATAAATTCTAAGGGATCTGTGTTTTCATCATATTTAAAAGAATAATAGATATTGATATTAGTACTCTTAGAAAGTTCATTTTCTAGAAGCATCTCAAATACACTGTCTTCAGGATTTTTAGCAATTATACACACATTTTGGTTTACAAGTCCGAAAGAAAGAGAGGATAAAAATATCAACAAAAATATACAATAAATTCTTCTCATAACAATATTATTATTACTATATATAGATTTTTCAATATTAACTGAAAATGTTAGAAAAATTATTGTAATTCTGGATTTGATAATTGGGGGCTAGAGAATATTTTATATTCTATCTCCGATATCCAATAAGTAAAGGGTAGGGGTGGAACTAAAAGAAGTTTCTAAAATTTCTTAACTTCTATCAGGAATAGCAGATAACTTTATTAAAGAAATGTAAGCTAATTTAGGTGACTAAAGGGAGGTATCATAGGAGGGCGTAGCCCTCCTACATGGAACTATAGGATGGGCGGGCGGGACACTAAAAGAAATTTACTAAAATTCCTAACTTCTGTTAGAAGTAAAGGTTTTTATCTTTTCTTACCTAAAAATCACCTAATAGAATAGGAAGTTATAACTTTCATAAAGAACTAAAGGGTGGTACCTAATAGGAGGCGAAGCCTCCTGTAGATGCTAAAGGGCGGGTAGGTGTGAGGCAAAAAGAGTTTTCTTAAAAATCCTAACTTCAATTAGGAGAAGTAGAAATTTTACCTTCTAACGGAATTGGTAAAGATAAATCTTATTTTTGTTGCTTTCTAATCTTTCTAATTCTACTCTTTCTAAATAGGAGGTATAAAAGGAGGTGAAGCCTCCTGTTGCACTAGAGGGCGGGTGGGAAGCAGAGAGAGCTTTCTAAAAGATTTAAAATTAGATACTTTGGTTTTACGATAATATAATTATATCATGAAGCGAATTATATTATTTGTAATATTTTTTCTAATTTCTTATTATGCTTTCCCTTCTTTGGCCGAGGTGCTTTTTAATTCTGGTTTGAATTTCTATAACTCTGGTGATTATGACAATGCTATTGATAGGCTTACTAAAATTTTTGAGGAATACCCTGAATCTTCTTTATTTCCTAAGTCTTGTTTCTATTTGGGGCTTATTTACTATGATAAAGGTCAATATGATCTTGCTAAAAGATATTTATTAATCTCTACAAAGAGGTTAGAGAAGGGAAGCTTAATTTGGATTAAAGCGATGGAAACGCTTGGTGTTATTTACTATGAAGAGGGTAATGATGATAAATACCAGAAAATCTTTTCAGAACTTTCAAGAATAAAAGATAAAAATCTTTACCTTGATAGGAGTGCTAAACATGACAAGGGATTGCAGGTAAAAAAAGTTTTACCGAGCTATACTAATTCTCAGAGTATAGCGAAATCTTTTTCTACCAATGATAGCTTCGTTGTTACTAATTTTGTTTTTTACACAAACTATATAACTAATACTGTTTATTTAACTAATTCTGAAGAATTATCTTCGGAGAAAGTTTTAGTTTATACAAACTATTTGACTAATTTTGTTACAAATTACTCTCCTCAAGATTTAGAGGTAAGTAGTAATTTTATTACTAACTTACTAGAAGTTAAAGGTAAAGTTGATGAAATAAACAAAAAAGAAGAACAACTTGAAGAGTTGAATAGACTTACTGATATAAAGAACAGATTATTGAAGTTAAGTGAAAAAGCTTTGCTGATTCAAGAGCTAATTAATAAGAAAATGGAGGTTAGTAATAGATGAGAAGGATTATATTATTATTGTTTTCCTTCACTGCTTTTGGTTTTTCTGCTTATTCCACATTAGTAGAATATAAAAATAAATATTTGAGGCTTTTAGTTGATGATATAAATTATCGCTTTACTTTACAGAGGGAATTTATTCCATCTGGGGAGTATTCAAGAAATCTTCTTTTTTTTGATATTCCTCCTACTTCGTATATTTCTTTTAAGGTAGATAATCTATCGTATAAAGCTAATGAGGGTAATATAATAAAAGGTGTTACTTTGGAAAATGGTTCTTTAAGATTCTCTACAGTTATTGATGGGATTGAGTTTGATGTAACTTTTAATTTTATTCCTAATTCCCTTTCAAAAGTAGATGATTGTTTGCAGATAAAAGTTTTTGCTCTAAATCTTACGAATATTTCTAAAAATGTTAATGTTAGGTATCTTTTAGATACTATTTTTGGTGAAAATGAATCTTTACCAAAGTTTTTCTTAGATGGTAAAACTGCGATAGATTATGAGTTGCTTATTGATTATAAAAATATGGTTTCTTATGTTGTCTCTTCTTCTGATGTAGAAAAGGTTAATAATCTTTACATTTACTGGAAAGGCTCACCTGCTAGGATTCTTTTCTCAAATTGGAGGAAACTAGATAATTCTGATTGGTTTGTTGAACCTTCTACTTTTCTTAGGTATAGGTTTTCTGAAACGAGTAGTGAAGACTGTGCTATTGCTATATTTTTCGAGAATATAAATCTTTCTCCTAATCAAAGCACTAACTTTGTAGTATTTCTATCAACCACTCCATTTTCTCCAGTTATTGAGAAGGAAGATATAAGTAAAAAAGAGGAGAAAATAGTTTACGAGGTTACTAAAGAAGAAAAAACTAATGTTCAAGAAATTGTTACGAATGTAGAGAATATCCCTAGTTCACCTATCACGAATCTTATTCTTGTTACTAATGAGATTATGGTTGTCAAAACTCAAGAAGTTGTTTTAAGTAAAGAGGTTGTAAATACCAATAGAGTTACGAACATATTGTATATTACTAATTTTCAAAATACTGAAAATATTGACGAAATAAAGAAGAAAATTGACGAAATAGAAAATAGGTTATCTAAACTTACTGAAAGTATGGATTTGATGTTTTCTCAAATCACCAATATTTCATTTTATCAAAAAACAAAGGATAATAAGGAAGTACAAAAAGATATTGATGAAATGAAAAAGATACGTATGACCATGGGAAGATTGTCTAAAACGCTGGATACAGTTGAAGAAAGAATTGCAGTTATTAACAAGTATATAGAAATAAGAAAGAAGTTTTCTGATAAGAGATTAATTGTATATACAGATGAAGAGTATAAAAGTGATCTAAAACTTATTGAGGAGATTGAAAAAATTTTAGATGAAATTATGAATATACTTATGAACTAGAATATATCAATAAGATGTCCCATTTTATCTGCTTTTATTTTTAGATATTTTTTGTTGTGTTTGTTTAATCCAACTATTATTGGTACTCTCTCATTTACTTGGATTCCATACTCTTTTAACTTTTCTATTTTTCTGGGGTTATTAGTCATAAGTCTAATACTTTTTACTTTGAGGTCCTTAAGTATTTGAAAAGCAATTCCATAATCTCTTGCGTCTATAGGTAATCCTAGTTTTTTATTTGCTTCAACGGTATCAAGTCCTTCATCCTGAAGTTTGTATGCTCTTATTTTATTTAATAGTCCTATCCCTCTACCTTCCTGCCTTAGGTATATTAGGACTCCTTTACCTTCTTCTTCTATTTTTTCAAGTGCTGTTTGTAGTTGATTTCCACAGTCGCATCTCAGCGACCCTAATATATCTCCTGTAAAGCACTCAGAATGTATCCTTGCTATTATATTTTCCTGATTTTCTAGATTACCTTTAACTAAAGCTATATGCTCTTTGTTTGTTGGTAGCTCTCTGTATCCTATTATTCTAAAATTACCATACTTTGTTGGTAGGAATGCCTCTTCAACTCTTTCAATGAGTTTTTCATTCTGCCATCTATATTTTAATAAATCTTTGATTGATATTATTTTCATATTAAATTTCTTAGCGAATTCTATGAGTTGAGGTAGCCTTGCCATAGTTCCATCATCATTTGCTATTTCACATATAACGCCTACTGGATAGAGTCCTGCTATTCTCATTAGATCTACTGCTGCTTCTGTGTGTCCTTGCCTTACTACAACTCCACCTTTTCTGGCCTTTAGTGGGAATACATGCCCAGGTCTGATAAAATCTTCTGGTTTTGCATCAATTGATGCAAGTTTTCTTATTGTAATACTTCTATCGTAGGCTGATATCCCTGTTGTTGTTCCTTCTTTTGCATCTACCGAGATGGTAAACCATGTCCCAAAAGGATCATCACTATTTTCTGTTATAAGATAAAGATTTAACTTCTCAGTAAGTTTTGGATCCATTGGTGCGCATATTAAACCTCTTCCATGCTTCATCATAAAATTTATCATTTCTGGAGTAGCAAACTGTGCTGCACCTACTAAATCCCCTTCATTTTCTCTATCTTCATTATCTACAACTATTATTAATTTACCTCTTCTTAAATCTTCTACTGCTTCTTCTATTGTATTTAGCATATAATACCTCAAATTAAAAATATAAAAATATTACTCTACTTTGTCAAAATTTCAATAATGTTTAAGTATCTAATTATTTCTAACTTAATTAGGATAAATAAAAGATTTCCTTATAGGAGCCAATATCTTCCTTCAGTTTCTAAATGGAGGTATTAATAGGAGGTGAAGCATCCTGTAGAACTCAGGGGAGGTATTCATAGGAGGGCGTAGCCCTCCTGTAGATGCTTAAGGG
>JBMFQU010000089.1:0-7910 GCA_049968435.1 Brevinematia bacterium | reverse complement strand
AAAGGAGAATCCTTTGAAAGTTCTAATTTGATTTCTTCATCTTTTACTGCACCACTTTGACCAAAGACTACCGTATAACTAAAAATTAAAAAAGTTATTAATAGCACTTGCCTTAACATAAAAACCCCCTAGTGTATTTTAAAAATATAATAAAAGTATTTCTAGTAATTTTCAAGAATATTTAAGGATATTTGAAAAATACTTTTATTATCTTCCAACCCGCCCCTTAAGAATCAATAGGAGGACTTCGTCCTTCTTTTGATACCTTCTATTAGAGAGTTAAAAAGTAAAATTTTTAGTTCTCTTAAAAGTTAGGAATTTTAGAAAACTTATTTTCTGCTTCCCACCCACCCTCCCTTTAGTTCCATGTAGGAGGGCGTTAGCCTTCCTATTATGTACCACCATTTAGCAATCCAAAGTAGGCTACAACTTCTATAAGAAAATTATTTACTATTCCTGATAGAGTTAAGAATTGATTTTTAAGAAGTTTGAGAAACTTCCTTTTGTTCCCCATCCACCACCCTCCTTGAGTTCTCTATTCATAACTCCCTATCCTATTAACCAATTTTTTAAGTAAGTAAAAAATAAAAACCTTTACTATTAATTGAGTAATAATTTAATAAACTAACTCTTTAAATATTTTACCTCTTCATATATTCTAAAAGAGCCAAGTATTAACATATTATTCTTAACTTCAATCTTATCCAAAAAACTTACATTTAAACCTAAACTTTTAAGATTTTCATAAAGTTTTTGGCTACCATCATTTTCAGGAAGAGGTTTCACATAAACATTAGAAACATTACTCGAGTACAAAACCTTAGATATTTTCTCAATTTCTTTATCTTTCATAAGCGAAATAATAATATCAAAATCTCCTTTAAAGATCTTTTTAAAAGTACTTACAGAATACTTGATTGATTTAGGAGTATGTGCAACATCAAAGACAATTAGAGGATTTTTCTTTAAAATCTCAAATCTACCAGGAATAATAAAATCAATATCCAAGATAGAAGAATCATTAACAATAAAAGAAGTTGCCTCAAAAGAAGTAAGTATATTCTCAATAAAATGTTTTCCAATAAGTGAAGTTCTTAACTTTATAACCTCATTTGTATTCAGATTAACAACCTCAGCAAAGGTATTAAAATCTTTAAACCTAACATTATCTATTTTATATTTTTCATCAATAAAAAAGCATTTAGAATTCTTACTTTCTGCAATCCTTTTGATTAGCTCTTTAACTTCTTTATTTTGTTTTGAAACAACAACTGGTACATTCGACTTTATTATACCTGCTTTTTCATAAGCTATTTTCTTTAATGTTTTACCTAGAACATTTGTATGATCATAATCAATAAGTGTTATAACGGCAACCCTAGGCAAACAAAAATTAGTAGAATCAAGTCTACCTCCCAAGCCTACCTCCAAAACAATAACATCAACATTAATTTTAAAAAAATATATCATCGCCATAACGGTTAAGAAATCAAAAGTTGTCAAATTCAAATTATTTTCTTCTTTAACTTTTCTAACATCATTTAAAATTCTAATAAAATCACTTTCAGAAATATCTTTTTTAAAACCTCTATCAAAAATTGAAATTCTTTCAGTTATACTAACCAAGTGAGGAGAAGTAAAAACACCAACTTTCTTATTATGAAATTTGGATAGAATGTAAGAAGTTATAAGAGAAACAGAACCCTTTCCTTTAGTACCCGCTACATGAATAATAGGCTTTGAATTATAATCAAGATTAAATAACTTCAAAGCTTTCTCAACATTTACAAAACCTTCTTTCATCAAAGAAAAATCTCTAGACCTTTCAAGATCTGTAAGAGAGTAAAGATAACTTATCCCCTCAAGGAGTGTCATAAACTTATTATATAAGATAATTACTAAAAATTCCTAATTACTTCTTTCCTTAAAATTAGAAGCTAAGTATTTCCATTATCTTATACTAACTAAAAGTCCATCCTTAATAGGTGAAAAGGTTATAGAAACCCCCTGCAAGGAAATTCTATTACCAGCTAAATTTAAATTTTTGTTTTTTAAAAAAGACTTTATGTCAAAATTTTTACCTAATTCTCTGTTTATTTGATACTCTATAAGATAAGAAATAACTTCAAATACCTTTAAATCGCCAAGCTTTATAATACTTTCCATAAGCTTCTTACTAGGTAAAACAATTATACCTTTTTCAGAAACAAGAGAAGATATATTGGTACTTTTAAGCAAGTAATAAAAATAAGGAGAAAAAATCTCAGAGCCGTAAAGTTTTTTAGAAATCTTTGAAAAATTATCAACATTAGGATCATAATTAGCCTTAACTATAGAAGAAGTATCGTATATTGAAGATTTTTCTATAATAACCGTTTTAACTTCCTTGCCCTCTGACATTTTTCTTATGTACTCCTCTAGCTCAGTTAATCTCCTTTTCAGTTCTTCATTTTCTTTTCTTAATCCATACAATTCATTTCTTAACTTAGCTAAATCTGGTTCACTCATAGAAGTACCTTGATAAGATGATACTTGATAGGAAACCTCAGGCAAATACTCAATAATGTAAGATTTACTAACACTACCTCCTTTCTCCAAAAAACCTTCAACTTTTATAAAGTTCTTACCAACATCCAAAGAAACATTCGTAGCAAGACTTTTTAAATTACCTAAACTAGCTATAATAACCCCTTGTTTATAAATAAACGCTTTTGAAAAATTACCTTCAAAAGAAACCTTTAACTCAACATTACTAACCTTAGTAGAACTAGGAGCATATATACTAATATTCCCTTCAACATTAGAGAACTTTAATTTAAATTCCTTAGAAGAAACATTGCCCGCCCTATCATAAGCAATTACCTTAACTTTCTGAATATTTCTATCAACAAAAGAAAACTTATAAACCTTACCATCACTTTCATTATTTTCAACTAAATTCGTAACTTTCTCAGAAAAAACAACTTTATCAACATACTTATCAATAACCTTAACCTGAAAATTATCTCTCTCAACTAAAATATCACCATCAGATGAAACTATTGAAGGAGGAACTGTATCAACAATACACAAAAAAGTATTAGAAACAATATTGTTAAAATTATCACTGGCCACTACTTCTATTGTGTTACTACTTTCTGTTAGTGAAGCATTAAGAATTATCTTTTTCTCTACTAGATTTATTTCTACCGGTTGTTTTTCTTTATTAACAAACAAGTTAACATAATTTATGTCAGAATTTTGTAATCTACCTATTATAGTTAGTTTTTTTTCATTGTAAAAAAGAGGTATAGGTGAAAAGAAGATATTTGGTGGGTAGGTATCAACTACGAGAATATCTTTTACAATCTCCCTATTGTTTCCGTTAAAGTAAGAGATATTTAATATGTAGGTATCATCTGGAATATCTTTAACTGAAAATGTGGCAATAATTCTATTACCTGATTTACTTAAGTTAGGCTTTAAATCTATTTTTTTTGCAAGGTTTAGAGATGAAATTGTAAATGAAATATCTTTAATTTTCTCTGTCTTATATGATTCTAACTCTATTCTAGCTTCACCTTTTGAAGGAAATGTTATTGAAGAGATTTTTAGAAAAGGTTCTTGGTACTCATAAACTATAAAATTACCTTCTTTTGTATCAAAACCAGAGAATATTTTATTACCATTTAAAGATACAGTACTTGCTATGCCACTTTGAGAAAGGTAAGAGAAAGACTGATTATCAATATTATAGATAACAATACCATCATAGGTAGCAATGATCAAGTTATACCCAATTTGAAACATTGAAAAAACAGGGTAGTTAAAAGTTGTTCTCAAAAGTTGTTCTGTCTTTTTATAAAAGGTAAACAAACCTAGAGATGTACCTACAAAAACAACATCGCCGTAAGGTAAAACACAAAAAACAGACTCAGAGAGTACAGGATATTCACTAGAAGAATATGGGAAAAATAAATAAGAAACATAATCAAATACTGAAAAACCCCTAGATGAAGCAACAATTTTATCAAAAGGAGTAAAAGCAGTACTTTTTACAAAGTTATCCACTAAACCATTAATAACACTAAAAGGAGATAACTGCAAAAATTTCTTTTTGTAATCAAAGAGATAAAGTCCCTGAAACCTTGTACCGATATAAAGGAATTTATCATCTGCAAAAAGGTAAGTTATATTCAAATCTTTAAGTCCTTCATTTCTACCAATGTAGGTATAAAATGAAAAATCATTTACAAACACAAAAACTCCATTTGTACCTCCAACAAACATATAATTAGAGTACGAAGAAAGAGATGTTATAATAGAACCTACCTTATCTGAAACCTGAGAAAGCTCTCTTAGTGTTTTATCTTTTAGGCTAAAGTAAAAAACTTTCTTAGGAGTTGAAAAAACAAAACCATCCCTAAAAGGTGTAGAGTACTTTATAAAATCTTCTACCTTACCTTGATAAACCTTAAAAACTTGAGAAAATGAAGAAAAATTAAAAACAATTAAAAATATAAAAGAAAACAACAAAAACCTCATAGACCTAATAAATAATATATAACTATAAAAAAATTTATCAAATAAAATTTATCAAACCTCAAGAGCTTCTATCTCTTCTATGAGGGAAAGATAATTCCTTGCACTGATAGAGTCAGGAAATGATAAGAAAATAGGTAACGTTTTTTTAGCACTTTCAACTAACTTTTCATCAAAACTAATGAATGATTTGAATTTTCTGACATTCATACCCCCAAAATACACATCATCCGGAGAAAATTTATCTGGATTAACAAAGGTAAAAAAAACTCCGTCAATTTTCAAATTTTTATTTCTTTTATCAATAACCTTGGCTAATACACTAAGAAAGGTAGTAGTAGCATCAATTGAAAGAAAATCATACTTCACGGGTATAATAATTTCATCTGCTGAGATAAGAGCACTTAGAGTCAAAATCCCAACACTAGGGGGCGGATCTATAATTATATAATCAAACTTATCTCTTATTCTATCAATAAGCCCCTTAAAAATAAATTCACCATTTCTCTTAAAAAATAAAACCGGCTCAAATTTTGACAAAAATGTATGAGAAGGACAAATATACAAATCATCAATCCCTGTTTTGTAAATTACATTTTCAATTTTGGTATCTCCCATAAGTACCCCAAAAATTGACTGCGAAGGTGTCAAGGGAGATGAATTTAACCAGACAGTAGAACTAGCTTGAGGATCAATATCAACAAGCAATACCCTTTTACCTTTTAAAATAGATAAACCAGCAGAAATATTTACCGAAGAAGTTGTTTTACCCGTACCTCCCTTCCTATTTGAGACCACTATAACTCTCCCCATAAATACCTAAACAATATCTGAAAGATCTTTAACTCTCTTCCTTAATACAAAAAACCTAACTACAGAAAAAGTAATCAAAATAACTAGCAAAACAGCAAAACCTAAAAAAGCGAAAAAATAATTACTAAAAAAATCCTCTTTGATAACCTTCTCTTCTACAACTCTATTTGTAACCACAATGTATTTTTCAACAACAGTAGGTCTAAAAACATTCTTCTTAAGGCTAGCAATTTCTTTTAAAACTCCTTTTTCTCTATACAAAGGATTCTTATTAACTATATCAGAACTTCTATTGAAACCTTTCAGAGAATTCATACTCTCAATACACTTATCCTGCACAATTATTAGGATATTTTGTATTGCAACAATTCTCTTAGCAGATTCATTAATATTCCCTAAAACATAATACTTCACAGATTCAGCTGTAAATTTTCTAATAGATGTAATTAACTCACTTTTGCTAGATACATAGTCTACATCTCTTAGATCAACAACTTTTCCAAATTCTTGCCCCTCATTAGACAACTTAATCAATAAAGATTTTGAAAAATCTATAGCATTAGAAATCTGAATCAAAGCATTTTCATAATCACCTGCAATAAACAAACTTACACCTCTCTCGGAAATTTCTCTCAAATAAAGTATATCACTACTTACCATCTGGGCTTCTAAAATACTTCCAAAAGAAGATATAAAAATAAACAAAAGAGAAAGTAGGAAAACAACTATTTTAAAAAAACTTCGACCTACCATACCAAAATCTTATCTAAATATACAACACAAAAACAATAATAAAAGCAATAATAACAATTATTTAGATTACACATAAACTTTATAAAACTTACTTTGGAAGCCTATTCAATGCATCTTTTATTTTAGGATTTTCTGGATCAAGCTGAGAAGCTTGTATAAGTAATTCCTTAGCTGCAGAGTAATTTTCATCATCCAACAGAGTCATAGCCTTATTGTATAGCTCCATAGCTTTAGCTTTATTATCTTCAGAAGATTTTATTTCTTCTTTCTTAGTTTCTTGTTTTGTGGAATTTTCATTTATAATATTATTGGAGTTGGAAATAGAACCAAGCTTAACTTTAACTTCTTCTCCCTTGACTGTAGAAACAGAATAAGAAAGCTCATCTTCTTGAAACCTCCTATCAAGTAAAGTATAAAAGAATACAAAGAGTAAAGATTCCATTCTTCTTAATAGAAATTAAAATTTATTTTAATAAACTTTTTAGAACATCTTTTCAGCACCAATCAGGATCAGCAGTCAAAGTTTTAAATATTTGAAGTAAAACCTCTTACCACCTATAATGAGCAAACGCTTTATTAGATTCTGCCATTTTGTGCGTTTCAATCTTCTTTTTTATAGCATTACCTGATTCGTTATATGAAGAAATAATCTCATCAGCCAATTTCTCAAACATTGGTTTTCCTTGCACTTCTCTACAAGCACCTACAAGCCACCTGACAGCAAGAGAAAAAGCTCTTTCTGGCCTAACCTCAACTGGTACTTGATACGTAGCACCACCAACTCTTCTAGATCTAACTTCAAGCTGAGGTTTCAAATTTTCAATAGCCTTTTCAAGAATTTCCAATGGATCTTTCTTAGTTTTTTCTTTAACAAGTTCAAGAGCTTTATAAACTATATTTTGAGATTTTAACTTTTTACCATCTTTCATAATGATATTAATTAACTTAGATACTATAATACTCCCATACTTATAATCTGGTAAAACTTCATGTTTTTTATAAGCCTTCTTCTTTCTCATTGTTACCTCCTACTGACTAACTTTTTGGCCTTTTTGCACCATATTTGGACCTACTAGTTCTTCTACCTTCAACGCCAAGAGCATCAAGAGCACCTCTTATAATATGGTATTTAACACCTGGTAAATCCTTTACCCTACCACCTCTAACTAAAACTATCGAGTGCTCCTGCAAGTTATGGCCAATACCTGGAATATAAGCAATAACCTCAATTTTATTAGATAACATAACCTTAGCAATTTTTCTCAAAGCAGAATTTGGTTTTTTAGGTGTCATCGTGGTAACCCTAACACAAACCCCTCTTTTCTGAGGAGCACCCCTCAAAGCAGGAGATTTACTCTTTTTCTTAACCTTCTCTCTACCTTTTCTCACCAACTGATTAATAGTAGGCATAACTATAACACCTCTCTTAAAACTTGGTGGATATTTTAGATAAAACATCATAAGACTTTCAACTAAAAATAGGACATTGTCTATACTTCTTAATAGAAGTTAGGAAGTTTAGAAACCTCTTTTTGTTACCCGACCTCCCCCCCTTTAGTGCGTTAAAGAGGGATTCACCCTCTTATCAAGATCTCACCATAATTCGTTAGGAAAATTCTATATTCATATTAGGTGCCTACTAGAAGTAAGAGAATACAAAAAATTCACTCTTGATAGATTATTAATTCTTAAGAAAACATTTTTAGCATCCCACCCAACCCACCCCTTAGTTCAGTAGGAGGGTTCCACCCTCCTTTTGATACCTCCTTTTAGTCTGTTATGAAAGTTACGATTTCCTATTAGTAATCTCCTTTAGAAAGAAG
>JBMFQU010000088.1:0-7984 GCA_049968435.1 Brevinematia bacterium | reverse complement strand
GGCTACGCCATCCTACATAGAACTAAAGGGCGGGTGGGTGGGGATCGAAAAGGGGTTCTAAAATTCCTAACTTCTATTAGAAGATGAGATATTAAAAGTAGTTTAAAACCATACAAAGGGCGATTATGTGGGGAACAGAAATAAGTCTATTGAACTTTTTAAGGAATAATTATGATATACTTGATTTCATATAAAGAGGTTTATCAACAATAGAGAACTAAGGGAGGTAATTATGGAGTATAGAGAGATATTGGATAAAGTGTTGATTTTATCTCTTTCTGAAGGTGAAGACAAAGGATTTGAAAAGTCCTATATGGAAAAAATAGGTGAAGAGCTTTATAGTGAGTATAAGAAGAATGGCTATTTTAGAAGAACATCTTTTGAAATGCTTGGTGTACCTATGTATTCTTTTGCTTATTTTTTAAGAAAACTCTACGAAGAAAAAATGTCTACTGAATCACCTATAAAGAGATTTGCTGATTCTAATTGGATGAGAACTACTTCTTTGTCTTTTTTAAATGTAAGAGCGGTTGCTAAAGATACTTTTCATGGGGATTTCATAAATGCTCTTAAAGTTATTCCTACTATAAGAGTTGATGGAATTCACCTTTCACCTTTTTTTGATCATTCTTTGCATATATTGTATGCTATAGATTGTTTATGGATTATTTCTGATGATTTTATAAACAAGTTCTATTTATCTTTTATACCTGCTAAATATCAGTTAAAGTTTTTTATAGATACTTTGCACTTTTTAGGTAAAGTTGTTGGTTTTGATTTAGAATCTCATACTTCTCAATTTTCTAGAATCGCTTTAACTTACCCAGAATACTTTAGGTGGATAAAACTTGAGAATGTTAATGGGGAAATGAAACTTGCTGATAACCTCACACAAAAAGAGCAGCTATTCAAAGATTATCAAAGAAAGATACATTCCCAAGTTAGAGAAATCGTTAGAGAAAAATTAAGAAAATACAATTTAAGATCTTTCCTAAAAGGTGATGTATCTACTATAAGAACTGCTCATTTAGAAGTTATTCATGAACTAATACAGAATGGTATTTGGACTATTCCTTCACATACATGGAATGGTATTGGTATTCCTGAGTATTCTCATTATGTTTATGATAAAAATTATCCTGAGTTTAAGTATATCAATATGGAAGGTAATGATCATAGAGACCACGCTTTTGGAATAGTTACGCCATATAAGTTTTACGATAACTTGGAAATAAATGATTATCCTAAAGAAGATAATCTACCTACTATTGATAGAAAAGTTTTGAACTTTTTTTCAAATATACCAATTATGATGATAGAAAAGTATGGTTTTGATTTTATAAGATGGGATTACACAGATCATGTTTTTGATTCTATTCTAAATGAAGATTTTAGTATTCCTGTTTCTGATAGAATTACACCTTATGTTATAAAATATACTATAGGTAAAGTTAAGAGGAAGTACCCTAATGTTGGTATGCTTTTTGAGAGAATGGGTACTGACTTTAAAAATTATTATAGAGTTGGGGCGGATTTACTATTGGGGGATGATATTTGGTTTGATATCACTAAAAACTATGTAAAAAGAGTTATTAGGTTATCAATGGAACTTGGAAAGTTTAACTCTAAGAGAAGTAGAAAGATAAGTATTTGTTATGCAGTTGATACTCATGATACAGGTAATCCTTTGATTAATAGGACTCCCATAGTTAAGGAAGGTAGAGAAGGGGTACTTTTTAGGTATTTTCTATCAAGGTTTGGTAGTGCTGGTTTAGGAACTAGACCTAAGTATGAATGCATAGGTACCAATGAAGGTACTACAGGACTTTACGAAAGTAATATTTCGGTTAAAACTTTAAACTGGAAGAATGACAAGCTTCTAAATTCTATATATCACAACATAGAAGATAGTTATATCAAATTTAAAGAGATACTTGATAATGGTACTATTAAGTGGGTTAAAACTAAAGGTAAAATAGTTTATTGGGAAATATCAAACGAAAAAAATTCTATAATATGTTGTGTCAATACTTCTAGAAGAAAGGTTGTTTTTAATTTAGATGTTGATTTTAGTTATGCTTTTGATCCTTATTCTTACTCTGAAAGAAGTTTAAAGAAAGGTGATAAAATTAATGGTTTTTCGCCGGTAATATTAGTAAAATAGGAAGTTATTTTTATATTTTAACTTAGTATATTATATTTTTAATTAGGGGGTGTAGTATGGAGGTGAAAAGTATCAGTTTAGTAAATTTTAGATTATTTGACAATATTTCCTTTGATTTTGAGGATAAGAATGTGATTTTGGGTAAAAATGGTAGTGGTAAAACTTCGGTAATTGAAGCAATAAACTATTGTTCTACTTTTTCTCCTTTGAGGACTTATGAAACTGATATGGATTTGGTAAAGGTAGGTAAAAGCTACTTTAACATTTCACTAGATTTCGATGATGTTAATGGACTTAAAAACAACATTTTCGTAGGTTATGAAATTACAGGAGGGAAGGCTAAGAAGAAGGTGAAGTTTAATGGTAAGACAACTAGTCCTTCGAGTGTTTTTGGAAAACTTAAGGTTATTCCTTTCTTAATAGAGGACTTTGAACTTGTTGTTGGTAGTCCGCTTTGGAGAAGAAAAGTAGTTAATGAATTTCTTATTCTTGTTGACTCGTCATATTATCATAACTTAATAAACTATCATAAAATTATTAAGCAGAAAAATGCCAGTATAAGGATGATAAAAGAAATAGAAGAGCAAAAACCTGCTAATATGAAAGATTTGATACTTCAGATAAAAGAACTTATAATGACTTATAATGCGAATATCTCTAAGTTTGCTTTTGAGGTGACAAAATATAGGGCTAACTTATTTAAGTATATAAGGGAAACTATGTTGTCGGAGTTAGATTTAAATTTAGATATAAGATACAAGTCTAGTATGTATGAAATAATGAAAACATCAGAAGATCCTATAACAGATTTTACAAATCTTCTCAATAAGGAGATAGATAAGGAGATACTTTATGGTAAATCTATCATAGGTCCACATCTTGATGATTTTATAATAACTTCTGAAGGTGGTAAATTAGCAAAATCTTTTCTTTCTCAAGGGCAAATAAGGCTAGTGAGTATTATGTTTAAACTTTCTATGGCTAACTACCTCTATAAAGAAACAAAAGTTCTTCCAGTTCTTTTGATAGATGATGTTCTGGGAGAATTGGATGAAGGTAATAAAATTAAGATATTTGATAAAGTATTTTCTAAACCTTATCAGATTGTTTTATCATTCTACGAGATACCTGATTACATAAATAAGTCAGATTTCAATATTATTGAACTTGGTTGAGAAGTTTTTTTATAACTTCTTTTGCTTTTGGGATTGCTTTTCTTACTTCCTCTGAGAGTTCATCTGAATACATAACTATTTCTTTTATTGTTATACCTACTATTTTTAGTTTTTTAGAGATGTCTATGCCTAGTTTTTTAGCTGTTTCTACTGCGAATGGTACTTCAAAACCGTGTGAAGAAATAGGTTTTAAGTATTTTGGGAAATTTTCATAGTTGATTATGTACACCTCACCTTCTTTTTCGCCTATTACTGCATCTACTACTATCATAAGGTCAGATTCTTCAATTAGGTAAATTATCCTTGAAGGATCCATAGTTGTTATAAATTCAATGTTATCGTCAAAAATCTCATTCGAAAGTTCTTCAACAACTTTTATTCCAACAAAATCATCTCCTCCTAATGCATGTCCAATTCCTACTATCTTTATTTTCATATGCTTATAGTATAAGTTTTAAAAATTTTCTTTTGCCAATTTTTATTATAGTTTCCTTTTCAAAGTTTAGCTCATAGTTTATATCTCTTATTCTTTCTCCATTTATGTATAAACCTCCACTTTGTATCATTCTTCTTACTTCGCTTTTGGAGGGTAGTAAATTTAGTTTTACTATGAGTTCTACAAGGTTGTATTTACCTACTGGTAGTTTTCTTTCTTCTATATCATCAGGTATTTCCTTTTGTTTGAATACTTTGTCAAATTCTTCACTTGCTTTGATTGCTTCTTCTTCTCCGTAAAAAAATGATACTATTTTCTTTCCTAATACTGCTTTTATATCCCTAGGATTGGCACCATTTTCGATTTCTTTTTTGTATTTATCTATTTCACTTTCTGGTACATCCGTTAGTAATTCAAAATATTTGAAAATCAAATCATCTGGAATTGACATAATTTTACCAAACATATCAAAAGGTTTATCCGTTATACCAATGTAGTTTCCATAACTTTTACTCATTTTCCTTACGCCATCTGTTCCTTCAAGTAGTGGTAATGTTAATACTACTTGTGGTTCTTTACCGTATTCAATTTGTAGTTCCCTACCGACAAGGAGATTAAATTTTTGATCTGTTCCTCCTATTTCTACATCCGCCTCAACTACTATAGAATCGTAGCCTTGCATGAGAGGGTATAGAAATTCCATTATTGATATTGGCATTCCACTTTTAAATCTCTTTTCAAAGTCATCTCTTTCTAGCATTCTTGCTACTGTATATCTGCTAGTTAGATTTAATACTTCTTCGAATGATAGTTTGTCGAACCATTCACTGTTGTATCTTACTTCTGTTTTACTTTTGTCTAAAATCTTGAATACTTGCTCTTGGTATGTTTTTGCGTTTTCCATTACTTCCTGTCTTGATAATCTTTTTCTAGTAACATTTCTACCTGAAGGGTCGCCTACCATTGCAGTAAAATCACCTATTATAAATACTACTGTATGGCCTAATTCTTGAAAGTGTCTTAACTTTCTTAAAGCAACAGTGTGCCCAAGATGTAGATCAGGTGCTGAAGGATCAGCTCCAAACTTTACCCTTAGCTTTCCTTTCTTTTTTATTTTCTCTTTTAACTCTTCCTCGGATATTATTTCAACCACGCCCCTTTTTATTAGAGATAGATCCATATTTCCTCCGAAAGTTTTTATATTATCAATAATTCGATAACTTGACTTCAAAAATTCTTGTTTTTCGGGTTAAAATTTTTCTTTTACAATGATTTTCCGAATCTATAAAATATATTGTGATGGAGAAGGAGAAAACTAAAAGCTCTATAATAAATCTATCAGTTAAAAAGAAACTTTCTGAAGAGGAATATGAAATAAGTGAGGATGCTAAATTTAGACTTGAGCCACCGAAATTTTTTAGAAGAAGAATTGAAGAAAAGATATCAGAAGAAGAAAAAAAACTTAGGGAACTCTTGGAGAAAGTTGAGGAACTTAATAAGGAAATTGAGAAAAGGACTGAAGAGTTAAAGAAAATTGAAGAAAATATCATAGATCAAGCTAACGAAAAGGCTTCTAAGATAATAGAAGAAGCAGAAAAAGTTGCTTTTGGTAAAATAAAATCTTCCCTTGAGGAAAAAAATCTAAACATTCAAGAAGGGGAAAAAGAAAAACAGAAAATAATAGAGGAGGGTAAATTAGAAGCACAGAAAATAATTCAGCAGGCTATGGTTGAAGCTGAGCAGATAAAAAAAGATGCGTATGAAAAAGGTTTTGCGCAAGGTTTAGAAGATGGCTTTAGTAAAGGTAAGCATGAGATAGAATTACTTTCCGAAAGGTTAAAGGAGATTATTGCTGTAATAATTAATAAGAGAAATGAAATTGTTAATAAATCAGAGAGAGAAGTTGTTGAATTGGCACTTGAAGTTGTTAAAAAAGTTCTTAAGGAGATAAAAGAAAATGAAAGAGATCTAGTTATTAGGCAGGTGAGGTATGCCTTGTCTAAATTACTTGGAGGTACTAAGTTTATAATAAGAGTTAATCCAAAAGATTTTAATATCACTATTGAACATAAGGAGGAATTTTTAAAGATGCTAGAGTCTAATGCTGATTTGAAAATATTTGAAGATCCATTTGTTGAGGAAGGGGGATGTATCGTTGAAACTGATACTACTACAATAGATGCTCAAATTTCATTGCAACTTAGAGAAATTGAAGAAAAGATAAGATCAATTTTACCATAATAGTCTTATGTTGCAAGATTTAAAAGATATTGTTGGGTTTCTTTATCGTTTTTCTAGCCCGTTTTTGATTGTAAGCGATGGATTTTCATTACTTGGTTATGTTAGAACTGAAGAAATATTAACTCTTATGAATATTGGTATTGAGGGGATTGATAAAATTGTTACTGAACTAAAATTAAGAAATTTAAATGATATATTCAATGAAGATTCCTTAAAAGATAGTTTGCCTATGTTGATTTTACCTCAAAAAGATATTGATCTAATATCATTAGATGAATTAAAACACTTTGTAAGAAATGAAGAGCTCAAATTAAATTTTGAAACTATACTTATTAATTTCCCTTTGCCAGTCATTATAACTGACAGGTTTGGTAATGTAATTTTTGTTAATTCAAAATTGTGTGATGTTTTTGGAGTAGAGAAAGAAAATTTTTTAGGCTTGAGTATAGATATATTCATGGATAGCAGTAAAAAAAAGGTATCTATTAAAGATAAATCCTATAATTTATTGAAATCTTCTATAATTGCATTTAACATCAAAGCTAATATTTTTGTTTTATATTGATTTAAGAATTCTTTCAATCAATATTTGCATTCTATCGGTGTGAGTTGATAACCAATAAACTTTATTGCATCTTCTACATAAGTAGAATTCTTCAAAGTTTATGTATGTTTCTTTTGGAATTAAATTTTTGTAGTCTTTTTTATTTACTTTTTCCAATGGGGTATTGCATATTAAACATCTTGAAAATGGAATAACTTTGTCTTTTAGATTGAATGTCTTTAATACTTCGATGGTTTGATCTATAGTGTTTTGGGCCTCTATAAGAAAAATCTTGTTTGAGAGTTTACTATTTTCCGACTTTAGTTTTTTATCTTTGGTTAGAAGTATTATGTTATTTGTTTCTAAAATTCTTATTATATCTTTGTCTTCGATTTTATTGAAAAATAGTACATCAAAACCTAGCATTCTTAAGTATTTTGCTAGACCTCCCAACATTGAATCTGCGATGAATTTCATAAGTTAGACTAGTAAAGAAATTATTATTCCTTTTAGATCGTTTACAAATCCTTTTAGTTTTAGTTTGTTTATATTATTTGATATTATTTCGTCAAGAATTTTTTTGAGTTTTTGATCAGATACTTCTATTACTTTTAATATTTTATCTTTTCTTTTTCCTGAAACCTTTTCAACTAATTTCATTATTGAATAGATTTTTGTTATAGTGTTTTTTATAAAACTCTTATATTGATCTAGATTATCTTCTGAAAAGTTTTCATCAAGTTTTTCGTTAAACTTTTCTAATTCTAGTTTTAAACTTTCCAAATCTTTTGAAAACGAAGAAAAAATTTCTTCGGAGAAGCTTTTATTAGTGATTTCTGAAGATAGCTTGTTTAACTTACTGCGAGGGTTTGTGAAAGAAGAGAGTTTACTTATTCGCATTTATATGAGATAAGAGGGAAACCCTCTTTATTCTTCCTCTTCATCCTCAAATTCTTCGTCAAGATCTTCTTCCTCATCGAAGTCTTCCTCTTCATCGAAGTCTTCAAATAGGTCTTCGTCTTCTTCAAAGTCTTCATCTTCAAATTCGTCAAACTCATCATCGAAATCCTCATCTTCAAATTCTTCGTCAAAATCTTCTTCTTCATCTCCCATTAGATAATATTTTTGTAGAGTTATATCTTTCATATACAAACCTCCTTTAAAGATTGTGAAAAATGAAAAATGATTTTTCAACAATTTATCAAGTTAAATTAAAAGTATTGAGAAATTATTATAATTAGGGATTACTGTATTGGAAATAGAAAATTGGGTTAATAAAATAAATTTCTTGAATTCCTAAACTTCTATTAGAATTAAAAATTTTATCGTTCCTTCTAAAGGATATTACTAATAAAAAAGTTTAACTGTTCATAACAGACTAAAAGGAGGTATTTATAGGAGAGCGTAGCCCTCCTACATAGAAC
>JBMFQU010000087.1:0-8033 GCA_049968435.1 Brevinematia bacterium | reverse complement strand
GCTTAGCCTTCACTGCTTCGAATTAGAAAGCACAATAAAATAAAACTTAACTTTGTTAATTTCGTTAGAAAGTAAAATTCTACCTATTCCGATAGAAATTAAGAATTTCTAAGAAGTTTCTTTTAGTGCCTACCTCCCTTACCTATAGGAGATAGGGTATTACTTATCCTTAATTACGAGTTCCGATAGAGTTAAAAATCAATCACATTAATTTTTCAAAACAAAATGACACTATATTATAATTATTCTGTCTTTGGGGTATCGAAAATGAATGATGTAGTTATTTTAAGTGGCAGATCGAATATTGAACTTGCGAAAAAGATAGCAAATTATTTGGGCCTAGAATTAGGCAAAGTCTTAATTACAGAATTTGCAGATGGTGAAATTTTCGTTAAGATAGAAGAAAGTATTAGAGGAAGTGATATATTTGTTATCCAATCAACTTGTAATCCTTCAAACAAAAACCTAATGGAATTACTAATAATGATAGATGCTATAAAAAGAGCTTCAGCGGATAGGATAACAGCAGTTATACCATACTTTGGCTATGCAAGACAAGATAGAAAAGCAGAACCTAGAGTACCAATAACAGCAAAACTCGTTGCAAACCTTATAACAGTGGCAGGTGCAAATAGAATATTAACTATGGATCTACACGCGGACCAGATTCAAGGATTTTTTGACATACCCGTTGATCATCTTTATGCTTTTCCAGTGTTTATTGATTATCTTAAGGATAATTATGAAAGTATAAGCGATTTTGTGGTTGTTTCCCCAGATACAGGAGGAGTTAAAAGAGCAAGATACCTTGCATCTTTTCTAGACCTAAACATAGCGATAATTGACAAAAGAAGAACAGATTATAATGTAGCTGAAGTTATGAACTTAGTAGGTGAGGTCAAAGGTAAAAATGCAGTAATAATAGACGACATAATAGACACTGGAGGAACCGTTGCCAAAGCAGCAAGAAAACTAAAAGAAGAAGGAGTAAAAAAAGTAATAATAATGGCATCACATGCAGTACTTTCAGGAAACGCAAAAGAAAAACTTTCAGATGAAGCAATTGACGAAATCGTAGTAACAGATTCAATTCCTATACCTCAAGAAAAAATGTTACCTAAAATAAAAGTATTAAGCGTATACAAGCTTTTTGCAGAAGCAATATCTAGAATACATACAAATAGTTCTGTAAGTTCTTTGTTTATAAAAAAGTAATGCTTAAAGTAGGACAAGGATTTGATATACATAGACTTGTTGAAGGTAAAAAACTTATATTAGGTGGAGTGGAGATACCTAACGAAAAAGGATCTTTGGCTCACTCAGATGGAGATGTACTTATACATTCTATAGTTGATGCAATATTAGGAGCTATCGGCGAAAGAGACATAGGTTACCATTTCCCAGACGATTCTGAAGACACTAAAAATATAAGCAGTACATTAATACTAGAAAAAGTATTAGAAATAGCAAAAAGTAAGTCCGCAAAATTAATCAATGTTGATTCAACAATAATACTAAACAAACCCAAACTAAAACCTTATGTACCTAAAATAAGAGAAAATTTAGCAAAAATCCTCAGTATACCCATAGAAAACATAACTATAAAAGCAAAAACCACCGAAGGCTTTTTTTACCTAGACGATGGAATAATGGTATTCAGTGTAGTATTAGTAGAATTGTTTAATTGCCTCTAATGTATCTCGCTTAATTAGTTCAATTTCGGCTAAAAATTTTTCATCAACAACAGACTTACCTTCATTAGCATTATTTTCTATCTCCGTGAATATATTACCAAGCTTTGTAAAACCTAACTCATAACAACTACCCCTAAGTTTATGTGCTATTTTCTTTACTTCCTTCAAATCATTACTCTTATATGCCAAGACTAGTCTTTTAATCTCTTTATCAAACTCCTCTACAAAAGCATTCAATAAAGAATTTATAAATTTAGGAAATTCTTCCTTACTTGTTATAGACTTAAGCCTCTCTATACTTTCTTCACTAATCAATCCCTCCTCAAACTTACCGCTAACTAAAGGAGAATCAATATTCTCATTTAAAACATACTTGGCAATAACTTCATATATTTTTTGAATCTGTACAGGTTTAGTCAAATAATCATTCATACCAGATCTTAGACCTTCTTGTATATCTTCTTTAAAAGCTTGTGCTGAAACGCCTATTATTATAGGATTTTTCACTAAACTAAGTTTTCTTATCTCCCTAGCAAGGGTAAAACCATCAATATCTGGCATCTGGACATCTAGAAATATGATATCATACTGATATTTCTTAATCCTCTCTAAAGCATTTCTACTATGAGAAACTAGATCAACATTATTAACACCTATCCCCTCAAGAACCTTCGATATAAACATAGAGTTTATAACATTATCCTCCACTACTAATACTTTTAGATTTCTATCTTTTAGCACTTTAATTAAAGTATCTTTCAAATCCTTATATTCTTTCTCCTTGACATGTCCAGTTATAAATTCCAATATTTTAAAAATGCTCTCGTTTTTTTCAATTACAAAATCAAAAATTTCTAAACTTATATCTAAATCTAAGAAAGGTTCTTTAAGTAAAGCAAATTTTACATTTTTAAACTTTTCCTTTAAACCTTTAAGAACAGTAAGATCGTCTAAAGTAACATATAAATCGTTAAATAAAACAAAAGAATCATCTCTCAAAATACTTTCTAGTTCATCTATATACCTAAAGAAAACAACCTTAGGATGAGGAAACTTTAACAAACTAGGTAACAATCCTTTATGAACAAATATACAAAAACTCATCTTATCAAGCTCACTACCTATTCTCTTTCTTAGATCTTCATTTGATACCTTCTTAAAAGGTAGATAAAATGTGAATATACTACCTTTTCCAACTTGACTAGTCACCTCTATAGTTCCACCAAGCAGATCAACCAATTTCTTACAAATTGCCAAACCCAAACCCGTACCTTGATATCTTCTTGTTAATTCATTATCAAGTTGAGAAAAAGGTTTAAAAATATCATTTAACTTTTCTTGAGGAATGCCTATACCGAAATCTCTAACAGAAAACTTTATCCTACAAAATTCTTCTCCCTCTTCAACCAATTGAACTGATATTACAACATCAGAATAATTTGGTGAAAATTTTACAGCATTATCAACAATATTCAAAAGAATTCTTCTAAATTTATATTTATCGGAAATAACAAGGCACGGTATATTCAAATCAAAATCCTCAACAATTCTAATGCTTTTATTCTTAATCTTAGATAAAACAACACTTACAACAGAATTTACTTCATCACATAAATTAATCTCTTCCTCCTCAATCTTTTCGCCTTGACTTTCAAGTTTTGAAAATTCAAGTATATCATTTATCAGAGATAAAAGATTCTCAGAACTTACTTTAACAATATCCAAATATTCTTTTTGAGTTTGAGTTAATTCCGTTTGATAAAGCAATTGCAGAAAACCAATTATAGAATGTAATGGAGTTCTTATCTCATGACTAATAGTAGCCCAAAATCTTTTCTTCTCCAATAATTCTTGCATTAAAAGTTCCTTCTCTTTCTCTAATAACTCCTCATACTTTTTATGTGGGGTAATATCTCTTATGAGTATAAGATATTCTTCTTCTTTCTTATCCCCTCTAACTTCAAAAAACTTTCTATCATTAGTCTCTGGAATATCAACCCAAAATTCTTTTACCTTATCTTCTAAGTAATCAATAACAAAATTTTCAATCACAGGGACTGCTTCCTCTTTAAAAACTTCAGATATATGTTTATTCAAAACTTTTTTATCTATATCATCAACAGAATTAGAAGAAAAAATTATCTCATCTCTTATCGGTGTTTTATTAACATAAAAATTAACTTCATCTCCTCTAACTCTAGATTCAAATAGCTCTTGAGGTAAATCTAATTCTTTGATAGTAAGATCCTTAGACAACAAAACAATTGTATCAAACTTATTATAAACTCTACGGTATACAGAATTTTTATCTTTAAATAACTTTAAACTAAGTGTCTCAAAAACATCTGATGTAGGTAAATTAAATGTAAGTTTAGGATAATTAGCAAACTCAACTTTCGGACCTTCTGATATAGAAAGTAAGTAAAAATTACTATCCTCAATTTTTTCAATCACAGCAACATAACTTTTAGAGTTTTTGAACTTACCATGAATCTCAATTCTATCTTGATTACTCGAAAAAAATTTCTTTAGCTGCTGCTCTACCACAACTTCATTCTGAAAAATACTCCACACATTTGAATATAAAGCATTTTCCATATTAAAAAATATTTTTAAAAAAGCTTCATTAGCATTCACTATAATACCTTCTTTTGATAACAAAGCCAAAGGAACGGAAGTTTTTTTAAAAACATATTTATAAATGAGAGCTTGCTTTCTAATCTCATTACTATCCTCTTTTCTAGAAATTAATACAATTGCATACTTAAGTTTTTCATTATCATCTCTTATAGCAAAAACTTTTGAAATTACCGGTATCCTTTCACCAGAAGTTAAAACATAACTTTTAGTTATTGAATAGCTATCAATTTCACCTTTAACTAGTTTTCTAAATAACCTAATGCTATTTTCAATATCTTCAACCGGTGTAAGATCAAGAAAATACTTCCCTATAAGTTCTTCTCTTTTTCTGCCAACCAACCTTAATGTAAAATCAGTACACTCAAGAATATATCCATCAGGAGAAGATACGACTATCGCAACAGGTGTCTTTCTAAAAATTTCAACAAATTCTTCATGCTTCATAATAAAATTATATTTAACTATTCACATCAACGCAAAAATCTAACAAAATAAATCCATTATTCTAACTCCTACTCAACATTAACTCTATTCAATAAGATTAGAGATTTTTAGTAGAATTGTGTAATACTCATACATATAAATTCAATTGACCTTCGTAGTTTTCATTATTTATAGAAGATATATGATCATATTTTTCTTCAGCTAACTTAGGTTTTACAAACCATAATTCCTCATTATTAAAAAGTTCTTTATTTCTACCACCACCATTACCGTATAAAGAGGAATCTATAGTCAAAGTTATATTCTGTACATTAACTCCTTGATTAACCAAATTATCTTTCAAAACACTAAGATGTTCTTCAAATAGAGTATATGCCTCTCTAGTTGAAACTACAATATTACCCACCAATTTGCCTTCAATACTTTCGAACTTAACAAAAACTTTACCAAGCTCTGGTGGAAAAAGAGTCATCTTCATTTCACTATTACCATTTTTGAGATTTATCAAAACCTTACCAGTAAATTCGTTTAAAACTGATTGATTCAAAATAAAAGCATTGCTACCTAATACTACATTAGGTTGGGCAGACTTAAAACTACTTTCAGTTTTAAGAGGAGTAGCTAAAAAATTAATAACATCATTTTTAACTTCTTTTTTATTTTCTTTAACTTCCTTATCAGTTCTAAAATCCTTAATCTCAAAAGTAAGGTTATCTAACGTAGATGATTTTTCACTTTTGTTAGGTGATTTTAAATCACCGTATAAATAAAATTTATTATCCAGATTAGTAAAAGATTTTTCAAAACCAGATAAAAAGTTCTTAAAATTATCCTCAATTTTTTTCAAAAATTCATTAATTTGAGGTTTATCAGCATTAGATGTAAGTTTTAGTGAATTTGAAATGTATTTCCTTATTTCCGAAACTAACTGTATAAGTTCATTGAGATTTACTTTTTTCTCATTTTGTACTCTCTCTTGGAAGATTTTTATCTTGTTATTCAAGTCATTCGGGAGATCATTAGAGAAAACATTTAAAAAAGCAGTTATAACATTCAAAAGTTCAATAATACTTAAATGTTCGTTTCTTTTATTCTGATCCGAAATACTTATACCATTGAAGTTTTTCAAAACATCTCTTTTTTTAAGATTTCCAAGTTCACTAAATTCATTCGCACTATTTTTAATCTCCCTAATTTTAGGGGTATTAGAATTTTTCTCATCCCTTAACTCACTCCTAATTTCTTTATCATTTCTAAATTTATCTACTTGATTACTAGAAGCTTTACTCTGAGTGCTAACCTTTCCACTAATAGCATTATCTATTTCAGTTTTTCCCTCCAAAGACAATTGACTACTAACTACACCATCCAAAACTTGACCAAAATTTTTCTCACTAGAAAAATTACTTTTCACTGAGTTTTTAGGTAAATTAGCCAGCAAAATATCCTCATTTTTAGCTAAGTTAATTAAGTTAAGGATGTTCATACTATAAACCCTATTTAAGTTTCGGAGTAAGGAAAAAATTTATAATCTTTTCCCCATAGCCTCTTTATATAGATCCCTAACATCCTTTGAAATAGCATCTAAAATAGAAATTCTGATGGAATCATCTTTAAATTTTTCTTTAAGTTCATCAATTGTATTCATCTCAAGCTCATCAAAAACTTCACCGACTAATCTATATGCATCTCTGAAAGGTAATTTAAAATCTTCCATAATCTTAAAAGTAATATCAACTGAAAATATTTTCTTAGACATTTTTGAAAATACTTTCTCACTATCTATGTCTATGTAATCAATGATTTCAATCATAACTTCTAAAATCTTTAAAGTTTCTCTTATACCTTCAATAACAAGCTCCTTTGTTTCCTGTAAATCTTTATTATAACCACTGTTAAGTGAAAAAGTTATATTTGATATTGTGAAAGCGTAACCCATAACCTTTTTAGCTTTACTCCTTATAAGTTCAAATATATCTGGATTTTTCTTATGAGGCATAATACTACTACCTGTCGTTATTCTATCAGATAGTTTTACAAAACCAAACTCATCAGAAGAAAACACAATAACATCGTTAGAGAATCTTGAAATATCTCCTAAAAGTACACCTAAAGCAAAAATTAGCATTGATTCAAACTTACCTCTTGAATTTTGAGCATAAACAGGGTTTTTAATCATATCAGAAAACTCAAGAAGCTTTGTAGTAAACTTTCTATCAATATTTAGCGGTACTCCAAATCCTGCAGCAGTACCTAATGGATTCTTATCAATAAACTCTAGAACTTTTTTCAAAAAGTTTATATCATCTTCCAAAGCTTCAATAAGTGAATCAATCCACAAAGAAGCAGATATTGGCATTGCCTGTCTAAAGTGGGTATAACCAATCAAAGGTTTACCTTCACTTTCAAACTTTTTTGAAAGATTCAAAAGTTTTTTAAGAAGTATATCTACTTTATCAATGATTTCTATAACTTTACTCTTTTCATACAACCTCATAGCAGTTAAAACTTGATCATTTCTACTTCTTCCTGTATGAATCTTCTTCCCAATATCTCCAACTTTAGAAACTAAAAAATTTTCAATATATGTGTGAATATCTTCATCCTTTACTGTAAGATTAGGCGGTTCTTTTTGAAATTTATCTTTAAGGTACTCAAGCTCAGCTAAAACTTTTTTTGTCTCTTCATCAGAAATCACTCCTATCTTATTAAGCATCTTAACATGAGCTATAGTTCCAATAACATCAAAATAAGCAATCTCCTTATCATATATATAATCTTTCCCTACTTCAAATTCTTCAACAATATCTATTATTTCTTCTTTCTTATTCTTAGCCCAAAGTTTCATAAACCTGCCCCTTTAGATGGAATTTTACACAAAGAGTTAAAAATATTTCAAAGTACTAAATTTATTAAAATTCCACTTAACGATTGAAAAGTTTTTCTTGGTTTTGAAAATAGTGAAGATAAAAACTTTCGCTAAATTAGGGATTTAGAATTAGGTTTCTAAAAAATACTAATTTCTATCAGGGTGAGTGAAATTTTATCTTCTAACGAAAGCAGAGAAGGCGAAGCCTTCGCTAATCTAGAAGAGCGGGTTGGGTGGGGTGCTAAAAGAAGTTTCTTAAAAAATTCTAACTTTTATTAAGATAGATAAATATACTTCTAATGGAAGGTAAAACCTTAATGTTAAGACTAAAGGGAGGTATTCATAGGAGGGCGTAAGCCCTCATGTTGAATCTTAAGGGCGGGGGG
>JBMFQU010000086.1:0-8273 GCA_049968435.1 Brevinematia bacterium | reverse complement strand
GGTTTCTTATTTTTTCTTGATAAAGTTTTGATGTTTCGTTATAATATTTAAGAGTTATAAATATTTTATGGCTGGTAAAGTTATACTTGATTATGGTGAAATAATATCAGTACTAAAGATATGTAAAATGTATTCTATAAGGTTTATTGTATACTATGATAATAATAAAGTTTCGGGTTTACTTCATGATTTATCTGAATATACTTTAACTTTAAAAGTTGATTTTGAAATTCCACCTACCGTTAAAGCTGTTGATGTTTCTTTTGAGTTTAATAAAGAACCTTACCATTTTAAGGGTGATGTTATTAAAATTTTTGGTAAGGATGTTACTTTGTTGGTACCTTCTCAATTAGAGGTGTGGGTACCTAGGAAGTATGAAAGGAGTTTTTGCTACGGTAAAGTGTTTGCAAACATAAATATAATAAGAGATTTACCTTCAAGTTTGAGAGATAGAATACCTTCCTTGCCTTCTCAACTTGCATTAATTTATAAAGAGCTTACTAAAGATTCTCCAAACACTGCTTTGATAATTAAGATGGTTGATGATGAGCTTAAGAGGAATTTTGAGATTTCAGAAATTTCTTTACATAAACAAGGGCAAAGTTTGCCTCTTGCAGTTTTAATTATTGTGAAGTATAAAAAATCTTTGTTAATAGAAGATACATTGTCTCAAGAGTCATACTTTAAAAGGTATTTAGCTGATGAAGTTATTTCTATTTCAAACTTTATGACTGACTTAGGTTGGAGTATTGAGAAAATGAATGAAGAAGTTAAGAAGTTTATTAATCACTTTTCGGATAGTGATATAAAAAGTGTAGCATATGTGCCTATATCTCTTTTTGAGAATGTTGTAGGTCACATAAGAGTTGCTACATCTATTAGCAAATTAGGTAAGGTTATAACTTTAAGAGATGTGTTTTACATAAAATCTTTAGCAGATATTGTTTCTGAATCCATTGCTAAATATAAATTGTTTTCTTTATCTAATCAAGAGGAATTCCCTTTAGCTGTTCATGATATAAGTGTGGGTGGTGCTAAAATAGAAATAGAGCAGTATCTTGCAAAATTTTTGGAAGTTGGAAATAAGTTAAAAGTTAATTTAAAGTTTTATGATGGTAAGAAAATCTCTGTTAAAGGCAAGGTTATAAGGATAGATGTTGAGGATAGTAAGCTGTTTTTGGCTGTAGAATTTGTAGATTTGGATAAAGTTGATGAAAGTATTCTATCTTCTTTTGTTGAGAATAACAAGAGGTAGTTATGGCTCTTAAGAGAATTGAAAAAGAAAAGAAGGAAGTTTATCAGCAGCTTTCAAATCCTATAAGATCAGAAATTGAGAATTTAAAGAAGAAAATACAAGAAATAGAAGTTAGCTCTATGAGAGGTTCGAAGGTTGGTAATTATAAATATTTTATAGTTGCAAACTACCATCTTGACATAGCACTTAAATATATGAAAATGAATAATCTGAGTATCCATGTTATGGATTTGAAACAAGGTGAGTTGCTTGAAAACGCTAGAAAGTCTATATATTCTGCTATATCTACTTTAGAGAGGCTTGTTAGTGATATACTTGATGGTGATTTTAATGAAATAGATGAAAGGCTAAAGGGTACTGAAAAGATGACTCCTTATAGAAAATTGTATTTATTTAAAAAGATAGAGTATACTCTTAAACTTCTTTCTGAATACTTAAGTGATGATACTAAGTTTAAGTACAAGTTGCTGGAGATGTTTGCTAAATTTGCTGTTGTGGTTAAGAATTCAATAAACTTAAAGCAATTTACTGCTATAAACCCTATGCATCCGGATTATAGACATTACAATGAACTTATAGTTTACGCAAAGGACTTACTTAAATATTGTGCTGATGAGTATAGAGAGAAGTATGAAGTTTCGGGACATGAGATTTCGGATATGAGAAAAGCTCAGGATTTTCTTAAAGCGTTGATGAGAATAAACAATGTTTTGGGATATTACGATGAATCAAGGGAGATAAAGAAAATTATAGAAAAGTGGTCTCAAAAAATGGAAGAAGATTTGAAGGCTAAAGAAGCTAAGAAGAGGTAAAAATATGAGAGTGCCTTTTGATAGAGTTTTGTTATCTGTTGTGTTTATTCTAGTACTGATAGGTCTTTTGAATATGTATAGTGCAAGTTATTATTTGGATAGATCTATCTTTGTTAAACAAGTAATATGGGTTATTTTAGGTATTGCTTTAATGTTGGTTATAACTTTTACTAACTATGAAGTTTTAGTTAATAACGCTTTAGTTTTCTATATTGGTTTTCTAATTTTAACGCTGCTAACTTTATTTGTTGGTAAAGAAATTAGAGGAACTAAAAGCTGGTTTAGTATTTTAGGTATGGGTATTCAGCCTTCTGAGTTCCTTAAGTTTGGCATACTACTACTTGTTGCTAAGTTTCTGAGTAGAGAAAAATTGGATTTATCGAAATTTTCAGTTTTTGCTATTTTGGGACTTATATTCTTTGTTCCAGTTATTGTTGTGATGCTTCAACCTGATTTAGGTATGGCTATTTCTTATATTCTTTTTTTCTTACTATTTTCTGTTGTAACTGGTGTTAATAAAAATTATTTACTCCTATTCTTGTTTTTAATTTTTTCATTGTCATTTTTCCCGTTCTTTAATGCTTATGTTGATTATTTATTGAAGATGGGGGTTATTGAAGATACTTCAAAAACTATAAAAGTGCTTTTGTCAAAGGATTTTGCCGCTGCCTTTTTGGTGTCTTCTTTTGTTTTCTTTTTTATCGCTTGGTTTGTTAGTAGAGTTTCTAGAGATAAATTTAGGTTTTGGAGTGGAGTTTTATTAGTAATATTTGCAATAGGTATATTGGGAGGTAATTTGGTTTATAATAAACTTAAACCTTATCAAAAGAATAGAATAATGGTGTTTTTTAGTCCTGAAGTTGATAGATTAGGTTCTGGTTATAATGTTATTCAGTCGGAGATAGCTGTTGGCTCTGGCGGTATAACGGGTAAAGGTTTTATGAAAGGATCTCAGAATAAATTGAATATTCTTCCAGAAAGAACTACAGACTTTGCATTTTCAGTACTTGCTGAAGAGTGGGGTTTTATTGGAGTTATCATAGTTATTACTTTGTATATCATTATGTTTTTTAGGTTTCTTTGGCTTATAGGTACTACTGAGGATATGAAATCTTATGTTATCGTTTCTGGTTCAATGATAATAATATTTATAAACTTTACTATAAATATGCTCATGGTTCTTGGTCTTGCTCCTGTTACTGGTTTGCCACTACCTTTTATATCTTATGGTGGCTCTTCAATGATAACAAATATGGCTCTCATTGGGCTTGTTAATAGTTTCTATAGAGAAAGGTTTAAGCTTATTTAGTTAACATATCTATATATACCTACTTTATTCTGTTTTGCTTTCCTTTCAGCCTGAAGTATAAGGATATAATTCCCTCCTAATCCAATCATATAAGGTCTTGCTAATCCTTTTTCTACCATATATGCATTAACTAACATACCATCTAAGTATACCCATCCTAAGTTCCTATTGTATCTATCAGTTTGTGTTATTTCGACTTTCACAGTTTTACCTAAAATTATATTTCTTAATACTCTTTTAGCCTCTTGTCCTAATTCAATTAGTGTTGAAGGGGGAATATAGCGAAAGATGTTTACTTGTTTATTTTCATATGCTTTTGAAATATCTTTTTTAAACTTGGCGTTTCTGCTAGTTTCCGGAGAATCTATACCTAATAATCTAACTTTATAAATATATTTACCATCACTTACTGTTATAGTATCGCCATCGTGTACATCTACAACTTTTCCTATTATTACAGAACTGTACGAATTGAAAGCTAATAATGCCAAAAATACAGAAATGGACAACAAATACCCTATTTTCTTCATAGTATTATATGATATAAGAATTTAATTTTTCTTTCAAGAGTTTTATTTGAGATATTCACATCCACACTTTGCAGGGTCTACTCCTCCTAGTGGTAGCTCCTTTAGCATTCCAAAGTAGCCTTAACCCTTATTGCTTCCAATAAGCAAGTAAATTAATAAAGATTCATCTTCTAATAGAAGGTTAGAAATTGTTTTTAGTATTCTTACTTTAATTGTTTAGAATAGGTATAAAATTTTCAAACAATCTTGAGTACATTTTAAGTATTTAGTTAAAAAGATAAGATACTGAGAAAAATAGATTAGGCACACCTACCATAGTATTTAATGGCAAATATATGTTTCCAACACTATTTATTCTAAATTCAGCTGAGAGATAAACTTTTTCTAAAATAGGTATCTCTGTACCTATTCCCATATTGAATTTGACTTTTCTTATGTCACTATAAAAGTCAAATGATACCTCGAAGGGTACATATATTAGAACGTTGTTTATTTTCCAAATGTTTACTTCTCCTATCAATGGATAAAAATTAACTCCAGTTGGATTAAAGTAAGCTAATGAGTTTATGGATATATATCCGTTTACTGAAGGAATAAATATATTATCGCTTTTGTATATAGAGAATGCGGTGTATGGTTCTATTAGTAATGAATTAAAGTATAGCATTAGTGGATGCAAATTTACACCTATGTTAATATTATCTAAAATACCATATTTTAATCCTATTCCTACATTAGGTAATGGAGCATAAAAAGGTAAGTATTTGAAAAAACTTCCACCTATTGTTAATGTGGTTTCTAGATTGTTTTTACTTATAATTCTTTTACCTACGGAAGGAGTGCAACTTACAACAATACCTGAAAGCAAAATTATTATGATTAACTTTTTCATAAAACTATTATAAAAACAACCATAGTTATTTTGAAAATTTATTTTTGATTTTTTATGATTTTTCTTAATGAAGATTGGTAGATTGTCTCTTAGGAATTTTGGATCTCATAGAGAGACTGAAATTGATTTTTCTAAGGTTAATTCTTCACCTATTGTTATCATAACTGGAGATACTGGATCAGGTAAAAGTACCATTCTTGATGGTATTACTTTTGCTTTGTATCAGAAAATTTTTAGATATAATGATAAAGAACTTAGAAATATTGTAGGGTATTATGCTAGTGAGGAAGAAGAAACTTACTCTGAACTACAGTTTGAGATAAACAATGAAGTTTATACTGTGAAAAGATCTATTACTCCTAGAAATTCTACTACTTATTCTATTGAATTTAAGAGAGGCGAAATCTATAAAAGGGACTTGAAAAGCAATTTAGATAAGGTTATATTGGATCTTTTGAAAGTGGATTATGATCTTTTTGTTAGAGCCATTGTACTTCCTCAAGGTCAATTTGCTGCACTTCTGAAAACAGATGATCCTTCTGAAAGAAGAGAAATATTTAGTAGAGTTTTTTGGGATCTTATTTTATATAACGGAATAAAAGATAAGATAAGTGATATGCTTAGGAATATACAAAAAGAAAAAGAAAATCTTGAGATGATATTATTAGGTTATGTAAGATCAATTCTAGATCAGATTTTTAAGCTTAAAAATGAAATTGAAGTTTATAATTTTGGTAATGTTTTGGATTTTCTAAACTTATTTTCTAACCCTGATAGAGTAAGTGAAATTCCATTAGATAAGTTACTTTATTACAAAGAAGAAGTTATTAAGAAATTAAAAAATTATTTGGATGAAATGGAAAGAGATAGAGCTAAGAAGCAGAAAGAGATGGAAGTTATTTCAAACGATATTTATTCTTTGATGAATACAAAGAAAATAATCGAAAATTTACAAAAAAGTTATGAAGAATTAGTAAATATCAAAAAGAAGATATTAGGTAGTTATTTAGTATATTCTTCTGGGATTGATTTAAAAGGTGTAGATGATAATGAGATTGTAGATGAAGATTTGGAAGTTATTAGAACGTTAAAATTTAAGTTTGTTAATCTTAATAATGATCTTAACGAAAAGTTGAGGAAGATTAGAGAATCTTATAACATTTACAATCAAGAGGAGCAAAAATTTGATACACTAGAAAGGACCTATGAATCAATTCTTACTCAGTTAAGACAGAAGGGTAAAGAGGTTAGAGGGAAAGAATTTAATGATACAGAAGATCTTTCAGGCTATATTAAGTTTTTGTCTCAAAAGGTTGAGGATCTTTCTAAAGAAGTAGATTATCTTGATAAGGAAATAGAAAAACAAAAAGAAGAATTAGAAAGATTGAGAAAATATGATACTGAAAGTGAGTTTAAGAAGATAGCCGAAGCTGAACATCTTTTCTTACACATTGCTAAGATTAATGAAGATGTTAATAAGTATAAAGAAGAATTTAATAATGTTGAAAGAGAAATTAGTTCTATCGAAATTCAAATAGAAGATGTTAGGAAGAAGAAACAATATTTAGAAGAAAAGAGATTGGAACATTTTATTGATTTATTGAGGTTTAGGTGGAGTAAGGGAGAGTATAATATATGTCCTATATGCGATAGAGAGAGAGAACATGAAGTACATATTAATATGATTTCTAATACTCATGATAGTTTTGAAAATTTTGAAAAGCAACTTAGAGAAGTAGAAGAAAAGTTTATTTTACTTGAGAAGAAAAAATCAGAGGAACTTTCTAAAAAAGAATTATTACAAAAAAGAATAGAAGAGATGCTTGTTGAAGCTGAAGGTAAGAAAAAAATATTGTATGATTTAGGTTTTAGTTCCCATGATTTATTAGAAGAGAAGAAGAGTGAGATTAAGAAATTGAAGGATGAAATACGAAACTGTGAAGAGAAGATAAAGAAACTTGAATTCGATTTTAAATTAAAACAAAAGGAAAAGAATTTAAATGAAAGAAGTTTGGAATCGCTTAAGCAGCTTTTGTCGAGTATTGAGGAAACTAGTAAGAGTGTAATCTTACCTTACAAGGAAGAGTTGAAAAAATTTATGCAAGATTTTAGAGATAGAGTTAAAGAGTTTTTGGATATAGGATCTTATAGAAAAATCTCTGATTTTTTTAAGTCTGATATAAAATCCAGGTTGGAGAAAATTGTTAGCGATTATGAGCAAAAATTAAAAGAATTGAACGAATTTTTTAATGATCTTAATATTTTTGAAGCTAGTTATGAAAATTATCTATCTTATAGATCTACATTTAAGGATATTGATATATCTAATTTAGATAGTTCAATAAAAATGAAAGAAAGTCAATATGAAAAGTTATCACTTGAGGTTAAGGATATTGAGAAAAGGATTGCTGAAATGAACAATAAAATTGGTAGTATTTTAACGATTTTTGACAATATTGTGGAAAATCTTAATAAGTTTATAGATGTTTATAATGAAAAAGTCCAAAAAGATAATGAGTATGATGTTATATACTCTTTGAGTTCTAAATTTGATATTAATTTTATTAACTTCGTTATAAAACTTAAGATTTCAGAACTTTGTGATAAGGCTAATCAGTATTTGGATATGTTAGGAATTTCTGATAAAAGGATAGGTGTTTCTTTTGATACTAATAACAGTTTGAAGTTTGAAGTTGATTACAATGGTCAGAGGAGCAATATAGTCAATAGTCTTAGTGGCGGTGAAAGTTTTTTGTTTTCTATATCGTTGGCTTTGGCAGTTAGCAAGGAGGTTATTACAGGTAGTAATTTTAAGTCAATTTTTATCGATGAAGGTTTTGATACTCTTGATGAAAACTTTAATGTAAGGTTATTTTCATTTTTAGAACAATTTGCTAATGACATTGGTGTTAATATTTATGTTATTACTCATAAGCAAGAAATAAGTGAAAATACTAACTACCCAAAGATTTTAGTTATGAGGAAAGGTCCTTTCTCAGAAGTTATAATAGATTAATTTTATTTTTTAGTCTACCAAATAGGATTAAATATTTTATCCTTCTAAATGAGATGGCTAATAGGAATTATAACTTTCCTAACGAACTAAAAGGGGTATTAATAGGAAGACGAAGTCTTCCTGTAGAACTCAGGGGAGGTATTCATAGGAGGGCGTAGCCCTCCTACATGGAACTAAAGGGCGGGTGGGTAACTAAAAGAAGTTTTTGAAAAAAATTTAACTTCTATTAGTAATACGGAGTTTGATTTTGGCTTACTTCTAAAGGAGTTAATCTAGAAGCAGTATTTCATCTTTCTAACTTGCTAGCTTAGTGGCTTATTGGAAGATGTGAAGGTTTAGCCTTCGCTAAGTAAGAGTTAGGAATTTGTAATTAGGAATTTGGGAATAGGTGATTGTGGGATAAGTAAAGGGAGATATTGATAAGAGGGTGGAACCCTCTTAACGCACTATAGGGCGGGT
>JBMFQU010000085.1:0-8429 GCA_049968435.1 Brevinematia bacterium | reverse complement strand
CTAGTAATACCTCCTTTTAGAAATATTATAAAATACATTCTTTAATTGTACCTTATAAATTCTTTTTAGCAATTCATTTAATCTATTAGAGTAGCTAAGACTGAGCTTTTAATTCTTCCAATAAGTAAATCAATCTTTCTACGAGTATCCATCTTTAGTATAAATTGGAGTTTCAATCCTCCATCAGAAGTTATTTTGTCTTCCTTAACTGTTTAGAAAATTTAGAATTTTCAAACATCTCAAGCAATTCAGGCATAATAGACTAACAACTACAAGTAGAATAAAAAAGGCTTTTTTAATTATAATACTATTTTATGATAGTAAAAGAATTCTTAAGACAAAAGATATTTGAAGTATCACAAAAAATCTATCCAGAAGTCATAACGACAAAAGAAGATATAAACATAGATTACCCAGAGAAATCATTTGGTGATTACTCTACAACCGTAGCATTCAAAATGCTTAAAGATGCTAAGAAACTAGGCAAAAATCTAAAACTTTCAGAGATCGCTCAAAACATAAAATCAGAAGTTGAGCCTAACATAAAAGAAATTTTTGAAGATATAACAATAGCAAACGGGGGATTTTTAAACTTTAGGTTATCAAAAACATTTTTAGAAAAAAAGATAGAAGAAATATCAAAAGATGAAAATTATGGTGTTTCAGAGTTTGGTAAAGACAAAGGTAAGATTTTACTTGAGTATGTAAGCGCAAATCCAACAGGACCATTACATATAGGTCATGCAAGGTGGGCAGCAATAGGAGATTCACTTTACAGAGCATTCAAGACCTCAGGGTATGATATAACAACAGAATTTTACATAAACGACGCAGGTAATCAGATAAACCTACTATTAGAATCTGTAAAAGCTGTTAAAGAAGGAAGAGAAATTCCAGAGAACGGCTATCATGGATACTACATTCAAGAATTAGCTAAAATTAATGAAAACCCAGTTGAGGTTATAATAAAATGGCATAAAGAAGATTTAGAAATATTTAGAGCACACTTTGATAATTGGTTTTCGGAAAAAACCCTTCACCAAAATGGTGAAATAGAAAGAACAATAGAAATACTTAAAGAAAAAAATTTAGTGTACGAGAAGGAAAACGCTCTATGGTTTAAAAGTACTCTTTTCGGTGATGATAAAGATAGAGTTATAAAAAAATCAGATGGAGAATATACCTACTTTGGAGTAGATATAGCATATCATCTAAACAAAATAAAAAGGGGGTTCAACAGATTAATAAATATATGGGGAGCTGATCACCATGGATATGTAAAAAGACTTTCTTCAGCAGTAAAAGCAGTAGAAGAAAACATAACAATTGACATAATAATTGGACAGCTAGTTTCACTATTTAGAGGAGGAAAACCAGTTAGAATGTCAAAAAGAACAGGAGATATCATAACTCTAAGAGAAGTATTAGAAGAAGTCGGGACAGATGCAGTAAGATACTTCATGATATCTAAAAAAGTTGATACCCACATAAACTTTGATTTAGAAGAAGCTAAAAAACAAAGCGATGAAAATCCTGTTTATTATCTTCAGTATGCACATGCAAGAATATCCGGAATACTAAGAAATTCGGAAAACCTAGAAGAAATAGAGTCTCCAATAATAGATAGTGATGAATCAAGAGAAATAAGCTCAACTCTAATAAAATTCCCAGAAGAGATAGTAGATATAACACTATCTCTTGATCCACAAAGAATGACCACCTATCTACTTGAATTAGCAAGCCAATTTCATAAATATTATACACAATATAGAGTAATAGACAATGGTAAAGTTATAAAAGGTAGAAAAATTTTAATAAAATCCATCAAAAATGTTTTAAAAAGAGGGCTTTGGATTGTAGGAGTATCAGCACCTGAAAAAATGTAGTTATACTCTAACTTCAAAACCTACATAGATAGAAATTTTTCTAAAATTAAGAGGAGCAATGTTTAGAAAGTTAAGCAATGTTAAATCATCAACAGCAAAATTTACCTCAAAGTCATTATTTAAACCAGGAATCCTTATGAAAAATGTAGCACCTAGTGTAAGATGATACTGAGGAATAGATATAGATAAAGTTTCTAAACTACTCTTATAAAAACCAACCATTATTCTATATCCAGAATCATAATCATAGTACACCCCACCAAATCTAAAAGAAAAATTGTCAAAGAAACTAGTCCTAGCAACAAAAACTTCTCTGTTTTCTACCTTAGCAGATAAACTATTCAAAAACAAATAACTAAAGGAACATAAAATTACAACATTTTGATAAATAGGAAAATTAGCCCCAAAAGATAAATTAGGTGGGAAAAACTGAGATACCTCACCAATTATAGGACTAAAATAATTTATAGAAAAAGGAGATCTAGCTGAAAAAGACAAGGTGGTATCATAGAATTTAAAACTAAAACCTAAATTTACAAGAAAAGAGAATAATTTAGAAAAATCAGATAAAGCTACCACAGGACCCGTAGAGATACCCCCATAAATATAAGGAGAAAATCTTCCAGAATAAGCGAATAAGAAAGTTTTATATAGTATCTCTGGATAGTCAAAATCATATATATATGAAGAATATAAAAAACCTATTCTACTAAATTCATTAACTTTGAAGCTTGCACCAACACTAGCAGGATCAAAAACAAATCTTTTATTGTATAATTCTAGAAAGTTATTTATATTAACAAAAGAATAAGCTTCATAGTAGAGATCAATTGTATTTTTCTCAAAAGCAAGATTAGCAGGATTTATACTAATAGAAAAAGGATCCTTTACAAAACTTACTCCTGTACCACCTGAAGCAATACTTTTTACCCCTCCTTCAACAAACTCAAACTGAACAGGGTAGATTTTACTAAATAAAAATACCAAAATGAAAGTAAAAATAAACCTCAAAAACATCATCTTAATTATCAGGAAATTACTTAGCCTTAATCAAATAAATTTTTATTTTCCCAACCACCCGCCCTTCAGTTTCAGGAAGTTTCATCATCTTTTCAATACCTTTATCAGAGAGACAGAAAGTACATTTGAAAACTCAATCAAATTTTATAAAACTTCTTGAAAATATCTCCTAAGATTAATTAAATTTACAAAAGAGATAAAGTTATGAATGAATTTTTATTCATGTTGGAAATATTTTATTTCCTATCTTTTTTATTTGACTTATTTCTATTCATCTACGAAATAAAAAAACCAAATTACAACTACTTAATAACAGGACCTCTATCTATTTATTTTCTTTTATTGTTAACATTAGAAATACTCAAAAATCTCGGATCAAGTCAAAAATTACTAGAAGTCTTAACTATATTATTATACATATCAACTTTTTTAGCAATATTAGGAGTAAACATAAGATTAATATCTACACTATCAGCGAAGGAACTAACTACTACTAATTCTATTATAAAATCACTTAAAACATATACAATAGTAATAAATTTGATCTTATTTACATCTCTGTTGATATTACTATTGGTTTATTATATCTTCACAAATCAAATCAGAATAAACATAAACACCTCAATTCAAAGCATAATATTACTGAGTATAATATTAACTATAATCATAGAATCTATCATAAGGATATCAAAAGAGATACCACTGATAAAATACCTTGAAGACATTTTCATATTAGTACCAATACTAGCTGCCACAATAAACACAATCATATTGCCTAACTTACTAACTTCTTCAGCACCGACTTTGATAATCACTCCTTTGCTAATTATGATATCTTCAATATCTCCTTACTGGAGTAAAACTGAGGAAAATAAAATATTGCTAACTATACTTCTTCAACTAATAATTTTCATACTACCCATAGTCGTAACTATATCCTATTTGTCGTATATTCTGATGAATAACTTGGATCTAAAAAACACATCGAATCTATTCGCATTCATAGGAATAATTCTAGTCTTGATTTCAACATTATTGTCATTAAAAGTAATATATAATTACATTAAAGGATCAGTAAATAAGATTATAAATAAATTTATAGAATCACTCATCCCTAAAGTAAGCGAAGAAAAATTACCAAATATAACCATAGGAGAAATACTTGAATATACACACAAATCAATTGAAATGTACTTAGGTAAAAACATAATAGAAGTATTTTCCTTCGATAACTTAGAAAAATCTTTATCTCTCACTCTACTAATAGACGGTGGAGAAGGTATAATAGATAAACCAAAGAAAATAAAAGTGGGTACAAAAGACATTAGTATTCTATCATCCAAGAAATCATCTTATTTATTAAAATCAGAAGAGATAAAACTGGAACTTATGAATACACTTAATTCCGACATTATTATACCCCTAACTTACGAAAATGAATTAAAATTTCTCATATCGATCCAAATTGATGACAGATTTATAAACAACTCTATAACAAATCTATATTTCTCAGAATTATTTCACTGGTTAATACTAACTTCTGACAGTATATTCAGTAAGAGATCCTCAAAGAAAGTTAACCACACAGCAATAATATTCTTAGATAACAGAGAAATAAAACAAAGCTTAACAGCATCACTAATAGTTAATAATTTTGATGTATTTTCAGTTAACAGCTACCAAGAAGCAATTGAAATTATAGACAAAATACCTATAGACATCATAATAACTGACAATAAAGTTAATGACAAAGAAGGAGTAGCTTTAATAAAATCCATAAAAGGAGATCTTATAAAATCTAACATTATCGCGGTACTGGGATTTTATAATCAGGATGAAACAAATTTCAAAGAATTCTTAGAATCTTACGCTGATCACCAAATAATACTAAAAGATGACATAACCTATCTTAACAATCTAATATCATACCTAACTTATAACACAATCAATAGGAAGAAACTAGAATCAATATATAGAAACATAAACATAATAACATCCTACTCGGGAATACTATTAAACAAAGCTATAAACTACAAATCTACTTTATTAGAAGATATAGAAAGGGAAATAATCCAAAAAGCATTCATACATAGCACCTCGTCTAATATACCCTATTTCATAATTATTGGAACGATAAACAGTACTTTAATAAATGCTAAAGTATTTTCTACATTGGGAGGCGAAAATACTTTATTCATAGACAAGGTGTCTATACCCTTGGACTTTTATTCAAGGAAAAAGTTTGGTAAGAACAAAGTTATATCAGCAGACTTTTTAAAAGAACAATTACCAATTACTGAATTTTCAAATACATTAGCCAAAGAAATTACATCAATAGTGAAGACAGTTTACAATTTTGCAGCATTATCAATAGAAGATACGGCAATAATCACCATAAACTACCCAGAAAGAATATCTTTGTGGGATATAGATCTCTTGAAATCTATCTTAACAAACTACATTCTAATAAAAACTGTACATGAAGAGATAAGAGAAGTAGATAGTGCATTTATATACATGATGCAATCTCTTGCAAGAGCAGCAGAAGAAATGGATGAAGAAACAGGACAACACATATATAGAGTAGGAGAATATTCAATGACAATAGCTAAGTATTTAGGGCTAAATGAAGAGTTTATCGAATCAATATACTACGCCTCACAAATGCACGATATAGGAAAACTAAAAATACCAAGAGAAATACTCAGAAAACCAGGCAAACTTACTCCCGAAGAATTTGAAATAATAAAAGAACACACAATAGCAGGGGCAATAATTTTAGGTGACCACCCAAAACTCTTAATGGCAAGAGAGATAGCTTTATCACATCACGAAAAATGGGATGGCAGTGGATATCCTTACGGACTTGAGAAAGAAAATATACCATTAAGTGCAAGGATAACAGCACTTGCAGATGTATACGATGCTTTAAGATCTCCAAGAACTTATAAACCAGATTTACCTCATGAGAAAGTTTACGAAATAATAACGATAGGGAATGGTAGAACAAAACCATCACACTTTGATCCAGATATACTAACAGCATTCAAAGAAACAAACGAAAGGTTCAACGAAATATACGAAAAATATAAAGAGAATTACTAGATACTATTTAGTATCTTTACCTTCTTTCAATTTTTTCATTTCTTCCGCAGCAAACTCCGTAAGTTTTTCATAAGCATCTATTATTTTATCTCTATCAGCAAGTTCTTTCCTAGCCATTTCTTCAACTACTTCATGAGCCCTAGCAATCTCTCTAAGCTGAATTACTTCTTGCCTTGCAAGTTCTTCTACTATTTCATGTGCTTTTATGATACTATCTTTGTCAATCAATTCTTCCCTTGCAAGCTCTTCAACTACCTCATAGGCTCTGTTTAATTTATCTTTTTCAATGAGTTCTTGCCTAGCTAGTTCCTCAACTATTTCGTAAGCTTTTATAGTTTTATCCATCTCAATTTTCTCTTGTCTATCAAGTTCCTGTACACTATCATAAGCCTTTATGACTTTATCAAAAAACTCTCTGTTTTTTGAAATATAATTTTGTAAATTTTCATAGGCAGAAATAATATTGTAAAGTTCTATAAACTGATTTCTTTTTACTTCATCTAATATTTCATAAGCCTTAACTATGTTATCCATTTCAACTTTTTCTTTCCTCATAAGTTCCTCTATAATCTCATGAGCTTCTATAATTTTAAGAGCCGTTGATAAATCAATATTACCAACTTTTGGAACATTAAGATACCATTTCTCATTAGCAAGCTTAATTGCAATAGATTTTATCTCGCTTTCTTTTCCCTTAGGAACATAACCAAGCTCAAGAAGGGTATTCGCAAAAACCTCAAGCAAAACTCTGGCTGTCCTTATAATCTCTTCTTTCTCCCTTCTAGCAAACTCATCAAGATTCTCGTAAGCCTTAACTATCTCAATAGTCTCTTCCCTCTCTTTCTCCGCAAGATCTATAACCTTCTCCTTAGCCTCAGCTTCTTCTTTCAAACTTATCATTTCCTTTCTTGCCATTTCTTCCGCAACTTCAAAAGCCTCTATTATCCTATCTCTTTCCTTCAAATCTTTTACCATTAACTCAGTAATCACCTCCATAGCTTGAATAATCTTATCCCTGTCAATTATCTCCTTCCTAGCCAGTTCTTCAATTAACTCTCTAGCTATAATCTCACTCTTAGCTTGCCTTAGTTCATCTGCTGACATCTCTATAACCTTCTCCTCAGCTTCTATTATCTCATCCTTTTCTCTAAGTTCCAATTCAGCTAAAGACTGTACCTTCTCATGGGCTTCTATCGTTTTATAAGCTTCAATAAGCTCACTCCTACTTATCTCGGAAACAGCTTCATAAGCTTTTATTATCTTCTCAAGCTCTTGAATCTTTTTTTCCTTCTCTTCCAATTCTTTTTTTAAAGATTCAATAGTTTCTTTCATAACTTACCTCTCAAAATAATTCTAAAGGTTTATTCACATCTTTCTTTAAAAACATATGAAATCTATTACTAGCACCTTCAAAAAAGTACTTTCTTAGCTTACTTACATCTTTTACACCTCTTCCAGCAATAGAAAAGAAAATAGTATCACCATGTTTAACTTTACCCCATTTAAAAAGAGCATTAAGATCATGAATTTGTTCTCCACCATGAAATACCATAACTTTAAGATGAGGATATTTAACATTATAAGCTTCTATAATGTTTTTCCAAGCTTCAACATTTCCATTATGGAAAAGTTCATTAGTAACCTCAACACCATACTTAGGAGTAACCTGAAATACTTCATCACCAACTTCTTCTTCCTTAACCTCCTTAGAAGAAACCTTGGATTTCTTAGACATTTTCTCTGTAATCAAAGGTCTATCTTTATCACCAATATCAATACCTTCCAACAAATCTACCATCAAATCTATTGCTAGCTTTTCCAGCTCTTCATTATTTTGCCACTCACCAATGCCTTTAACATATATCACAATCAACTGATTTTTAGGTATAAAACCTACTTTAATAAAGTGAGACAAATTTTTAGGGTTTATCGCCATATACCCCAAAGAAGGATTATTATATATCAAAACAATATCAACCTTATCCCAATTAGAAACTCTTTCAACTATATTTTTAAAATCGTCAATATTTCTACCTATATTATATGATTTATACCTATAATTAAACTTTTGAACAAGAAGAGCATAAGAAATAGGAATTATCTGAATAGGCTCAATTTCACCATTATCAAGATATTCATTTATAAGGTCAGCAGGATTCTGTCCAGATTTTATAGCATTCATCACTCCGCTTGTTTTATAAAAATGCCTTAATGATCTATTAAAACCTTCAATCGTACCTAAGGAAAACAAGTACCTACTTATCATCTCTTCCTCCCTTGAAGCTATAAATTTCTTAAATCTATAATATAAGAAAAACTCTTGTTTGTCAAGAAAAATAAAATTACTTATCTTCTAGCAGAATTTAGGAATTTTAAGATACTTCTCTTTGCTTCCCGCCCACCCGCCCCTAAGTTTCA
>JBMFQU010000084.1:0-8524 GCA_049968435.1 Brevinematia bacterium | reverse complement strand
CATTAGAAATATATTTATCTATCCTAATAGAAGTTAAAATTTTTCAGAAAGTTCTTTTTGCCTCACCCGCCCTTTAGTTCTATGTAGGAGGGCTTACGCCCTCCTATTAGGTACCACCCTTTAGCAATCCAAGGTAGGCTACACCTTCTATAAGAAAATTTTTTATCCTTCCTGATAGAGTTAAGAATTAATTTTTAAAAAGTTTAAGAAAGCTCTTTTCGTTCCGCCCACCCTTAAGCATCTACAGGAGGCTTTGCCTCTTAGTGTAGTACTTCCTTTAGCATTCCAAATTAGCTTTACTCTTATTGCTTCAAATAAGCAGCTAAATTAATAAAAATTCATTTCCCTTTAGAATTATAAAAGATAAAGCCCTCAATCTAATGGAAGGTTAGAAATCGTTTTTAGCATTCTTTTTAATTGTTTAGAATAGTTAATATAAAATTTTCAAACCCCTTTAATTAGAAAAATAAAAAATAATTCAATTATAATTTTTCCGTGAAAAAAGTAGGAATAGTTGTTTTCCCTGGTGTGAATTGTGACATGGATGTACATCATATTATAAAGGATGTACTTCATGGTGATGTTAGATATGTATGGCATAATGAAACAGATCTATCTGACATAGGAGCAATAGTACTTCCTGGAGGATTCTCTTATGGAGATTACTTGAGGGCAGGAGGTCTAGCTAAGTTTTCTCCCGTAATGAAAGAAGTAAAAAAACTATCAGAAAAAGGGTATCCAATCATAGGAATATGTAACGGATTTCAAATACTTGTTGATTCAGGAATACTACCAGGAGCATTCCTTAAGAACAAAACACTTAGATTCATATGTAAATTTCAATATATAAAAGTTGTAAATAATAACTCAATATTTACAAAAAATTACAGAAAAGGCGAAATTTTAAAAATACCAATAGCACATGGAGAGGGTAATTATTATCTTGAAGAAGATGAACTAAAAGAAGTTTTAGATAATGATCAAATAGCATTTCAATACTGTGATGAATATGGAAAAGTAAGTGATGAAACAAATCCAAACGGATCTGTCTATAACATAGCTGGAATTTTAAACAAAAACAAAAATGTTCTAGGAATAATGCCACACCCTGAAAGAGCATCTGAGCAAATCTTAGGATCAACAAGTGGAAGAAAAATACTAGAAGCACTATTAAAAAATGCGAAATCTTGATTTTTAGAAAAAATTTTTATATCATTATTAAAGTTTTAGAACAAACATAAAAATATGAAAGTAAATGTAGTTTTTCCAAAAGGAATTGACCCTATAACGATAACAGGAGTTAATGATAGCAATCTAAAAATAATTGAGAGCAATTTTAAGGTTAAAATTTATTTAACAGAAGATTCATTTGTAATAATAGGAGATGAATTTGATGTAAAAACGGTTAGGAAAATATTCAATTCTATGTTTGATATTGTTTCAAACGATAAAATTGTATCTGATGACGACATGAATATAATCATTAGACAACACAAATTCCCAGATGCATCTAAGGAACTAGATCTTGATAACTTAATGTTCAAAGGTATAGTAGTTTCTAGAAAAAACAAAGTAATCAGGCCGAAAACTGAAAAACAAGCAGAGTATGTAAAAGCAATTGAAGAAAACGAAATAGTTTTTGGAATAGGTCCAGCAGGCACAGGTAAAACTTACCTTGCTACAGCGATGGCTCTCAATTACCTTTATAGGGGTATCGTATCCAGAATAATCTTAACAAGACCAGCAGTAGAAGCAGGTGAAAGTTTAGGTTTTTTACCTGGAAACCTTGAAGAAAAAGTAAACCCTTACTTAAGACCACTCTATGATTCAATATTTGATATGCTTGGTCCAGAAGAATACTTTACCTTAATGGAAAAAAACATAATTGAAATAGCACCTTTAGCCTTCATGAGAGGTAGAACATTAAATAACTCTTTTATAATCTTAGATGAAGCACAAAACACTACGAAAGAGCAAATGAAAATGTTTTTAACTAGACTAGGTTTTGGATCAAAAATGGTGATAACGGGAGATATAACGCAAAGTGACCTTCCAAAAAATAAAGAATCTGGACTTATTCATGCACAAAAACTATTTGAAAACGTAGAAGGTATAAAGATAATCTACCTTTCAAAAGAGGATGTAATAAGACATGATATCGTAAAAAAGATCATAGAACTCTACGAAAGAGATGAAGAGAAATAGTATGAAAGATATTATTACAATAGATGGACCCGTAGGCGCAGGTAAGAGTACTGTAGCGAAGATAATATCAGAAAAACTTGGCTATACCTACCTTGACACTGGATCAATGTACAGAGCATTAACACTCAAAATTCTAAGAAAAGGAATACCTTCAGATAACATACAAGAAATAATAAACATCACCTACAATACTATAATTGAATTTAAAGAAAACAAAGTAATACTAGACGGAGAAGATGTAAGTAATCTGATAAGAACAAAGGATATTGAGAAATTAGTATCAATAATTTCATCGATACCAGAAGTGAGAAAATACATCGTATCCCTACAAAGGAAAATATCTGCTAAGGGGAAAGTAATAATGGACGGCAGAGATTGTGGTACAGTAATAGCACCCGATGCAAAATATAAATTCTACCTTGACGCTTCGATAGAAGAAAGAGCAAAAAGAAGATTAGTTGATAAAAAATATTCAAACCAAAGCGCTTCATTAGAAGAGATAATAAAAATGATTGAAGAGCGAGATAGGATAGATAAAACAAGAGAAGATTCACCTTTAACAATACCTGAAGGAGCAATAATAATAAATACCGATGGATTATCAATAGATCAAGTTGTAGAAAAAATTTTAAGTTACATAAAATAAGTTAGAATATCATAGTACTTTTTATTCAAAATAGAAAGCAATGAACAAACTAAAGATTATTCTACCACTGATCACTGTATTTCTAGTATCATGTGTAGGAGGAATAAACCAGATAATCAATATCCCCAAACCAAATGTAAAATCACAGATAAAAGTATTTCTAAATACAATAACAAATGTTGGAGAACTTAAACCATACCAAACAGAATATTACCTTAACATTATCTCAAACAATATTTACACATTTAACTTCAGTGAAGTTGAAGAAGAATTACCTAAAACTGAACTTACAGATAACTTAACTAACCTAAAGGAAGATAAAAACATAGAGCAAAGTAATACGACAAAACAAAATGTAACAACAACAATATATTCACAACAAGAAATAGATATAAACAAATTGGTAGATAAAACCTTAAGAAGAAACTTTTCTTCATTCATAAGAAGTTTAGGTAAAGTATCAATAAAACCAGAAGAAATGATAATACAAAACATCCAAGATATTGAGAAAGCAATATTAGAAAAAACTAACTCATTACCAGATCTAAAAACAAACTACATAACAAACCTATTATTTGAAACCAACTATTATCTAGCAAAAGAAACTAATAAAGTATTGGTGGAGATATTAGAAAAAGAAGAAATAATAGAGGAACTAAAAGTAAGTAAAGATTATATTTTAAAAGTAATTTCAAACACTACTCCCTGGATTTTTCGAATAACTAATAATATAACATTTGTTGAAGATAAGTCTAGTGACATTTCTGTAAACATTCTTTGGAAACTTGAACCAATCGTATTAAATACAAACCTAACGAACTTCTCAATAAAACTAACTTTCATTATTTCAAACAATATAAGTTCAAACTTTACTATCTTAAAAACTAATCTAATGTTAGAAGATTTTTTATTAAGCGACTATAGAATATTCTCAAGTATAAGACCTTTTTTATATAACTTCAAAACAGGTATTCTGAAAGTGGACTTAACACCCAAAGAGTATGATATATACATTGATGACTTTTTATTTGGCAAAGAAGTTAATGAGTATTTTGCAGAAGGGATACACAAAATAACACTATCCAAAGGTAGTTATGCAACAAATGAATATATCTATATTCAAAGTGGTAAAATAAACATATACAAAAAAGACATATCAAGAGACTTTGCAAATATAGGTAAGATAAAAATAAACTCAATTCCATCTGGAGCAGACATTTTCATAGAAAGTGAATACTATGGTAAAACACCTTTAGAAATTCAAATGCCATACGGAACTTACAGGATAAGAGCAGAAAAGAATAATTTAAGAAAATTCACCTTAGTAGAACACTCTAAAAGAGAAACAGAACTCTGGCTAGAGTTAGAAGATCTAAACAATAAAATGGAATACAATATCTCAACAGGTATAACAACACTACTTGGTACTCTTACAGTCTCAAGTATATTTCTTTACTTCTGGGCTGATAACCAAGAAAGATACTACGATTTCCTTTACTCAAAGGATAATAAACCAGAGTACTGGAATATGAAAATATACTATTACTACTTCAAAGACAATATGAGAACTACTGCAATAACTGGAAGCATACTAACTCTAATAACATGGGGAATAACTTTAGGTATAGAATCTGACAAGTTTTTTATAAAAACTACAATAAAGTTTTAATTAGCAATAACATTATTGTATCGTGCATCAATATACCTATTAGGCAGATTTTTTTGGATAATATATCTTGAAGATAGAAAAGCTCTTTTTAGTTTATTATCATCTATTGAATTACCAAAGAATATATTTATACGGTACTTTGAATTAAATCCATAAACGCCATCTTTATCAAGAATAAAAGTATCAACAAAATACTTACTATACAAAATATCCTCGCCTAAATTCTTTAGAGCACTAGCAAGGTCTCTAAGTAAGTCATTATTTATCCTAGATTTAGGAATAACAGTTAAAGCTTTTTCAAAAGATGCATTGTCATATTTCAAAATCTCTCTTAAATCTTCATCAAAAAGTTTATATTTATCACCAAACAAAACTTTTAATATAGGTTTTCTATAAACCAAATTAACATAAACAGAATCAGGAGGGTATATTGAAATACTAGCTTCTTTAATATCATCAAATTGATTCCTTATAATATTCTCAATACTTATTTTATCAATGGCAATGATGCTTTTACCTAAAAGTAGTCCATTTATTCTTTCTTTTGTTATGCTATCAAGAGGTAAATTTGATGTTATCTTAACTTCCTTTATTTTTAGTCTTTCTGAATCAGAGTATATAACTACAAAAGACATGAGCAAAAGAATAGAAAAAACTATTACGAAAACCAACTTAAAAAATTTCATAATCCAAAGTTTCTGATAATTATTTTTTTAGTTCTCTGTATCGAATTGTCAACATATTTTTTACTTTTACCCACCTTCTTTGCAATATCTTTATATTTACACCCCCCCATCCACAATGTAAATATTTCCTTATCTTCGTTAGTAAACAAAGAGGTATTTTTTTCAATAAATTCAAAGATTTCTTTCTCCATAATCTTAAACTCATAGTCTTTTGATTTAGGATCAGGGACATCAAATGTTTCTGAAATATCTTCTAACGCGGAAGGAGAAATTTTAAAAAAACTTTTTAAGTAGTTAATAAGTTCATTTTTAACACATCTCGAAATAAATGTGCTCAACTTAGACTTTTTAGGATCAAAATTACCAAAAACCTCAATTGCCTTAACTATACCCTCCTGAATGAGATCAGCTCTATAACGATCATAATACGGGTTTTTCCTAATTATATCATCAACCACATACTTAACAACTTTTTCAATTTCACCTCTAAGGTTTGGATCATCGACAATATGAGAAGTAATTTTACTTTTAGACATAAAAGTATTATCTAAAGAATAAATTACAAACTTTAACGATGATTGTCAAATATTTACTAACCTAACTCTATAATTACTTATCAATCTCAAAAGTTTAGTTAATCAAAAATTTAAACAAAGCCCTCGAAACATTAATAATTACTTAATCATGGAAGAGATAGGAGAAGTAATAATTAAAGAAAAAGCAGAAAAGAAGGTGCGAAACTTTTACTTATGGATATACAAAGATGAAATTGTCAAAAAAAGTATATCCAAAAATGAAGGTATAGTAAACGTATTAAACCAAAAGAAAGAATTTATATGCAGAGGATTTTATTCCTCAAAGTCATTCAATCCCATTAAAGTTTTAACATACGACAAAAGTATTGACATAGAAACTGAGATAAAAAAAAGAATCTTATTTTCACTAGAGAATAGATTAAAACTTGTTAATAGAGGAATACTACCAAAAGAAAACTTTAGAGTAGTATATTCAGAATCAGATTTTTTACCCGGGCTAATCATAGATAAGTATAACGAATTCGTAGGGATACAAATAAGAAACAGATTATTTGATAACCTTAGAGACATTGTAATTGACGGGATAATGAAATTCTTAAATACTAAAAATATATACGAAAGAAGTTATGGGGAAATAAGAGAAAAAGAAGAAAATTTAGAACCAAGAAACGTAGCTTTAAGCGGTACTATACCCAAGACTATAAGAATAGAAGAGAATGGAATACAATTTGTTTTTGATCCTTTCAAGGGGCAAAAAACAGGTTTTTTCTTAGACCAATCCATAAATAGAAAGATTGTAAGCCAAATGTGCCGAAACAATATGAAAGTACTAGATGTATTTAGCTACGTTGGTGGATTTGCTATGTACTGTGCTAAAAAGGGAGCAGAAGTTATAGCAATAGAAAAAAATGAAACATACGCAGAATTAATAAAAGAAAATGCAGCTTCAAACGGAGTAAAAAGCAAAGTAAACGTAATAGTAGGAGATGCATTTGAGAAAATAAAAGAACTAGATGATAAATTTGATTTAATAATCTTAGATCCCCCTACCTTAGTTAAAAATTTATCAGAATCAAGAAGAAGATTACCACTACTAATAGATCTAATAAAGAAAAGTCTAGGAATTTTATCAAATGAAGGTAAGTTAGTAATATTTACTTGTTCCTATAATTTACTTAAGGAGCATTTTATAGCAAGTATTAGAATAGCTGCTATGGAATTAGGAGTAAGAGTAAAAGTAGAAGATGAACTTTTACAATCACTAGACCACCCTTGGGTGCTTCAAATGCCAGAAACTCTATACCTAAAAGGATTCATTTTATCTAAGTTACCAAAGTTTTAAAGGTATTTTTTCCTTCTAAAAAGATCAACAGCCGGATTTTTTATCCTATCAAGAAATAAAATACCGTTTAGATGATCTATCTCATGTTGAAATACAACCGCCTCCATACCTTCAGTTTCTATCTCAATTTCTTTAAAATTTCTATTAAAGCCTTTAACTAAAACCTTAAAAGCTCTCTCAACATTACCCGTATAGTCAGGTACGCTCATACAACCTTCTCTTATCAAAATATTCCCTTCAAAATGCTCTATTTTGGGATTTATCAAAACTACTAAACCATGATTTATCGTTGTTTTTTTATTAGGTCTAGCATCAACAACTATTATTCTCTTACTAACTCCTACCTGAGGAGAAGCAATACCTATACCTCCGGGCGAACTATACATCGTTTCTATCAAATCATCTATGAATTTTTGTAATTTTTCTTCATTTTCATCTTCAAAATTTACTTCCTCAGAAACAATTTTTAATCTATCGTCAGGAAACTTTATAACCTCAAGAACCATAATTACATCTCCAACTTATCAACCTCATGAATGCTAATTTCTAATCCCATCTCTTTACATACTTTTTCAACCTTTTCTCTCAGAAACTCTACTGAAGGAATATTATTACCATCCACCGTTATTGACATAACATATATATCTTTATCTTTTCTCCTAACAACATCAGTAAACAAATCAATAATATTTATACCGTTCATGAATAGTACATTTGAAACATTAAAAACGATACCCGGCTTATCAGCACCATAAACATCAATAATGTAAGTTTTTTCAATATCCACTTGAGCATTTGAATATTCATATTCATCAAGCTCACGTACATTTACATCAATATCCATCTCATACTCTACTCTTTTAAGTTCTCTTCTTAAAAAATGCATCTTACTATCATCAAACAAAGTAAATATTAGTATTATTGCGAATTCTCCTTGAATAAGGGACATTCTTGAACCTTCAATACTACCACCTGATTTAAAAAGCACTTCAGATACCTTAGCAACAATACCTGGTTTATCTTTACCCATACATATCAAAGATAACCTTTTCATAAAAGAATGATAAATTAGATAAAATTAACTTAACAAATTTAAACCCTTAGCACTTCTCAAACCACCCTATAGTTAATAAGAGGATTTGGCCCTCGTCTTACTATCTACCAAAAGATTAAACAATTAGCACATTCTTGTTATTTCAAAAACTACTATTACCAATCTCAATAACTTATTAGCTTACAAGAGAATCTCATTCTCCTGTTTAAAAAGACTAAAGTATACTTCTTAAGTTCCTTTAGAAATAAATTTTTGTAACCTAATAGGAAACTTAAAATAAGGGAGCGAAAGCCCCCTAAACACTAAAAAGAAATCTCAAAGTTGGTATAATACTCGTAATCCTTAAGGTCAGTGTAGGAAAAATATACAGTAATGAATACTAACAC
>JBMFQU010000083.1:0-8647 GCA_049968435.1 Brevinematia bacterium | reverse complement strand
CCCTTAAGCATCTATAGGAGACTTAGCCTCCTATTAGTACTAACCCTTAATTCTTTATGAAAGTTATAACCTCCTTATTATGTTATTCCTTTAGAAGTAATAAAGAATAGAAAATCTTACTCTTAATAGAATTTAGAATTTTTTAAGAAACTTATTTTAGTCCCCTGCCAAATCCACCCTTTAGGAAGTAATAAGAAAGCTTTTATTTTAATAATATAATGTTATAAAAATAAAACAATATATTTTAGACTATTAAAAGTTGGAGGTATAAAAATGATAAACTTAACCGAAAAAGCAGCAAATATCATAAAGGACATCCTGAAAGAGAATAAAAAAGAAGAAAGCTTTCTAAGGTTAGCAGTACTAAGCGGAGGATGTTCATGTAGAGGTAATAAATATGGATTATACATAGATGATAAAAAAGAAGAAGATGATCTAGTATTTGAAAGCAATGGAATAAAAATTGTAATAGATAAAATAAGTTATGAAGAAGTAAAAGGAAGCACAATTGACTATGTAGAAGACGAGATTTTCGGGGAAGGTTTTCAAATAATCAATCCTAACGAAGAACTAAAAGAACATAACTGTAAATGTCAAAACGAAGAGTGTGATTGCAATTAGTGAGCAACTACAACAACTAAGTAATTAGGTTTTCCTAAAATCTTTATTTTAGATGATATCACCTTTTTCGAAGAGTTTTTAAATAGAGTATGTACTAATATAACGTATTTGCCGTTTGCCATTTTGTTTTTACTTAAGTTTATCCCAGACCAAAATACTGTAAGCTGACTCCTTCTATCGACTACACTTATATTTCTACCAATTCCTATAAGGTAATCCTTTTTCAAGTATCTCTTATAGTATTTGATTTTAGAATAAGGTATCGCATAAACATTATAGTCAACATACCAAACATTTTCATTAACATATACAACAGTAGTTATCTTGCCCGGTGAGGATCTATCAATATAATTTTTACCATTGCGGTAAGAAAAATAAACTTTGACATCGTTATTGTAAGTAGTTTTGGGTTTATAAGAAGCTACTACTTTCTTCTTTAATGAAGAAGAATATATCTTATTTTTTGTATTCTCTTTTTTACTAGGTGATAGATCTTGATTAATGTAATTATTTGTTTTAAATTCTTCTGAAATAGGAACTTCTTTAAACTTATCCTCTCCTTTTTTAGAATCAGCAATTATAATATTTGTTTTTAAGTAAGGTAATTCAAAACCATTAGTAGTAACTTCCTCTTTAAGTTCAGAAAGGTTAGTATCAATATTGGTATTCGTCGAAGTATCTAAATTTTTCTGTTCCTCTTGCAAGAAAGAAGGCACACCAACTTTACTAAGTTCTTCTTCCTTAGCTCCAATTTCTGACATTAAGGATTCTGCTTCTTTATTTTTGCTTCTACAAGAAATAATAGAAAATATTAAAATAAAAAATAAAATAAGTAAAAGAGATTTTCTCATACAAAAAGAATCGGAGAAAATCTAAAAATCAAAAGATTTTTATATTAAAATTACTGATTAAAAGAACTAACGGCGTTCTCTACAGAGTCATAAATATCAAAAAATCCAGTTAATTTAGTAAGTTCAAAAACTTTTCTAACTGAAGCATAAACATTTGCAAGTTTAAGCCCACCACCAACTTTCTTAAGGTTAGATAGACTTGATATTAAAACACCAATACCCGAAGAATCAATATAGCTTACCTTATCAAGATTAACAACAATATTTACTTTACCTTTCTCAATCTCCTGCCTAACGAGTTCTTTTATTTGAGGAGCATTATAGAGATCTATTTCTCCGTTAATATCAAAAACCACAACATCTCCTATTTCTCTTCTTGAAACTTCCATAACATACCTCCCTAAAAATACCTATCTCTTACTAAAAAGATTATAAAATACAAAAACTCAACTTTCAATATTACAAGAAAATATATCGGAAAATTATATAGATATAGTTTAATGTCATATTAGCCTAGCGCCTAGATTATCGACTGAAAGAATCTGTAAGTCATAATCAATGTTATTATAGCGACTTATATATTCTCTTATTTTATTAATTTCTTCATATGTAGGTTTTGAATAAAACATAAAACATATGGTAGGTCCACTACCTGAAATAAAAGATCCAATAAAGTTATCTGAAATATCCCTTGAGCTAAGGCTCAACAAATTACCAAAACCTTTATACAAGTTTAACCTATATGGTTGATGAAGTTTGTCTCTAAGTCCGTAGGAAATCAAATTTTTATCGTTTTTTATAATCCCCATAAGTAAAGTAGAAGATGAAGATAAATTAAACACAACATCTTCCTTCGAATAAGATTTAGGTAAAACTTTCCTTGCATCAGATGTAGAAACTTCAAAATTAGGAATAACAAAAACGAGGCCTATACTTTCCGGAAAATTTAATTTTTCAAAAACATTTGCCCATGGATTTGATATAGTAAAACCTCCAAATATAGTAGGGGTCACATTATCAGGATGTCCTTCTATTTCCATAGCAAGTGGCAAAATAACTTTCTGCTTTGCTATTTCAATGTTCTCGAGATCCTTAGGTAATAAACCTTTACCTTTAAGGTATACATAACCCAAAAGTAATCCACCAACTATGGCAGAAGAACTACTACCTAACCCCCTTCTCAAAGGTATATGATTTTTTACCCAAATTCCTATCTTTGGGACCTCAGACTTAAACTCTTTCAATATTCTAGCAAACGAAATGTATACGATATTAGATTCAATATCTTCAGACACTAAACCATCACCTATATAAGTTATCTTAGGAGCTTCTTGAAGAGAGAAATAAGAATAAATACTCACTGCAATACCAAACACATCAAAGCCACTACCAACGTTAGCACTACTACCTGGGACCATCACTATACATTGCGGTAATGTCATAAATTCTCCGACTAGAAATTCTGAATATTATTCAAAAAATCATCATTACTTCTAGTCTTTGACAAAACATCAATAAGTTTATTAATAATTTCCTCATTGCTATAATCATTTAGAGCCCTCCTAAGTAACCATATCTTATGTAATTTATCCTCTGGTAAAAGTAATTCTTCTCTTCTTGTACCGGAAAGCTTTACATCAATAGCAGGGAATATCCTCTTATTAGCCAAATTCCTATCCAAGTGAATCTCCATATTACCAGTACCCTTAAACTCTTCATATATAACTTCGTCCATTTTACTACCCGTGTCAATTAAAGCACTAGCAATTATAGTCAAACTACCCCCTTCTTCAGTTTTTCTAGCAGAGCCAAAGAAATGTTTTGGTTTATAAAACGCACCAGACTCTATACCTCCAGACATAACCCTACCAGTAGGAGGTGTGATTTGGTTATAAGCTCTCGTCAACCTTGTTAAACTATCAAGTAATATAACAACATGCTTTCCTTGTTCTACCAACCTCTTAGCTCTTTCTAAAACCATTTCTGCTACAAGGCCATGTCTAAAAGGTTCTTCATCAAAAGTTGAACTAATAACCTTAACACCTCTCAAGGATCTCTTCCAATCGGTAACCTCCTCAGGTCTTTCATCTATAAGTAATACAAATATTATAACTTCCGGATGATTTTTTCTTATTGCTGTTGCTATCTTTTTTAAGAGAGTTGTTTTACCTGCTTTAGGAGGTGAAACTATTATACCTCTTTGCCCTTTACCTATTGGCACAAACATATCAACAATTCTTGTATCAAAATCTGTTTTTGAGTATTCTAGATTAAACTTCTCAGAAGGAAACATCGGTGTAAGTTTTTCAAACTGAGGCCTTTTCTGTAAATTACCAACAAAATCCTCGCCATTAACTTTCAAAACTTTAAGTAATCCAAAATATTTCTCGTTATCTCTAAGAGGAGCTCTTATGATACCAAAAACTTCATCACCTGTCCTTAAACCCAAAGATCTTATCTGATTTTGAGAAACATATATATCACCAGAACTAGAAAGATAATTATGTTCCTCAGATCTCAAAAATCCATACCCTTGATTTTGATCACTAAGTATCTGTAGTATACCTCTAGCATAGACAGTACCACCCAACTTAGTATGAATATCAACAATTTTAAACAAGATTTCTTGTTTACTCCTAAAGTTGGTAAGCTTATAACCATAAACACTATCCAAAAACTCAATAAGCTCATCAATACTTTTTTCTTTCAAATCATCTAGATATACCTCTTCTAGATCCTTAGGTAAGGATTTCTTGAGTAAACCCCCTTTTTCGATAGACTCCTCCCTCTCGGAAACTTCTTCTTTCAAATTAGTCAAAGTTTCTTCAAAAACCTCATTATCAATTTTATCATTAAGATTCAAGCTTTCATTAATAGATTTAAGTTGGCTTCTTCCTTCAGAATTATCAGGAGTAAGGATATCATTACCCTCTTGATTAATTGAATCTTGATTTTTCTCAAAATGTAACATAAACAACCCCTCAAAGAAATAAAAGATTAAAACAGAAATCAAAGCTACTAAATCAAATCTCAAAGATATTTTAATAGCAACTTATTTTAAGTATCAAGATAGAAAAAGAATGTTTGAAAAATACTTTTAGTATCTTTCCCACATGCCCTTTAGTTCTATGTAGGAGGGCTACACCTTCACTGCTTCCAGTAAGAAAGGTTTGTATTAATTATGACTCTTTTAGAAGTGAAAAAAGACAAGGGACCTACTCCTGATAGAAATTAGGAATTTTAGAAACTTCTTTTAGTTCCCCACCACCCGCCTTAAGCATCTACAGGAGGGCTTACGCCTTCCTATTAGGTACCACCCTTTAGCAATCCAAAGTAGGCTACACCTTCTATAAGAAAATTTTTATCCTTCCTGATAGAGTTAAGAATTAATTTTTAAAAAGTTTAAGAAAGCTCTTTTCGTTCCACTCTCCCTTAAGTTCTACATAGGAGGGCTACACCCTCCTATGAATACCTCCCTTTAGTCTTAACATTAAGGTTTTACCCTCCATTAGAAATATATTTATCTATCTATCCTAATAGAAGTTAAAATTTTTTAGAAAATTCTTTTTGCTTCCCACCTGGCCACCCTATTAGATTGCGAAGGCTTCGCCTTCATTGCTTCCATTAGATAAGTTAGGAAGATTTTTCTTAATAGTTACTATTATTAGAAATGGAAAAAGATAATTATAAATACCCTACATATAAACTTTGATTTTGTTGAAAGAGCTTGTTAAATTACTTATAATAAGGCAGAGCAAAAATTCAGATAAGCGGGAATAGCTCAGTTGGTAGAGCATCGGCTTCCCAAGCCGAGGGTCGCGGGTTCAAGTCCCGTTTCCCGCTCAGAGGAGGTTTTATATGCCAAGAGTAATAACAGAAGCTTGTATCGGGGTAAAAGATGCAGCATGTACTCAAGTTTGCCCAGTTGATTGTATACACCCAAGACCAGATGAAGCAGAATACGCCAATGTAGATCAATTATTCATAGATCCTGATTGTTGCATTGATTGTGGAGCTTGTGAATCAGTATGCCCTGTAAGCGCTATTTTCCCATTAGAAGATGTTCCTGACAATCTAAAATCATATATTGAGAAAAACGCTAACTACTACAAAAAATAAATTAGTTATATTATTAACAAAGGGGTTGTCCCCTTAGTTTTTTAATCACCTGTCTTGAATATATCCTAGAAGCAACTAAAAAGTTAAACTTATTTATTTTATTTTCTAACTACTTAGTTTTAACTTATGTTCAAAAATTTGTTAGTAAAATCTAAAATCAAGAGAATTAAAATACTTTAGGAATATTTACAATCAAAAATGCAAAAACATAAGCCAAAGATAAAGTATAAAAGAAAGAAATTAAAACTAGTTTTAAAGAATTCGTTTCTTTATACATCACAATAAGAGTAGCAATACAAGATAAGTAGAACAAGACAAAAACCATAAATGCTAAAGCTTTAAATGAATCCATTCCAGAGTTTATTAACTTTTGTCTTAACAAATCTTCATCTCCACTATCAACACCGTAAGTTATGTATAAGGTGCTAATAATAATTTCTCTAGCAGCAAGACCGCTTATCAATGCTATTCCTTCTCGCCAACTAAAACCAATAAACTCAACAGCTGGAGAAATAAATTTACCAATTCTACCTATATAACTATATTCTAGTTCATAAGATCTTTTTAGTAAATCTAATTCCTTAGTAAGACTCTCAAGCTTACTAGAATCTCTTTCTACCTCTATTTGTCTCTCCAATTTTACAATATTCTCAGGATATTCAGTAGGTTTAGGATAATAAGATAGTACCCATAATATAATTGAAGCTACAAAAACTACAGTTCCCATCTTTTTAAGAAAAGACCAACTTCTATGCCAAACTGTAATTAAAATTCCTCTTAAAGTAGGTAACCTGTAAGGTGGTAATTCCATAACAAACATAGATGATTTATGTTTAAAGAAAAAAGTTCTAAGAAACTTAGCAGTAAGAAGAGCAACCACTATTCCTAGAATATAAGTAAAAAATATTACTAAATCTCCATACTTAGGAAAGAAAATAGAAGCAAAAAAAATATATACCACAAACCTTGCAGAACAACTCATAAAAGGATTTATAAATATACTTATCTTTCTATCGTTTTCATCTTCTATTATCCTCGATACCATTATACCTGGCACATTACAACCTATTCCTATAAATAGAGGTAAAAAAGACTTACCAGGTAATCCAAAATAACTTAGAAACTTATCAACTAAAAAAGCAACTCTAGATATATACCCAGTATCTTCAATGAAACTTATTAAAGAGAAAAGAATAACCACCTGAGGCAAAAATGCTAAAACACCCCCAACTCCAGGAATAATACCTTGTACCAACAGATCTTTAAATACTCCATTAGGTAATACACTACTAACAAAATCATTGAACCAGTTAATTCCAATATCCATATATTCGATAAGTGCACCACCTAGACTAAAAGTGGCATGGAAAATAAGAAACATTATCAGAAACAGTATTGGTATGCCTAAATATCTATTCATTAATATACTATCTAAAATTTCAGTATAATCTAACTTTGAAAACTTCCTTTCCTCTTTGGTGAAAGTTTTACTAACTAATCCTCTAATAAAACCAATCCTCATATCATAGAAAATTTCATATAAATCTTCTCTGTATATCTTTTTTAGAAAATCAATTTTCTTATTTACAAAACTCATTAATTTATCTTTACTAGTACCATCTGGGAAAAAATTCAAAATGGTATGATCCTCAGAAAGTAAAGTAATAGCTATCCATCTTAAAAAATAAGTTCCCCTTAGGTCAGGAAACAACACAACAATTTCATTTTCAACTTCACTTATAACATCTTCTAACTCATTCCCATAGTAAATATGAATCCTCTTATCCGGATTATCTTCTAACTCTTTAACTAAAGCATCAAGCAATTTATCAATATTCCACTTTTTTTTAGCAATAATAGGAACTACAGGCACTCCCAATAATTCACTAGCCTTTTCAACATCTATATTATAACCTTTATCCTGAAGTTCATCATACATATTTATAGCAATAACTAACCTGGAATGACTATCAATCAACATAGAAGTTAAATATAAACTCCTCTCAAAAACATTACCATCAATAATATTTATCACAATATCAGGTTTCTCACTAAGTATAAAATCCCTAGCAATCCTCTCATCCACAGACTTTGAAGAAAGAGAATAAATACCAGGTAAATCAACTACTTCAAACTCAACACCTTTGTACTTAAAATAACCAACTTTTTTCTCAACCGTAACACCAGGCCAATTAGAAACCTTTTGAGAAGAACCAGTAAGAGCATTAAATAAAGTTGTTTTACCGCTATTAGGATTACCAACTAAAGCAACTTTTACCCTTTTCATAAAATTAATTTTTTCCAAAAAACTTTCAAAAAATAAATTTTAGCAAACATATCCAAAACAGAACTAATAATTGGTTAAAGAAAAAATGCGCAATTTTCAAACATCATTTTAAATCACTAATCTTAACAAATATACAACGAGCTACATCTTTCCTCAATGTCAACTTTATACCCTCAACATCAACTTCAACACTTCCATCAAAAGGCGCTACCCTCAATTTTTTTAACTTTTTACCCTTCCAAATACCTAAATCCCTAAGTTTTAAACTATCAAATTTATCACTAATAAATCCATAAACCTCCCCAGATTCTCCACATTCCATATCTTCCAAACTCCTTACATTAACCAAATAAGAACTCTTTGAAAAACTAGAAGAATTACCATTTATAGTTTTATCTTCAACAGAACCCAATTTAAACATCACAAAATAACCTCCTATCTCTAATATAATATACAGAATAAAATTAGATAAATCTAATTTTATCCTATTAATCCAATAAACTAAGTTTATTTTTAACGATAAATTAAAATAATTTCAATTATTAACTATTTTACTTAGAAATCATAAATTATTTGTAGTATATATACCAAAAAGAATTTCTAATAGAGGATTAAGTATTAGATTAATGCTGAGGGGAAATTGTAATAGGAGATTTTTAAAATAGGTAAACAAAATAATATTAATTAATTAATTTTGGTTACTAAAATTATTTTTCAAAAAATCTGACTAGTACTAAAAATATTTGAAAAATACTTTTAGTATCTTTCC
>JBMFQU010000082.1:0-8804 GCA_049968435.1 Brevinematia bacterium | reverse complement strand
TAGGAAAATTCTATCTTCCTATTAATTACCTTCTAGAAGTAAGAGAATATAAAAAATTCACTACTGATATAAGTTAGGATTTTTAAGAAATTTACTTTAGTAGCTAAATTTCCTATTTGCAATCTCCTCTAATTTAGAGAGATAAGAGGAAAATCAATAAAAATTATCCTTCTTTCTTCCATTCTTGTATTTTCTGCTCAAGTTTCTCAACAGAAAAATAAGGTTCAAGTTTATCATCAACTATAGCAGCAGGTGCAACCCCACAAGCTCCTATACATCTAGCTATCATTAAACTTATAAGACCATCGGATGTAGTTTGATCAGGTTCTAAGTTATAATTTTTCTTCAAATATTCTACGATATCAGAAGATCCTTTAACATAACAAGCAGTACCTAAACACAAAAGTATAACATGCTTACCCTGAGGCTTCAATTTAAAAAAGTGATAAAATGTAACAACTCCATAAACATAAGACTTCGGTAACTTCAAAGAACTAGCAATATAACTAAGAAGATCATCTGTTAGAAAACCAAATAACTCTTGAGCTTTATGAAGAATCTCAATCAATGAATCCTTTCTATATTGATGAAGTTTCATATGACCTTCTAATATCTTCCACCTATTATCAATAACCTTACTATCACTACTAACCTGCGCCATAACCAACCCCTTAGTAAATTATTAAAAAACCAACATACTCCATTCCATAATCAAGTATATTCCTATATTATTAGTATAGTTTCAAATCTCCGACTTTCCTATACTCTATAGCAAATATTCCAATTCCACCAAACACATTAATAATCTTACCGAAAACAACAATATCCTCATCCTTAGGAAGGGTAAAATTTTCTTTTGTAATCAACTTCAACCATCCCACTTTATTTAGGTACAGTGTGTATATTCTATACCTCTTACCACTTCTCCCATATATAAACAAATCATCAGAAAATACCTTACCAGAGATAGAAACAAAATTAACTTTCATATATAAACCCTCCAAAATTATTAAACAAAGATAAAATTAGTTTTATTACAAACTTAAATTATTCTATTAATATTCTTAACAAATACATCCACTAACTTTGAATCAAACTGAATACCTTTAAATTTTTTAAATTCTTCCATTATATGACCAAAATCTAAATCTTTTCTATATACCCTAGCTGAATTCATTGCATCAAAAGAATCAGCAATCGTTACAATTTTTACATATTCAGGTATATCACTCGCTTTTATACCCAAAGGATAACCACTTCCATCAAGCTTTTCATGATGTAGGTATGCAATATCACTAACATCTCTAAAAGAATCAACAACTTGAAGCAACTCTTTACCAATTCTTGGGTGTTGTTTCATTTCTACTTTCATTTCTTCATCAAGTCCGCCAGGGTAAAGTAAAACTTCATCTCTAACACCAATTTTACCAATATCATGTAAAAGAGCTCCTAATTCAATAAAGTTAGGAATATAAGTATTATTATACCAAATTTTTGCAAGGTTATAAGAATACTTAGCAACTCTTTCTGAATGCCCTCTAATGTAAGGATCCCTTGCCTCAAGAATAGAAATCAAAAAAACTACAAACCACCTATATAAGTTTTCCTCCTTCCTAAGTTTTTCAGAAAAATCTTTAAAAGTAGTTTCATAATTTCTATAAACATCTATCACTTTATAAACCATCATGAAAGCAAAGGTAGTATTAAAAACTAAAATGTAAGCTTGAATCAAAAACTCAAACCACTTGACCCTATAAAAATCAGCAAAAATAGAAAAAAGAATAACAGAAGGTAAAAACAAAGCTACAGAAGAAATAGAAAAATAAATAAATGACAAACTTCTTCCTATAGAAATATAAAAATAGGAGGATTCAAAGAAAACTAAAGTTGTAACAATCACTATGATAATTGGCAAAACTGAGTGAATAGATAACAAAAAATACCCTAGAAAACCAAAAGCTACAATCAAATAAGAGAAGAAATACAACACTACAATTAACTTATCAAAATTAACAAAATAGTTAGAAATAAACCTAACAAATACGGGGACCTCAAATAAAGTAAAAGAAATAATTAGATACTTAAGTAGAGAAAACCAAAAAAAGCCATAAGATTTCTCAAAAGCCAAATTAGTAAGATACAAAAAAACAACAGAAAGTAATGGTAACTTTGAGTATATGAAATTCTGAAAATCTTCCTTAAGCTCAATTTTTGAAATCAGTGTAGCTATAAACATAGATAGATAAATAAACCATATAACAAAAGAAAAACCTATGTTAATACTAAGTACTGTATCTATCATATTTCCTTTATCCAATTAACAAAAGTTGGACATAACCCTTTACTAATTAGCATTTGAGAAAATTCTTCAACACTTCTCTCATCAGAAATATCAAATTGTCCAGATCTTTCACCTTGAGAATAACCACCAACAGCAGTTGAAGATCCAGCAGACATTCTAGTAGGACCTATTAAAGCAATATTATCTCTAAACTCAGAAGGTTCTCTTGTTGAAATATTGATGGAAATCCTATTCAAAAATAGCCTTGCAACTGTAATAAACTGAACTATATCAATATCACTAACTTCATACAAACTAAACTTAAAAGAATTACTACCATGTATAGGTCTCATTCTAGGAAAAGAAATTCCAACCTCAACATCAGGATAAGTTTCAAATAGATACTGAGCATGTTTTAAAGCAAAGAAAACCTCTCTTCTAACAGGAGCTAAACCCAGAAGAGCACCTATATTTATTTCTCTAAAACCTGCCCTACCTCCTCTATCTGGAGTTTCTAACCTATATAGATAATTTTTCTTAGGACCAAAAAGGTGTAGTTTATCATAAATTTCTTTATCGTAAACCTCTTGATACACAGTTAAACCCTCCGCTCCTGCATATATTACTTTTCTATAATCATCTTCATCCATAGGATAAATCTCTATCGAAACCTCATCAAAATACTCTTTTAAAATACCAATAACATCAGTAATGTAATTAATACCAACTAATTTAGATTCACCCGTTAGTAAAAGAACATGTCTTATACCCGTTGAACTTAATACATCTGCCTCCTTCTTAACTTCATCATAATTCAGAGTTTTCCTTTTAAATCTCTCAAGAACACTAAAACCACAATATAAGCAAGCATTAACACAATGATCCGAAACATATAAAGGAGCATACAAAAACATAACATTACCAAAATATTGCCTTGTAAGTATGTAAGATTTTCTAGCAAGAAACTCTATATACTTCTGAGCTTTAGGAGAAAGAAGCGATATGAGATCATAATCGTTAAGATAATCTTTACTCAAAGCCCTCTCAATATGATCATAAGAAACTTTATCAAATAATTCATCAAAATTCCATACATAATATTTCTCTAAAACTTCAGCGAAAGATTTACTCTTCTCTAAAATTTCCATAAGATAAATATAATAAACATATCAAAAATTAATCAACAAAACTAAAGATTGTTAAAAAATCTAATTCACTATAATTGGGAATTAGGAACCTTGGAAAAGATTTCATAGATTTCTTAAAAAGTAATTCTTAATTCTGTTAGTAAGGAAAAGCAGATTTTCTAATAGAAGGTAAAACTTACTTCGGATCTGATAGGAGTTATCAAAAGGATAAAAAACTTCTTATTGTGCTTAAGAGAGTGTGAGTGAGGTAGTAAAAATAGATTTCTAAAAAAATTCTAATTCAATTAAGATAGATAAAATTTTACTTCTTAATCTCTCTAATAGGAGGTAATTAAAAGGAAGCGAAGCCTTCGCTAAATTAGGAATTTAGAATTAGGAATTCGGGAATAGTTTGCTCATAGTAAGACAAAGTCATCCTAAGGACCTAACTAATTTTCTTTACTATCAATGATTGAGCCTTTATAATACCTAGAAAGGAGGGATGTATGAAGTTGGGTAAATTTCTAATCTTCATTGGGATAATTTTTATGGTAGTTTCTCTTTCCTCTTGTGGTGGTGGAGGAAACAAATTAGTGTTTATGTACTGGGGTTCACCTGAGGAAAAAGAGGTTGTTCTAAACTACATAAACCAATTTACTAACCAAAATCCTAATGTTGAAATAGAAGGAATTCATGTTGATTCTCTTAGTTTTGGTCAAAAACTTAAGACGATGATAGCAGGAGGTACTCCACCTGATGTATTTTATCTTGATATTGAGGATTTTGCGGGTTTAGCTTCTAGAGGTGAGTTGTTACAGCTAGACGACTTTGTAAATAAAGATGCTCAAGAAGTTAATGTTAGTGATTTCTTTGAAGCACCATTTAATGAATTTAAGTACAAAGGTAAATTGTATGGTATAGCGAAAGATTTCACTACTTTAGTTTTGTACTACAATATTGATTTATTTGATAAGTATGGTATTGGATATCCTAATGATAACTGGACCTGGGATGATTTCTTGAATGCTTCTAAGAAGCTTACTAAAGACCTTAATGGTGATGGCGTAATTGATCAGTATGGTTTTGTTATAGAGACTTGGGCAAACTGGTGGAGAAATTGGGTTTATGCTAACGGTGGTACTTTCTTTGATGAATCAGGTAAATTCGTTTTAGGTAAACAACCTTATTTAAAAGCTAACGCTGAGGCTATCCAATTCTTAGCTGACCTTATTAATGTTCATAAAGTTGCACCTAAGATTTCTGCTTCTAGAGATTTTGGTGGCGGAGAAGCAATGTTCGTTGACGGTAGAGCAGGAATGGCTGCCTACGGCAGATGGGCAACCCTAAGATTTAGAGACATCACAAAGTTTAAATGGAATGTTGCTCAGATGCCTAAAGGTAAAGTAAGGAGAGCTTCAACATTATTTACCGTTGCATATTGCATACATTCTAAAACTAAGAACCCAGAGCTCGCTTGGAAGCTAGTTAAATTCTTATCTAGCCCACAAATCCAAAAAGATGTTGCTGAAAGTGGTCTTGCTATACCTATCAGAAAATCAGTTGCTTACTCTGATGCTTTCTTAAAAGCACCTGCTATTGTTAAAAATCAACCTCAAGTTGATAGCAAAGTCTACCTCGATGCATTACAGTATGTCACAGACTTCAAAAGACCTGTAAAGTGGGTTGAAATAAGAGATATACTTGATGAGTACATGCAAAAAATTCTCAATAACGACATGAAAGCAGAGCCCGCCTTAAAGGAACTTCAATTAGATGTTGAAGATCTAGGATTATAATCTACTAGGGGGGCTTCCCCCTTCGTTTTTGTTTAATGACACTTGAAGAGTTTTTAGAAACTTCGTATAAGGTAATTAACGGTGAAATTAGTTCTTTTTCTTCTTTAAAGTCTTTCATTGCTTCAAGAAAGTTTAAAGTTAGTAAAAAAGAAGTAGATCTCCTCTTTGAGCTAATAAAAAGAATTTATTGGGGTATTTTCAGCGATTTGAATTTTGAAGATTACAAAGAACTATGGAAAACATTTGTTATTCCCGACCCTAACTATAAATCAGTTTACGGAGATTTGAAGAGGAACATCATTGTTTCTAATATTTATATCGCATTGCTTGATATACACGGTTATACCACTTTTTGTCAGAAAACAAGAAAAAACATAAATTCCCTATACAGACTTGATAGGTTTGTTGAAGATATTATAAAAACTACTACCAAAAAGCATGGTGTTATATCTAGAAGAGAAAGAGGTGATGAAATTATTTTAATTGGAGTTGACGCTGTAGATATTGTCAATGCAACATTTGAGGTTATTAATCTCTTTTCAAAGAATATAAGATTCTCCAATGATGATAAAGATTCAGATGAATATTTTTTACCACCTTTTGAAATATCTGGAGGCATAGTTGGTGGATACTCAACCACCCCTTTAATCATTGGAGTTAATGGTGATCTACAAGGTATTCTTATTAACCTCGCTGCTAGACTTCAAGCAAGAGCTAATACTATATCTCCTAACAAAACTAAGGTTGTTGTTGATTATAACACTTATTACAAATTTATTTCTTCTAATAAACCTAAAACAAAGTTTACAGAAAGTATAAAATTCCTCTTTAACGGAGATATTGAGTTTAAAGGAGGAAAATTAAAAGTTTATGAGATCTACTTTAGGGAAGATGAAAAGTATAAAGATTTGATCTCAAAACACATTTCAAATTTGGTTGATTCTATAAAAAAAGGTGAGTGGCAAAGCAATGTTATCTCTAACTTATGCAATTTAGGAATGGTTGTTTCTGAAAATATTACCCCTTTTTCAAAAGAAATTGAAATTTTCCAAGATAATGAAATTAAGAAAATAGAAGTTTCTAACGATTTTATATCAAGTATATTTTTAAACATAAAGTATTCTGCAATTAACTCAAAAAATTTTCACAATATGGTAAGTAGATTAGGTTTTCTCGTTGAAATCCTTGATAAATTAGAAGAATTCGATCAAATTGTTAAGGAATATTGTAAGTCCGTTTATAGAGAATATTTAAAAATATTTAATGAGTATAATAAGATCTTTATGGAAGTTATTTCACAAAATCCTTCTACGTTTATGTCACCATCAGAGATGGAGATCTTTTTAAACTTCGAATCTTACAAAAGTAGTTATGAAGAGGTTATAAACAGATTATTCTCAGATACGAAATTTTCAGACAAGAGAAGTATAATTTGGAATAGGGCATACAATATTGTAAAACCATCTATTTCCTTCTCAATATATACAGGTAAGAAATAATTATAGTTTATTGAGCGCTTTATTTACGAGATCTATTTTTTCAAAGTTTGGGAATTTATCTTTTATCCTTTGATAGTAAATTATTGCTTCTTCCTTTTGATTATCTTTTTCAAGTATTACTGCTAATTCAAAAAGCAATTCTGGTGTTTCTTTTATTGATATAGCCTTTTTATAGTAAGAAATTGCAGTACTAAATTCTCCTTTTTTAGCGTAATCTTTAGCAAGTCCCGAAAGTGCTCTGAATGAGTTAGGGAAATTTTCTAATACTTTTGAGTAATAATTTATACTTTCATCGTAAAAACCTTCATTGAACATAGCATCTCCAAGTCCTATTAGTGCATTATATTCATTTGGATTTAGAGATAGTGCTTTTTTGAACAGTTTTATAGCTTCTGATGCCTGACCTTTCTTCAAGTAGACAAAACCAAGTCCAGAATAAACCTCTGGCATGTTAGGATCCTTTTTTAGCGCATCAGAAAGGATAGACAAAGCTTTATCTATATTACCCTCTTTCAGATAAAGATTTCCAAGTGTTGTTAGAAGTAAAGGATCATCTTTGTTAATACTATAAGCTGCCTCTATGTACTTTCTTGCATTAACTAAATCTTCTTTTACAAATAGGTATGAGTTACCTAAATTATATAGTGCTACAAAGTTTTTAGGATTTATCTTTACTGCTTGTGCATAAAATGGCATTGCTTTGTCTGGTTGTCCAAGTTTATCGTAAGTATTGCCAATCTTTACAAGTAAAGAGTCACTGTTCATTTCGTACTTATAAGCCGTTAAGAAGTAATTTAAGGCTTTCTCGTAATCTTTATCAAGATATAACATTGTCCCTATATTAACATAAGGTTTTGAGTAAGAAGGATTTGAAGAAATAGCTTCATTAAAAGATTTTATAGCATTTTGCTTATCTCCTACTGCAAGGTATGATAACCCTAGGTTGTAATGTGCTTTATCAAAGTTAGGTCTTAGTTCAACAGCCTTTTTAAATTGTTTTATCGCATCGTCATACATCTTCTTAAGATAATACATTATACCCATCTTATACCTTGCATCTGCGTCATCTTCTCCACTTGAAAAAAATTTATTAAACTCATTTATGGCATTATCGTAATCATCATTATCATACAATAAATTACCTTTAGTCAAGTGTGAATAAGGTTCGCTTGAATCTGATTCCAAAGTTTCATTAGCTAACTTTAAAGCTTTCTGAGTATTTCCTTTTCTGTAGGTTGTGTAAGATAGAGGTCCTTTGGCTCTAGGATTATCAGGATCCAGTTCAAAAGCTTTTTCAAATCTTATGTGTGCATTGTTTATATCTCCTTTTTCAAGGTAATTCATACCTTCTTTAATTAATTCTTTTGCCTGTTCTTTTGGATTCTTTGATTGAGATTCTTTAATAGGCTCTATTTTAGTTTGAGGTGGTGGCGTTATTTCTTTAGGAATATCAACTTTTACCATTACCTCTTTTTTACTTAACTCCTGCTCTTTAATTTTTTTCTTTTCTATCGCTTCTTTCCTAAGTTTTTCAATTTCATTATCATTCGGGTTTTCTAAATAAAGCTTATCTAAGTAATCCAAAGCCCTATTGTAATCACCTTCATTTAAGTAAATCTTAACTAGATTTAATATCTTTTCTCTATCCGACCTTACACTTTTAGTATTCATTAATAGTACTGCTACCAAAAAAAATATGATCAACACTATAATTCCAAATACAACTAAAAAAGTTAATTTACTTTTATCCATAAAATTCCCCCTAATACATAAAACAAATTTTATACATTTTAGTATAAACTTTGCTAATATTTTCATCTCTCACAGTTCATAACCTAATTTTTTATTCCCGATACCCTAATCTATTAAAGGTTTCATCATACTTTTAACTCTTATTAGAGAGTTAGAAAATAAAATTTTTACTTCTTTTAATTGAAGTTAAGAATTTTAGAAAGCTCTTTTTTCCCACTCACCCTCCCTTAAGTTCTACGCAGGAGGGCTACGCCCTCCTATGAATACCTCCTTTTAGACATATAAAGTAGATTACATTTCTAAAAGTTATTTGATAGCATCAGAAATTTTGAGAAACTTCTTTTACTAC
>JBMFQU010000081.1:0-8922 GCA_049968435.1 Brevinematia bacterium | reverse complement strand
CTTCAAACAAGCAGCTAAATTAATAAAAATTCATTTCCCTTTAGAATTATAAAAGATAAAGCCCTCAATCTAATAGAAGGTTAGAAATCGTTTTTAGCATTCTTTTTAATTGTTTAGAATAGGTAATATAAAATTTTCAAACAACCTTAGAGAACGATTTATAGATCTTTAGACAGGCTAACCTGAAATTTTAACATGAAATTATTAAATAAAGATTTTATAATCATACTACAATAGGAGAAGATATGTACAGAGTACTAAGCAAGGTTAATTATCCAAAAGATCTTAAATCATTAACAAAAGAAGAAATTAAGATATTATGTGAAGAAATAAGACAGTTCATAATAGAAAATGTTTCAAAGACTGGAGGACATTTTGCACCAAGTTTAGGAGTTGTAGAAGTATCCGTAGCCCTTCATTATGTATTTGAGATGCCCAAAGATAAAATAATATGGGATGTTGGACATCAAGCATATGTCCACAAAATATTAACTGGAAGAAAAAGCAGATTTGGAGAATTAAGAAAATACAAGGGATTATACGGGTATTTAAAACCTTCAGAAAGTGAATACGATATAGTACATGCTGGACATAGTAGTACTTCACTGGCAATAGCACAAGGCATATACGAAGGAAATAAAATTTTAGGCAAAGAAGAGAATATTGTAGCAGTAATAGGTGACGGGGCGATGACAGCTGGAATGGCTTTCGAAGCACTAAACAACATAGGTTTCTATAAGAGCAAACTCATAATCATTCTAAACGATAACGGAATGTCAATATCACCTAACGTAGGTGCAATAAAAGAAATATTCAATAAACTACTAATGTCAAAAACTTCTTTAATACTAAAAAATATAGTAGAAGGTAAAAAAGGTTTAATTTTGGAAGGAATATCAAGATTACTAGAGAGTATAAAATCTTTTGTACTGCCCAAAAGCCCAATATTTGATGAAATGGGTATAAGGTATATAGGTCCATTTGATGGGCACAATGTTGAAAATATAATAAAAGTACTAGAATACTTAAAAAACGAATCAGAAAAACCTGTTTTATTACATATAATAACAAAGAAAGGTAAAGGTTACAAACCAGCAGAAGAAGATCCTGTAAAATACCATTCTGTTCCACCTTTTGATCCAAAGCAAGGAGTACCAAACGACACCACAAAACAAAAAGGAACATATTCTGAAATCTTTGCAACAAAGATAGTCGAACTAGGAGAAAAAATAAAAAATTTAGTATGTATAACACCTGCTATGAAAGAAGGTTCTGGCTTAGTAGAATTTGCAGAAAAATTTCCTAATAGATTCTACGATGTAGCAATAGCAGAACAGCATGGAGCAACATTTTCTTTAGGATTAAGCATAGCAGGCACAAAACCTATCTATGCAATATATTCAACTTTTCTTCAAAGAGCATACGATCAAGTAATACACGATATATCTATATTCGGTAAAAATGTAGTAATAGCAATAGACAGAGCTGGAGTAGTCGAAAACGACGGTGAAACACACCAAGGTATATTTGATATATCATTCCTAAAACAACTACCAAACTTTACAATAATGGCTCCTTCCACAGGTAAAGATCTTGAAAGAATGTTAGAATTAGCGTTATCACTCAACGCACCTGTAGCTATAAGATACCCAAAAGACAAAGTAAACCCAGATTCATTACTACAAGGTAAAACCCAAATTGAATTTGGGAAAAGCAGAATTATCTATGATTCTCAAGAAATATTTATAGTTTCAGTCGGACATATGCTCAAATACGCCGTAAAAGCGAGAGAGAAACTATTACAAAAAGGATTAAATACAGGAATAGTTGATCTAGTTTTTGTAAAACCTCTTGATCTAGAGATGATAAGACATATATCAAAAGCAAAAGTAATTATAACAATAGAAGATGGAGTTAAGATAGGAGGCATAGGAGAAACTATAGGAATAGAATTACTAAAACTAGGATTTAAAGGTAAATTTGAAAACATCGGAGTACCAGATGAATTTCCCGGTTTAGGAACAAGAGAAGAAATATTTAGAGACTACAAAATGGATGAAAAAGGTTTAGAAGAAATAATACTTAAACTAGTTTAATTCATTTATTTAAAGAACTCTTCAAAAGTTCAATGTTAGGCAAATCTCCTAAATCACTAAGACCAAAGTAATCTAAAAACTTTTCCGTTGTAATATAACTTACTTTGTCAGAAATATTACTATTCTTAACAGGTTTTATGAAACCTTTTTCCATTAAAATAGATAATGCCTTAGAAGAAGAAATTCCACGAATCTTATCAATCTCACTCTTTTCTATAGGTTGCTTATAAGCAACTATAGTTAATGTTTCCAAAAGTACATCACTTAGTTCATCTTCATTGTTCTGAGGGAAAATGTCATTTAGAATATCATAATATTCATCAGAACTGACCATCTCAACATAATCACCCGTCGACAAAATCCTTATACCAGAACCATAACTTTCATATCTTGAGTTTAAGTTAGAAATAATAAACTCAATATCACCTAAGCCAAAATTTTTCTTAACTAAAGAATCAATAAAATCCTTTTTAACTTTTCTACCACTTACAAAAAGTACTGACTCGACTAATCCCTCAGGTGTCATTTTAAAAAATAGAAGGGGTAATACCCCTAATATATTATCTGTTATTTACTTACATGCTGCTCAATAAACTTCACTGCATCGCCTACAGTTCTAATATTCTGAGCATCTTCATCTGAAATAGTAACGCCAAATTCCTCCTCTAGTGTCATTATGAGCTCTACAATATCAATAGAATCTGCTCCTAAATCTTCTACAAAAGAAGCCTCTGGAGTAACCTTAGAGGCATCAACACCTAACTGATCAACTATTAGATCCTTAACCTTCTCAAAGACATCTGCCATAAAACCCTCCTCAAAATTTTGACTTATTATAAATATATTTTTACTTCCAAAGCAACTATCTAAAAACATCTAACATTTTTTATTTTCAACATACCTAATTAGATTGAAAAATATGAAAATATAACTCTATAATTTCACAATATGAAAATAAACAGCATATTAGAAAAAGAAGATTCTTCGTTCTCCTTTGAATTTTTCCCCCCAAAAGATAGTGAAGCATATGACGAGTTTACAAATAGTTTTCACTTTTATTCAAAATTTAATCCTAAATTTATTTCCATAACATATGGTGCAGGAGGAAGTACTAGAGATAAAACTTTCTCACTTGTAAAGTTCATAAAAGAAAACTTTAATTTTCCCGTTATGCCACACCTAACTTCAATAACACATACAAAAGAAGAAATAAAAGAGATAATGAATTCATACAAAAATATAGGAATTGAAAATATACTTGCATTACGTGGTGATGTACCAAAATGGATTGAAAACCTTGATTTTTCAAAAGTTTACTTTAAAGATGCACTAACTTTAGTAAAATATATAAAAGAAGAATTCGATGATACATTTTGTATAGCCGTAAGTGCATACCCAGAAGGGTATCCTCTATTTAAGGATCTTTATAAAGAAACTGATTATCTAAAAGAAAAGCTAAACTATTCTGACTTTGCAATAACTCAAATGTTCTTTGACAACAGATACTTCTACGAGTTTGTAAATATTTGCAATAAAAAGGGCATAACAAAACCTATAATTCCAGGAATAATGCCTATAACAAACTTTACTCAAATAAGCGAATTTTCTAAAAATGTAGGTGCCACAATACCAAAAGACATAGAAAGTAAATTTATACCTTTCTTAACCAAAAAAGAAGAAATGGAAAAAATAGGTTTAGAAGTAGCTCTTTATCAAATCCAAGATTTGATCTCAAATGGATTTAAAAAAATACACCTATATACCCTAAATAGGAAAAATATAATAGAAAATATTTTTTCATCAATAGATAAAAACTTCAAAGCTTTATGATATTTTATTCAAGCTGACCAGAACTATGATGTCCTCAGCAAAGAGATTTGGCATAAACTTAAAGACAAATTCTTTACCAAAAGCTCTGGCAATTGGTATTACTTTTTCTACCGAAATACCCTTCAACTTACATAGGTTTATAAAATCTTTATAAGTAAAAAGATGAATGTTAGGAGTATTGAACCAAGAGTAAGGAAGATCAGAAGTAACAGGCATTTCTCCCTTAAAAAGTAGATAAAACCTAACTTTTATGTTACCGAAGTTAGGGAAACTTATTATTGCCTTTCTAGAAATTCTAAGTACTTCATCCAATAATTTACCTGGTGATCTTAACTGCTGAATTGTTTTACTTATAACAACATAGTCAAACGAAAAATTATCTATGAAACCTAAACCGTTATTTATATCATAATGAATAACATTAATACCCTTCCTCAAACATTCTATAACCTCATCAGTATCTATTTCTATTCCAACACTATAAATATTTTTAGTTTGCTTTAGATAAAGGAGGAGTTCACCTGTCCCACATCCTAAATCAAGAACTCTACTTCCTGGTTCTATCATTTCTGATATTATCTGAAAATCTTTTCGCAATATACCCATATTTATCTCCTATAAATGGACTCAAGAAAAGCAGAAATTGCATTAGATTCAATATCAGTATTGATTAAAAACGAGTCATGTCCGTATATACTATCTATATTAAGATAGGCAACCTCTTTATTTATCGAAACAAGAGCAGAAACCATCTCAACAGATTCTGAAGGAGGAAAAAGCCAATCACTGGAAAATGATATGAAAAAATATTTACATCTAGCGTGAGAGAATGCCTTTTTAAGGTCACCATCACCATACTTCTGAGATAAATCGAAGTAATCCATAGCTTTAGTTATGTAAAGGTAAGAATTTGCATCAAATCTTCTTACAAACTTTTCACCTTGGTATCCCAAATAACTCTCAACTTCAAAATCAAATTCATCAACATCGTAAGTTTTTGAATTTATAAACTTTCTACCAAACTTTTTGTCCATAGATTCATTACTTAGATAGGTTATATGGCCTATCATTCTAGCAATACTTAATCCTTTTGCAGGAAAAATATTCTCCTTAAAGTAGTTTCCTTTTCTCCAATCTGGATCGGAAATTATAGCATTTCTTCCAACAGCATCAAAAGCAATATTCTGAGCAGAACAGTTGGCAGTAGCCGCTATGACTATAGCACTTTGTATTAATTCAGGATACATAAGAGACCACTCCAAAGCCTGCATACCTCCCATTGATCCACCAATAACTGTGAGAAGTTTTTCTATACCTAAGTATCTAATTAACTCTCTTTGAACCTTAACCATATCACCTATAGTAATAACAGGAAAAGAAAGACCATAAATCTCACCAGTTTTAGGATTAATAGAAGTTGGACCTGTAGTACCATAACAACTACCTAGGAAATTAGAACATACAACAAAGTACTTATTGGTATCTATTCCTTTACCTGGACCAATAACATCTTCCCACCACCCTTCAGTATTACCATCCAATACTCCGTTTTCAATCTCTCTAGAATAACCAGCAGCATGAGCCGAACCAGACAAAGCATGACATACCAAAATCACATTACTTTTATTTTCATCCAATTGTCCATAAGTTTCATAAGCTACATCTACAGGACCAGGTAGAACTTCACCAGATTCTAACTCTAAACCTTCTGGAAATAATTTTGCAATACTTGTTTTTACAAGACCAACTGTTTCTGTTTCATCTTTTTCGATTATTTCCTCACCTAATCTAGTTTTTTTCAGAATTTTGTATTTCATATAATTAAAATATAAAAACAAAAAGGGGACACCCCCTTCCCAAATAATAATAATAGATTGACCTATATTTTTGCTAAAGCTTGTTCAAGATCTGCTATTATATCATCAACATTCTCTATACCTATAGAGAGTCTAACTAAATCAGGTGAAGCACCCGTAGCAACTTTTTCTTCATCAGACAATTGTTGCTGCGTTGTAAGATATGGATATATCACTAAGGATTTGGCATCACCTATATTAGCAAGATGTGAGAATATTTTTAAAGAGTTTATAAATGTTTTAACTTTTTCAACTCCACCAGGAATTCCAACAGTAACTAATGCACTACCTCCCTTTTTTAAATACTTCTTGGCATTATTGTATGTTGGATTTGATTCAAGCAATGGATATCTAACCCATCCTACCTTTTTATGTCCTTCTAAGTACTTAGCTACCTTTAGAGCATTCTCAGAATGTCTCTCCATTCTCAAATGCAAAGTTTCTAAACCTTGCAAGAATAAGAAAGAATTAAATGGACTCAAAGCAGCACCTATATCCCTCAAAAGTTGTACCCTAACCTTAAGTATATACGCTGCAGGACCTAAATCAACATACCTCAAACCGTGATAACTAGGATCAGGCGTTGTAAACTCAGGGAATCTTCCGTTAGCCCAATTAAACTTACCTGAATCAACAATAACACCACCTATGGAAGTACCATGTCCTCCTATGAACTTTGTAGCAGAATAAACAACTATATCCGCACCATAATCGAAAGGCCTTAAAAGATAACCTGTTGGAATGGTATTGTCTACTATAACTGGTATTCCATGCTTATGTGCTATATTAGCTATAGCTTCAAAATCAGGTACATCCAATTTAGGGTTACCTATACTCTCAAAATAGATAGCTTTGGTCCTATCGTTTATTTTCTCTTCAAAGTTCTTAGGATCAGTTGGATCCACAAAATGTACCTTTATACCAGCTTTCCTAGGTAGTGTATAATTAAATAGATTGTAAGTACCACCATACAAACTAGTAGAACTAATTATTTCATCACCAGGACTCGCCAAACCCAAAATAGCAAAAGTCTCGGCAGATTGTCCTGATGATACAGCTAAAGCTCCTACACCTCCCTCAAGTAATGCCATCCTCTTTTCAAACACATCAGTGGTAGGGTTCATCATCCTTGTGTATATATTACCTACCTCCTCAAGAGCAAATAACCTAGCAGCATGATCAACATCCTTAAACACATAAGATGTCGTTTGATAAATAGGGACAGCCCTAGCCCCTGTTGCAGGATCTGGCTCCTGCCCACCATGCAAAAGAATTGTTTCAACTTTAATATCACTCATACATACCTCCTTATTTCTATTAATTATAGAATAGAAATTTTCATTTTTCAAATTTTTTTCAAATTCAAAATTAACTTAAATCAAAAATTTAACATAAGCAAACTTTTTAAAACTCTAATATTTTTAGAATCTTATCTGAATGCTTCCCAGAATGGCTTTTTTATAGTATTTTTCAAGATCAACAGGATCTAAAAAGTTATAATAATATCCCAACTTAATCATAAATGTATTTTTAATTTTAAACCATACTCCTCCACCTAAAAGTAAAATGTTAATGAACTTTGATTTTATAGAAAAAGGAATGTAGTAAGTTAGTTCAAGAAAAGTCTTAATAGAAAAGAAGTTAGAGTAATAAGGAATTAGTTCAAAAGTATTGCCCAAAACAAAATGATCATTCTCAGTATTGAATGCAAGAGGTGGTTCTATCTTAGAAGAAACTGAAACAAAAGATCCGTAAAGAGAAAGAGAGGTATAAGTACCTAATAAAGTAGAAGCGAAACCTAAACTTATATCCGAATATCCAGAAGATAAAGGATAATATAATCCTCTAGCTAAACCTATACTTCTATAAGCATCTTCCTTCTTAACTCCAGTTGCTAAAGAAATATTAATTACAGCAACATTTTGAAAAACAAAATTATCAAAAAATCTAAAGATATCTTTAAAAATCATAAATTTTGAAAAAAGTTCAATGTCACTTAAAATTCCACTATCATTAGCAGAAAACATAAAAATATAAGGAATACTGAAACCTAACTCAACACTCGAATTTGGGATATATGTTCCATCTATTTTTAAACTAAGTAATTCATAACTACTAAAATTAGGAAGATATCTTTCAAATAAATCTAAACTCAACCCTAGATCAAACCTACTAGATTCTTTTATTATTGCAACTTCATTTTTAAAGAAAGGTGGCACTGAATATCCTAAATAAGGAATTAAAAGAAACAATATAAAAGAAATTTTCTTCATTATATTTCTATTCTTCTATCCTCTTTCACAAACTGAGAAGCTGGGATAGAAGGTCCAACATTATAAGCATCTTCTATTATCTTCTCAACCTCTTTTTTCTGACCCGCAGTTATAGTAATTTCACCTTTCAATATAACTCCAGGTTTTACTTCTAATTGAGGAGTAACTATATTACCCAAAACTCTACCAGTTTCGGTAAGCTTCACTGAATCTTGTGCTTCAATTCCTCCTATAACAACTCCAGACACAACAACACTTTTGGCTCTTAATACATCAGTTTTAACTTTACCCGTCTCACCAACTAAAATCTGCTCATTGGTTGAAATTTCTCCTTCAAACTTTCCATCTATTTGAACAGAACCATTAACATAAAACTTCCCTTGGAAAACAGATCCTTCGCCAATTATGCTATTAATACCTCCTTCTTGTTTCGGTGGCATAGAAACCTCCTAAAATAAAAAACATTTCCCCACAATAGAGGTCGGTAGAGTTACTGGGATAGGCCCATTGCTCTCAACAAATAGGGACGCAGGAAGTGCTTCTGTTTATTCCGCAAAAGCGGAATCATACATCCACACCCCAATATAGTCCCTAAACCTTCTATACGAAGGCCCCATTTTCGTAACTCCCCTTCTCCTCTATCGTAGGTACTATAGTAAGTTTAAGAAAATCACTAACCATCTTACAATTAAAAACTATGACCAATCAGTAAAATAATATATAGCTTTCAAGTAATTAATCTTCTTTCGTGCTAAAGAGTGTTTGAAAAATACTTTTAGTATTTTCCCCACCCACCCGCCCTTTAGTTCTATGTAGGAGGGCTACGCCCTCCTATGAATACCTCCCTCTAGTTCGTTAGAATGATTC
>JBMFQU010000080.1:0-8962 GCA_049968435.1 Brevinematia bacterium | reverse complement strand
GGGTGGGTTGGGTGGTCGGGGAACTAAAAGAGTTTTCTTAAAACTTCTAACTTCTATCAGGAATGAATTTTTATATTCTCTTACTTCTAAATGAGGTATCTAATATTAAATTTGAATCATTCTAACGAACTAGAAGAGGTATTACTAGGAGCGAAGTCTTCCTGTAGAACTCAGGGGAGGTATTCATAGGAGAGCGTAGCCCTCCTACATGGAACTAAAGGATGGGCGGGTGGGAAACTAAAAGAAGTTTCTAAAAATTCCTAAATTCTATTAAGAATAGTAAATAATTCTCTTAAATTTGGATGTCTAAATGTATGTATTAAAAGAGCGAAGCCTCTGGGAAAATTTGACTTTTAAGACTGATTTTTGTTATACTGTATACTGTATATAAGTATCATTGGGAGGTTGTTTATGGATGTAAAGGTTTATACTACACCTAGTTGTCCATATTGTAATATGTTAAAGAATTATTTAAGAAGTAGGGGAATAAGGTTTGTTGATTATGATGTTTCTAGAGATGAGAGAAAGGCTATGGAGATGTTTAGAATTTCTGGTCAAATGGGGGTACCTGTTGCTGTTATAAATGGAAAAGTTGTTATTGGGTTTAATAAGCCTCTTATAGATAAACTACTAGGTTTATCGTAGTTCTAATTATTCTAATGAAAGTTATAAATTAAGGTTTTTAGTTAAGAAGGATAATTTTACATATAATGGATTTATTAAAGGAGAGGTTTAACTTTCCTGTTTAAGAGTAAGGTATAAAAGCAGGTTTCTTAATCTTCTATGGTGTTTCTTATAAAAATTATTTTCTTTTTTAGAAATTAAGGAATATAAGGGTATTCTTGCTAAAGCTTAAATTGTATAGTTTGTGAGCAAAAGATAGTTTTTAATTAGTTTTGGTGTAATTTTAATCTTAGTAAATTTTTGTTGATAATATTATTATGAATGACAAGAATAGGGAGCTTCTTTTGAATTTTCTTAATTATTTATCCTATGAGAGGGGGCTTTCTGAGAATACAGTAAATTCTTATAGGTTTGATTTGATAGAATTCATTGAATATTTAGAGTCTGAGGGTATTGATATTACTCAGGTTAAGTTATCTGATTTAGAAAATTACATTTACTACTGTTCCAAAAGGGGTGTTGTGCCAACTACTATAGCTAGATATATATCATCCATAAGGACATTTTTTAAGTTTTTACTTGTTAATGAGTATATACAAGATGATCCTACTGAATTTATAGAGAGACCTAAAATTACAAGGGATGTTCCTCTTTTTCTTACGGAGGAGGAGGTAGAACTTGTTAAGAAGGCGATAAGGGATTTTGAGAAAAATGATGCTAAAAAGGTAAGGGATCTTACTATTGTTGAATTGCTTTTCTCTTGTGGGCTTAGGGTTTCGGAGTTAGTTAATTTGAAGCTGGGGGATGTTAATCTTGTTGGAGAATACATTATAGTTAGAGGTAAGGGGGATAAACAAAGGCTTGTACCTTTAGGAAGTGTTGCTAAGGAGTACTTAAAGCAATACATTTTAGTTAGAAAGAAAACTTTAGAAAAATTTTCTAGAAATGATGATTTCCTCTTTATATCCAAGCTAGGTAAAAAGATTAGCAGAGTCAGTGTGTGGAAGATAATTAAGAAATATGCCCGTTTATCTGGTATAGGTAAAGATATTTCTGTACATACTTTTAGACATAGTTTTGCTACTGAATTACTTAAGGGGGGTGCTGATTTAAGATCAGTCCAAGAACTTTTGGGGCATAAAAGTATCCTAGCAACTCAAATATATACTCACATAACTAATGAAGAAAAATTTAAAGCAGTTTTTAATTTAAATACTGTAAAGAAAATTAGAGAAAATCAGTAAGCTATAAAGAAGTCGTTGTATGGAGTAGAATTTACTTTTTCTTTTGTATAATCTACTTTCTCAACAAAGGACATAGATGGACCTTGGTGAAGTAATGTTAAAAGTTTGTTTATGTTTTCTTCTTCTCCGAATGCTAGTACTTCTACTTTACCATCTTCTCTATTTTTTACCCAACCTTTTAATCCAAGTTTGATAGCTTGTCTTTGTACGAAGTATCTAAAACCTACTCCTTGTACTCTTCCGCTTACGATGGCATGTAGTTTTGTCATGTTAATAAAGTTTAAAAATCTTATTTTTTACTTTTCAATTTTTACTTTTTTACGAAAATTATCTTAGGGCGAGTTATGGTTAGGGGAATATTTACAGGTGCATCGGGAATGATGGTACAGCTTGAGAATTTGAATACTATTGCTAATAATCTTGCAAATACTAATACTACTTCTTACAAAAGAGAAGTGACTTTGTTTAAAGCTTTTCCAGAGATGCTTGCTAGAAGGGTTAATGACAATGGTGTTGTTACATTTCCTTTAGGTTCGTATGATAGAGCGCCAATAGTTGGTAAGTTTGGTACGGGGGTAGAAGTAAATGAAATACAGACTATATTTGATCAGGGTTCTTTGAAACAAACTGAAAATCCTTTTGATCTTGCTTTGGAGGGTGAAGGTTTTTTTGTTGTTGAAACGCCTGAAGGTTTAAAACTTACAAGGAATGGTACTTTTAAGATTAGTAATGACAATTATTTAGTTACCAAGGAAGGATATAAAGTTTTGGGTGAAAACGGTTACATTAGAATAAAAATAGGTAATTTCAAAGTTGATAAGCAAGGTAATATTTTAATAGATATGACACATGATCCTTCTATACTTGATGAATTTGTTGCCACAGATAGAGGAGATCTAAAGGATCAAGAAATTGTTGATAAATTGATGATAGTTAATGTTGATTTTCCCAGGTATTTAAAGAAAGAAGGACATTCTTATTATTCTACAACTGAGCTTTCAGGTGAAATGAAAATTGTTGAAGGAAGTCAAAGACCTAAAGTTCATCAAGGTTTTTTAGAGATGGCAAATGTAAATCCAGTTGTTGAGATGGTTAGGATGATTTCTGCAGAGAGAAGTTATGAGGCAAATTCAAAGGTTATACAAACACAAGATGCTTTACTTGGTAGAGTTGTGAATGAAGTGGGGAAGGGATTAGCTTAATTAGGTTTACAATATCTAAATAAAATGTATTAGCTATTTCTGTTGATATTAAGCCTATTATTATTCCAAATATAACATCTGTAAGATAATGTACTCCAAGGTATATTCTTGAAAATCCTATAATTATGGCAATTACTAGTATAATAATACTAATTTCTGGATAAAATCTCAAAAATGAGAAAAAAACAACAAAGGCGCCTGCTGTATGCCCTGAAGGAAATGAATACCTATCGGGTGGTACAATTAAATTTTTTATTTTAGTGCGATGTTTTATGTAAGGTCGCTTTCTAGTAAAGATGTTTTTTATTATTTTCTGTAGTAATACTTGGATAATTAGGGATATTGAAAGTAATATTCCTAGCTTAAGGTTTAGGAAAATCAAAATTATAGACAGTAAACTTAAGACCCACCAATCACCTATTCTTGATATTAATTTTAGGATCTTGGTTAAAACTTTGTTTCTTATCTTTATTACTTTTGATAATACGAAAAAGTCAAATTTCGGTATGAACGAAAATTTTGCTCTAAAGAATTCTTTTACCTTTAATATACCATTCATTTTAGTTTTTAATCAAATGCTTTAACTGCATTTTCAATTGAATCATAATAGGTGAATAAGTTTTCGAGTTCGACTAACTTTAAAACTTTCCTTATATTTTCTGATACATGAGTTAATTTTACACCACCTTTGTTAGCATTTGTTCTTCTTAGTGCTGATATTAATACTCTTATTCCGCTACTTGATAAGTGTGTTACTTTTTCAAAATCAAATACTATCTTGTTTTGACCAGAGTTTATTATTTCATTTACTTGTTTTTCTAGCTCAAGGGCTGCTTGTACATCTATTCTATCACTTAATTTTATTACTGCAACATCATTTATCTTTTCAACTTGAAACATATTTTTATCCCCTACGAATACTTTCACTTTAGTATAAGTGAAACATTATTGTTTTTTCAATAACTTTCTATTATGATTGATTTAAGAGTATGTAGTCTTCTAGTTAGAAAAAGTAGTATTAAGAGTTTTAAAATTTGTGTCAATGAATTTTAAAAAAACTTTTTTAGGTAAATTCCTTAGATATTTATTAGTGAGTTTTAAAAAATTGCTTCATCTGAGAGATTCAACTCATGAAATAGCCTTAGGGTTTGCGATAGGAGTTGTTATTGGAATATTACCTACCTTTGGGTTTGGTATAGTTATACTAGGACTTTTAGCGTTGGTTATAAGATTTAATTTTATTGCTGCGTTTACAGGATCTTTGATAAATTCACCAATTTTTGTTCCATTTTGGCTTGCTAGTAGTTATAAAATAGGAGAAATTATAACGAAGATAGGTATAGATTTGCAAAGGAATAATTTAGTAAAAAATATCTTTGATTTTAGTGTTTCTTACTTAGTTGGAAATATAGTTTTATCAATAATTTTGGGTATTGCGAGTTACTTTATAGTCTTTTTAATCATTGAAGCTTATAGGTCTACTAAAAGGGGTAAAAACTAGTTTTTAAAAGTTGTTTTAAGTAATCTCACCTTTGAGTTGTAGTACATCTTTAGAATGTTATTATTATTTTTGTTCTAAATGAGTTTTTAGAGAAGATCAAACATCCTTAAAAGTAATTTTAAAACATTCTAACTTGTATTTGTAGTTAATTTATAGTTACAATCATTAGAATATTCTATAAGGAGGTTAGGTATGATGTACCTTATATTTCTGATTTCTATTCTAATGTTTATTTTTGGTTATTTTATTTATGCGAGGTATATTAGTAAAGTTATAAAAATTAATAATGCTAATCCTGTGCCTTCTGTAGAAAAAAATGATGAGGTTGATTATGTACCTATTTGTTTGTTGCTCTTGGTAATGCTTATGGCGAACTTACTAATTTGATTTTAGGTGGGTGGGGATTGTATTTTGCAATATTTATGTTAAATGGTTTTATGCTAACTACACTTGATACAGCTACTAGAATATCTAGATTCTTGTTTGAGGAAATATATTCTTCAATTTTTAGGAGTAAAATTAGTAAATATTTATCAACTTTAATTGTTGTATTGCTTGCAGGTTATTTGTCATTGTCTGGAGCTTATCTTGCTCTTTGGAAATTGTTTGGTACTGCTAATCAGTTAGTTGCTGCTCTTGCCCTTGTTATTATAAGTGTATATTTATTGCGAAAAAATATAAACTCACTTTTTGCTTCAATTCCAGCTGTTTTTATGGTTTTGACAACTCTAGCTTCGCTTGTGCTTTATTTCTATAAGTATGCTTTTGATTCGTTTAATTTGACTTTTCTTATTATAGATATTACTTTACTAATTGTTGCTTTACTATCTTACATTGGTATTGCGTTTTCTTTAATAAGATCAAAGAGGAATTAACATGAGAATAATATTTTCTTTATTTTTTGTTTTGTTTGCAAGTTTTTCTTTTGGGGTTGTTAATATTGATAGGAATTATATCATTTCTCCTTTTAAATCCTCTTCTACTGATAAAGATTTTGATTTTTTTTACTTTTGCTTCGGGAGTTGCTGAATTTGGTAAATATTTACCAGAACCTTATACTGACTTTAATCATTTTTGGATTGCTAAAGTTGGTGTTTTTGGTGAGTTTTTGAGGTATAAAAATGTTTTTAGTTTAGTTTTGTTTTCTGATTTAGAAATGATAGCTTCTTCTAACAATATAATTTTCTTTGATCCTAGATCATTTTATTGGCAAGAAGGTATTATTTCTTCGTATAAATGTGATTCACTTAATTTTCAATTGAGTTTTACTCATAGGTGTAAACATGATATTGACAATGCTGATATAGTTAACCTTTATGGTGAGGTTAGGGCAAGGGTTATAATATGGGATAGTATTTGGTTTAGGTTGTTTACGGATCCTATTGGCTTTAATTGGTTTGGAATTAATTTTTATTTTATTCCTTTTTTTAGAAATGATTTTTATGTTTTGTCAGTTGATGAATCTGTTTGGTACAAAGTATCTTCTAATGTTTCGTATTCTAATGATTCTAGTTATAAGGTTGATAAAGTTGTTAATTCTCTGAGTTTCGGTAATGTATTTGATATTGAATTTACTAAACAATTTGGTTTTTATGCTAAGTGGTACTGGTGGTTTGATTTGTTAGGTGATAATGTGATTTGGAATTGGAATAAGATAGAAAGTGTTTTTAGGGAGCATTACTGGGAATTAGGGTTTTATGTTAGAAATGATGGATTAAGGTTGTTTTTCTTCATTCAGAATAATTCTGTAAGGGAGCCTGCTATTGAACCATTTGATCAAGGTATGATCAATGTTTTTCACTTTGGGTTGAGGGCTATTGATGAAAAGTTTTCTTTTTAAGTTTGATTTATAAAATTTAACCAGTCTCCTGATTCTATCTTTATTGAATTTTCTAAATCTTGTATAAATATATAGCACCATGCATCTATTTCTTCGGAATTATTTAATTTTACTTTTACTTTAGCTCTTTTTGATAGTCCTACATCTACATCTTTTACTTTGAAAACATTTTCTACTTCATCAAGTTGGTAAAGTTTGTCTTCACTTACTTCATAAACTTCGCCAAATACTTTACCTTCTCCTTGCACTATACCTGGAAAAAGATTTTTGATGTAATAAAGCTCAAATCCTTCGATGAATCCATACCCTAGGAATTTCTCTTTTTCAAGTAAGTAATTTCGGGGTTGTCCCTTTCTTAATGTTCCGAAAACAAAAATTTTTTCAGACATATTAAAATTCTGATGAAGATTTACGTACAATTTCAATTTTTAACTAAAATTCTAAGCCTCAAATAGTTCTTTATGTTTTTGCTAAATCATCTTATAATTTGAGATGTTTTTTAGAAGATATTATCAATATATTCTATCTTTATTGTCCTTTCGAAGGATGGTAAAAAAGAGTAGTTTAGCAATATAGAAATTGAAAGAGATCTGGTAGGAGAAAATCTTACCTCTCCGAATATTGAAGAGTTTGTTATTCTTTGAGGTGTAGGAAAGAGATTGTCAATTCCGCCTGATATAGTTATGTATTCAGAGGGTTTTAGGTAAGTTGAAACATAAAGAGAAGAATTTATTATATCAACATCATTTATTGGGAGTAAAGGAATTTTCAATCCGAATACTAGGTCAGAATAGTTAAATATAGATTTATACCTTATAGCCATTGGAATGTGTAATCCGTACAAGTTCCTAGAGTAGTAGTCTGGGTTAAAAGCTTTGCCAGAGTTCCCTAAAGAGTAATTGTCAATGGCTAATGAAATAGAAAAACCATTCCATTCGTTAATTAAGTTTAATTTTAAGTTTACAAGTGGAATACTCAATATTACTTTGTTATTTCCTATAATTCCTTCTATGTCTTCAATTATACCAAATGAAAAGATATCCCAAAGCCCTACGACAAGTTTTGATAAAATGCTTCCTTCTGAGTAGATTAAAAACCTTAGTTTATAACTTCCTTTCGTTAGACAGTATGGTGAAATATTGGGTCCTATGCTATCTTCATAGGTATAAATTGGTTCATACTTTACCACACTTTCTTCTATAACTATTTTTTTACTACCACTTATCTCCTGCGGATAAGAATAAATTATGCTTATTAGAAGCAAAAAAAGTATTATTACTGACTTTTTCATTAATTATAAAGCCTCCTTTATAATTCTCTGAATTTTTTCGTTTATGTTTAGTTTTGATGTAGAGGCCGCATAAAGTATACCACTTTTTATACTCTTTGCATTTGAGGTACCATGTCCTATAAATACATTTCCATTTACACCTAATAATATAGCTGCTCCGTATTCGCTTGCATCTGTTTTTGTTTTAAATTTTTGTAGTGCCATTTTTAGCAATGTTCCTAGTATAAAACCGTACCATTTTGATGTTATTTCTTGCTTCATTAATCTTGAAAGTGCCTTACTTGCACCTTCTGAAGATTTTAGAACAATATTACCTGTAAATCCATCTGTCACTATTACATCGACATCACCTAAAAATATATCGTTTCCTTCAACATTTCCTACAAACTCTTTACCTAGTTTTTCTTTCATAAGTTCTCTGGCTTTTCTGACAACTTCTGTGCCTTTATAATCTTCTTCACCTATGTTTAGTAATCCTATCTTAGGATTGTATACTTTTAATACATTTTCAATAAAGGTTTTTCCCATTATTCCAAGTATAACATAATCAATAGGTTCAAGATCAATACTAGCTCCAACATCTAGAAGTACTCTAAATCCGTATATTGAGGGTATTACTGTTGCTAGAGCTGGTTTTGAAACTCCCTCTAATCTGCCGAGTTTCAGTACTGAGCTTACAACTACTGCGCCGGTATTACCTGGTGAAAAGAAACCTTGTACTTTGCCCTCTTTTAGTAAAGAAAGTGCTACCATTATTGAAGAGTCTTTCTTTTTCCTACTTGCTGAGAATGGTTCATCAGTCATTTCAATAACTTCTGTTGCATTTACTATTTCAAAACTGGCTTTCTTTAGTTTTCTTTTTGATATCTTTTTTAATTCTTCTTTTATTAGTTCTTCTTTTCCTACCATTACTACATGAATATTTTTTTTTGAGGCTGCTCTTATGCATCCTTTAACTGCTTCTTTTATGCCTTTTTCTGTTCCCATAACATCAACTGCTATTGATAGCATAAAACCTCCAGTTAGGCATATAATTTAAATCTAATTTATATTTAAAATCAAACTTTTATAAAGATTGTTTGAAACTTTTATATTATCTATTCTAAAAAATTAAAGTAAGAATACTAAAAACGATTTCCAACCTTCTATTAAGGATTGAAGATTTTATCTTTTCTTAATTCTAAAGGAAGAATCTTTATTAATTTACTTGCTTAAATAAGGGTGAAGGCTACTTTAGAATAATTGAGTAGGTACCACTAG
>JBMFQU010000079.1:0-9023 GCA_049968435.1 Brevinematia bacterium | reverse complement strand
ACCCACCCGCCCTTAAGTTCATTAGGAGGACTTCGTCCTCCTAATAGTACCTCCTATTTAGAAAGATTAGAAAGCACGTTTCTTAATTTTATAAATCCCTTTTAGTATTCCCGCCCTTCTAGGTTAGCGAAGGCTTCGCATTCTCTGCTTCTAAGAAAGTTAAGGAAGATTTTTCTTAATTATGACTCTTTTAGAAGTAAAAAAAGACAATGCAATTACCCCTTGATAGAAGTTTAGAAATTTTAGGAACTTCCTTTAGTTTCCCGCCCACTCGCCCTATAGTTATATACAGGAAGCTACGCATCCTAGTAGGACCCCCTTTTAACTATTCCCGAATCACAAATTCCAAATCTTCAAACATAGAAATCAGATATAGCTAAAATATGTTTTCTATAAAAGATTTGATATAATCAAGTTTTCTAATTATATCTTCTTCTGGAACCTTTAAAACAATAGCATTCTGTTTATTTTCCACAAATTCAAAGTAAAATTTACCTCCTGTTAATAAAGATATAACTTTCTCAGGATCCGGTAAATACTTTGGATTAAATCTAATTATAACTCCCTCAGAAGTTTCATAAACTTCCTCTATAAAGAACTTTTTTAAATATATCCTGAATTTAACAATTTCCGAAAGTTTCATTAAACCATCAGGTACAGTCCCGTACCTATCTTTAACTTCTTCAAGTATATAATTAATCTGTCTCTCAGTAAAGGCTACATTAAGCTTTAGCATAATTTCCATTTTCTCTGAAGTTGGTATAGAAAAATCCTTTGGAAATATTCTATCAAAGTTAAAATAAACCACTGGATCAGAATAATCAATAATCTCTTTTTCACTAGAAAGCAATTTCAATGTTTCAGAAAGCATTCTAATATAAAATACATACCCTACACTTTTGATATTACCGTGTTGCTCTTTACCTAAAAGGTTTCCTGCTCCTCTTATTTCAAGATCCTTCATAGCAATCCTAAAACCTGCTCCTAGGTCAGAATGCTCTTCAATAGTATTCAACCTTTTCATCTGTACCTCTGAAATTATATACCTGGAAGGATATACAAAATAAGCAAAACCTTCAACATCTCTTCTACCTACTCTACCTCTTATCTGATGTAGATCAGCAAGACCAAAAAGATGAGAATTATTGATTATAACAGTATTAACATTTGGTAAATCTAAACCTGATTCAGAAATAGTAGTAGATATTAAAATTTGCAACTTACCTGAAATAAAATCTAAAAATACATCCTCTATCTGACTTTTTGGTAATTGCCCATGAAGAGTACCTATCCTATCATCTTTTATAAAACCTTCACAAATTTTTTGAATTCTCTCCCTTAATGAATCAATCGTTTTGACTTTATCATTAACCACTAAAACTTGTCCTCCTCTTGAAATCTCTTTAAATATTGCTTCTCTAATAATTTCATCATTCCACTCAATTATAAAAGTTTTAACAGGTTTTCTACCATGCGGAGGCGTTGTTATAAGAGAAATCTTTTTCAAACTACCAAGCCCCATACCTAATGTTCTTGGAATAGGTGTTGCAGATAAAGTAAGGACATCAATATCTTCCCTACCCCTTAAAATACCTTCTTTATGTTCAACACCAAACTTATGCTCCTCATCAATTATCACTAGCCCCAACTTCTTAAATGCATTTATAACTCTATCAGAAATTAAAGAATGGGTGCCAATAAGTATATCAATCTGCCCTTTTGAAATACCTTCAATGGTATTGTTTATTTCTTTTTCTGTTCTTAATCTTGAAATAACCCCAACTCTAACTCCAAAATCCTTAAACCTCTTTGAAAAAGTTTCAAAATGTTGCTCCGCTAAAATGGTGGTAGGTACAAGGACCATAACTTGATTACCATTAAGTATGTGTAAATATGCTGTCCTTATAGCAATTTCTGTCTTACCAAATCCAACATCACCACATACTATCCTATCCATAACTTCATTAGAGGCTAAATCCTCTTTTATTTCTTTCATCACCTTTAGCTGATCAGGCGTTTCTTCATAAGGAAAACTATTTTCAAAAATCTCATACTCTTCAAAATCAACATTAAGTGGCTCCCTATATTTAACTTGCCTAACTGCCCTAAGTCTAAGAAGATCCCTAGAAAACTTTAGAATACTTTCCCTAACCTTTTGTTTAATACTTTTCCAATTCTTCTGCTTTAGAGAATTTATCTGAGGTTTTTCACTACCAATATACTTCGTGATTAGATTGAATTGTTCAGGTGGTACATAAACAATATCTCCTCCTTCATACTCTATGGCAGCAAATTCTTTTACTTTACCAAAATATTCTATCTCCTTAATACCCCTAAATATACCAACTCCATAGTTAGCATGTACAACATAATCCCCTTCATTAACATTCTCAAAAAAGAATACTTCCTTTATCTCCTCAGAAGAAAGTTCTACTTCTACTTTCTCATATTCAACAAACTCTCTGTTAAAAAGTTCCTTAACGGTAATTACAGAAATTCCTTCAAACTCAAAACCCCTAGGTAAAGAAAAACCTTCAAATACTATAACTCTCCCATTTTCAAAATCCTTATTTCTTAATTTTTCCAAAAAACTTTCAAAATTAGTTTTGCCTTGAAGTAGATATTTCAAGTTATACTTTCTAAATATCCTTTCAGATTTAGTAGTATAAATTTCATTAGGCGATAAAAAGATAACTACACCTTTTGAAATTTTAGATTCAACATATTTAGTAAGCAAAGAATAATTGGGTAGATTAGTATCGTAAGAAAACAAAGGTAAAAGATCAATTTTAGTATCCACAATCTCTATATCATCCTTAGGAAACTTATGAATAATTTCATTTGGATCTAGGAAAAGGGCTTTATCAGAAATGCTTAGATAAACAGAATTTATGTTTTCTATAAAATTAACCAAATCTTTCTCTAAATCATCCAAGTTAAATGTTGAAATTAGTTTTTTATCTCGAAAAAGCTCAAAAAAACTTAAACTTTCATTATCTTTTCTAAACAAATTTGAAAAATCATTCTCAAAAGGTGGATAAATAAAGATTTCTTCAAGTTTACTAAAACTTACTTGAGTATCAGGCTCAAAAAGCTTTATAGAAGAAATTTCGTCGAAATCTAAAGTAATCCTTATTGGATTATCAAAATTAGGTGGGAAAATATCAATAACACTGCCTTTAAATGAAACAGTTCCATACTCTTCAACTCTATTAACAACTTCATACCCCAAATCAATAATCGTTTTCTTAAGAATGCTAAACGAAATCTGATTTCCGACTTTCAAAAGAATAGGTTTGAAACCTAAAATATTCTTGGAAATGCTCCTTACTAAAAAACCAACTACAGATGAAAGAACTATTTTTGCTTTATCGGCAAAAATTATTGTTTTCATTCTTTCTCTAACATTATCAATTGGGGGTAAAGATTCAATGTAAGGAAAAACATCAAGTGAAGGTAAAAATAAAGATGTTGTGATGTATCTCTCAAAAAGAGGTTTTAAAAAATCAAATCTATCTTCATCTACTATTAAAACAGATGAAAAATTCTTATCAAACAAAATAAATTTGTAAAAATCAAGTAAGAACTCTTCTTTTAAAAGCTTCTCCATCAGATAGTTCATTCTAATAGATCGTCTAAAAAATTTACAACCAGCACTAAATAAAGTTATAAATCAAGGTAAATATCAGTTATAATAATTATCATGAATGAAAGAAAAAGATATTTTCAGGAAAACAAACTTCAGATGAATTTAAAACAAATTCCTACCCCAATATTGGCGCAATCTGTAAATCTTTTAGGTTTACCAATAGTTGAATTAGAAAGAACATTAAAACAAGAAATCGAGGAAAACCCTTTCCTCGAATTAGATGAAGAAGAAACAAAAAATATCATAGAGAATGAATTAAACAATGAAATAAACATTGAAGAGATTGAAAACAGTGAAACACAGTCAGGAGAAGTAACTGATACTTACGAAATATCAAAAATAAAGGAATTTGAAAATTTAGGTAGGAGATCGGAAAAGAAATCATTTGAAAACTTAATTTCGGAAACAGAATCACTTCAAGAACATCTACTATTCCAAGCAAGACTAGACATAAGTGATGATAGGTTATTCACGTTAGCAACTTATATAGTCTCAGAAATTGATGAAGACGGATACTTTAGAGGAAGTATAGAAGATCTAAAACAAATAGAAGACTACTATTTTTCAGAAGAAGAGATAAACTCCGTAATTGAGAGAATAAAAAGGTACGATCCAATAGGTTGTGGTAGTAGAACACTAGAAGAATGCTTAATAACACAATTAGAGGTCTATTACTCACATTTACCAGAAATAAACGCCATAAAGAAAATAATAGAAGAAGATTTAAAAAACTTGGCAGAGAATGAAAATAAAGTAAAAGAAAAGTATAACCTCACAGATGAAGAACTTGATAGGATAAAAGAAATTTTGAAAACACTTGACCCTAAACCTGGAAGAAACTTTTCAAACTCACCAGACTTCATTATTCCTGAAGCAATAATATCAAAAACTGAAAATGACGATATAGAAATAGAATTCAATGATTCTTTTATTCCAAAACTAAAGCTAAAATCAGAGTACATTTCAGCAATAAACAAAAGCAACAAAACAAAAGATCTTGAAGAGAAGATAAAAAAAGCAAAGAATTTAATTGTCGTAGTAGAGTACAGAAAAAAATTACTTAGAAGGATAATAGAAAAAATAGCAAACTACCAGAAGGATTTTTTACTCAATAAACAAGATTTTCTAAATCCTCTTTCTATAAACGAGCTTGCAAAAGAATTAGAAGTAGTCCCTTCAACAATAAGCAGAGCAATAAAAGATAAGTACATTCAAACGCCAAGAGGGCTTATACTTTTAAAACATTTATTCTCAAGGGAAAGTACAAATCTTCTAGGACAACATGTATCTGTTGACAAGATTAAAAAGATGATAAAAGAAATCATTGAAAACGAAGGAAACAAACCACTATCAGATGAGAAAATTGCAAGCATATTAGCAAACAAAGGTATAAAAATTTCAAGAAGAACAGTTACAAAGTACAGAGAAAGTATGAGTATACCCTCAGCATTTGATAGAAAAAAATGAAAGAAATATACATAGTTGCAACTCCTATTGGAAATCTTGAAGATATAACAATAAGAGCAATAAATACCTTAAAAGAAGTAGATATAATACTATGTGAAAATCCAAAAAATCACTTAAAACTTCTTAAGCACTACGGAATAAAGGGTAAAAGACTTATAAAAATAACATCAGCAAATGAAGAAAACAGCATAAACGGCATAATCAAACTTTTAGAAATAGGTAAGAAAGTAGCTTTAGTTTCAGATGCAGGCACACCAAACATATCAGATCCCGGTGGAACAATAGTAAAAGAACTAACTAAAAGGGGAATAAAATGCACACCTATACCTGGACCTTCTTCGCTAACCGCAGCACTATCAGTATCGCCAATTAATATATCAAAATTCATATTCTACGGTTTCTTACCTAAAAACACAAATAAAGTGGTAAAAGTAATAAATGAACTCAAAGATGAAAAATTACCAATTGTATTTTTTGTATCATCTCACAAGATAGAAGAACTAATTCAAATTTTATGTAAGCATTTTCCAAATATTGAAATTGCAATATTTAAGGAGATTACGAAAATAAATGAAGAAGTTATCTTCGGGAAACCTTGCGAAATAAAAATTGAAACCAAAGGAGAATTCGTAGTAATAGTAAAACCATAACCAACAAAACCGAAAATAACTATATGTTAAAAAAATCCCTACCCTTAGTCTTAATAATTTTAATATTTACATCAAACATTTACTCTGAAAAAGTCAAAATAAAAGATATTTCAAAAATAGTTGGGCTTGACGAAATACAAGTGTATGGATATGGAATAGTAATAGGACTAAAAGGTACAGGTGATAACCCTAAAAATCAAACAACCGCTGAAAACATTATAAAACAACTAAAAGAACTTGGTGTTGAAGTTATACAAACTAATTTTCAAACAAGGAACATAGCGTCAGTAATAGTTTCTGGTAAAATATCTCCTTTAGCAAAAAAAGGGATTACGTTTGATGTAAATGTTTCATCAATACTAGATGCAAGATCTCTCGAAGGAGGATTTTTAATATCAGCACCTCTAAAAGATAATCAAAACAATATTCTAGCTTTCGCAAGTGGTAGTTTGATAACTCCAAAGACTGGTATAAAAACAACAGCAACAATACCAAACGGTGGTACCCTATTATCAAATTTATCTTCAAACTTATTTGAAGATAACTCTATAAAACTATTCTTTGAAAATTCTTCACCAAACACACTAAATAAAGTCATAAACGCTTTAAAAGAGCAAATGGGAAATCTAAACATAAAGGCAACTGACATATCAACTTTAGAAATTGAAATACCAGAAGAGTTTAAAGGCAAAGAGGTTAGTTTTATATCCCAAATTATGGAAACTGAAATAGATTTAGAAGATGAAGCAGTAATAGCAATTGACCCTAGAAACAATACTCTCGTGATAACGGGAGATGTTAGATTATATAATGTAAGTATAGCTTACAAAGGAATGAAAATAGAGCTATCAGAACTAGGAGGATTCTTTGAAAGTGGAGAAATTTACAAAATACCCTCTAACAATTTATCAGAGTTTATAAGTACTCTCTCTAAGATAGGAGTTAAAGCCGAAGACTTAATAAACATTATTTCACTTATGAAAGAGGCAGGAGCAATAAAAGGCAAATTATTAGTAAAGTAACTATTCAAAAAGTACCGATATATCACCAAAACCAGCAAAAACACTAGACGCAAGGAATTTTCCTAGATTGTCATCTCTAACATAAGAATTAATTTCATAAGAAACGCCATCAACCAATATCTTATGTACATCTCTTTTAGCAAGGTTAAGTGATTTTAAACTAACTTTATTACCTCTACTTTTATCAACAAAAAATATGCTCTTTGTACTTTCATCTATCCCAACAACTATACCTACATGAGTAAGTTTATCGTCAAACAGTTTATTTCCATTTCTATCATAAGTATTATCAAAGAAAACTAAATCACCAGGCTTTACTATACCCTCCTTAAATAATTTACCAGATGACCTAAAGATATTGTAATAATCAACAGTTTTACTAAAAGAAAAAAAGTTTACCTTTGAATCAATATCGATACCAGCAGAAAGCAATACAAATTTAACAAATCCAGAACAATCAAAATCGTAGTACTTTCCGTTGTACATTATTTTAGTTTTTCCAACATAACTTAAGGCAATATTAGCAATCTTAACACGCAAATCTCTATCATCATAAAACCTATAGTTAGTAGTACAAGAAGTTATAACAAGTAGAGTAGTTATAACTTTTAATATTTTATTCATTTACCTTTATCCTCAAAGATTCAAGTTTTCTATATAGGTATGTTCTATCAAGTTGTGTAAGTTCTGATAGTTTTGAAATTTTACCATCTGCTTTTTCAAGCATCCTTGTAAAGTAAATTCTTTCAAATTTTTCTCTAGCCTCTTTATAAGGTAGAGAAAGATCAATCTCAAATTTAAACTCTTTGCTTACTATCTCAGGAGTATATCTCTTTAGATCATCATAGGTTATAAACTCACCAACAGACATAATAACAAGCCTTTCAATTATATTTTTAAGCTCCCTGACATTTCCAGGCCAATGGTATGAAAGTAAAGATTTTTTTACCTCTTCATCAAAATCTCTAACCTTTTTACCGTAGTTTTGGGAGAAAAGATTCAAATAATACTTAGCAATAGGCAAAATATCTTCTTTTCTCTCTCTAAGAGGTGGTATGTGAATAGGAATAACATTAATTCTGTAATATAAATCCTCCCTAAAAGTACCTTCTTTAATCATCTGTTTTAGATCTTTATTTGTTGAACAAATCAATCTAACATCAACAGAAATATTTTTATTACTTCCTAACCTTTGTAAAGTCCTCTCTTGAAGTACCCTAAGTAATTTTGATTGTAAGTTAAGTGGCATATCCCCAATCTCATCTAAGAACAAGGTCCCTTTATCTGCAATCTCTATTTTACCTTTTTTCGACGAAGTAGCACCAGTAAAAGCACCTTTCTCATACCCAAATACCTCACTCTCAAGAAGAGTATCAGGAATAGCAGCACAGTTTATATCAACAAAAGGCTCATTTCTTCTACTACTTTTGGAATGTAATAGCCTTGCAACAACCTCTTTACCAACTCCATTTTCGCCAGTTATAAGTACAGTAGCATTACTATCAGCTACCTTATCTATAAGATCAAGTATGTGTTTTATAGCTTCCGACTCGCCAATAATCTTATACTCAGACCAAAAAGATTTTTTTTCAAGCTCTAATTCCCTAAACCTTATAGTATTTTTCACAGTACTTATTAACTTCTCAATTGAGATTGGTTTCTCAATAAAATCAAACGCACCAATCTTTATACATTCAACGGTAGTAGATATAGTTCCATGACCTGAAATAATAACAACAGGAATAACTGGAAACTGAGACTTTATTTCCCTAAGTATATCAACTCCACTCTTTGAAGGCATAAGCAAATCTAAAATAACTAAATCCACATCCTCAGTATTCAAAACTGATAATACCTTAAGCTCATCATTCAAAGTCAAAACATTGAAACCATAATCCTCTAAAACATCTTTTATAGTTTTAGTTATATTAACTTCATCATCAACCACAAGGACCTTATACATAAAGGTATTATAAAAAAAACTAATCCAAAGTAAAAATTTTAAAACATTAATTTTATTATTTCAACTCAAACTTAAAGAATATAGACCTTACTTAATTATTACCATGCTCTTTATGAAAGTTTTAGTTTTACTATTAGTCGATCTATTTAAAAGTAAGAATAAGAAAAAACTTTTACCCCTAATAGTTTTAGAAATTTTTAGAAAACTTCTTTTTGTTCCCCGCCCACCCTCCCTTTAGTTCCATGTAGGAGGGCTACGCCCTCCTATGAATA
>JBMFQU010000078.1:0-9163 GCA_049968435.1 Brevinematia bacterium | reverse complement strand
CACCCACCCGCCCTGTAGTTTTATACAGGAGGGTTTTACCCTTCCTTTTAATACCTTCCCTTGAATCCAGCAGGAGAACTTCGTTCTCCCATCAGCAAACTATTCCCAAATTCCTAATTTAGCCAAGACTCAGCTTCCTCTTGAAATCTCCTATCCACCAATTTTTAATTCCCTAATCTAGTAAATTAGAAGGAATTCTAAATTTTTACAAATCATGTTAGTTTTTAAAATTAAAAATATTGAAAGTTTAAATTTATAATTTTACTATATTAAGAAGTAAAATGAAGGTGTAAATTATGGGTAAACTTTACAATTCTCTTCCCAATAGTTTTCTAAAGTCTGCTCTAGAAGGCGAAAATGAAGAAGCAGTAGAGAAATTATTAGAGTTCAAGAAACTATTTGAAGAAGAAGAAGAAGACAAAGATAAAAAAACTATGTACAAAGAGAGGCTTTCATCAGTTTTCTGGGAAATCTACAACGATATTCTTTTTAAAATAGGTACTCAATGGTTTGATAAAACCCCTTTACACAAAAGATTACTAGTCAGATTTGGTTTACTCGATCTTAAATACTTAACAGTTGAAGATCAAGAAATGGTAAAAAATGTACCAATAAAGAAAAAACCTAGCGATGATGAGGTATATAGATCGATCTATTATGTAGATGAATGGATTGAAGAAGTAGGTAAAGGTAACATAGCACCCAGTATGACTGATGAAGTACCTAGAAAGAAGAAAAAAGCTGGGGGAAGTAATTTCCCTGAGAGGGAAAACTACGAAAGAAAAAGAGGATTATTGGAAGCAGATCTTTCTTCACTTAAGGAGCTTTTTAGAAAGAGAGAGTTAATTGAAGAAACATTACTAAACGAAGTTAGGAAAATTCATGATTTTTCCAAAATGTTCAATGAAATCTCAGAAGACAATTACTCTGTAGCATATACTCCTTCAGAAGAGAGTTTACTAAATTCAATTTTAGATAATGCTAGAGATCTCATTAAGATCAATAAGGAAGTAGTATCAATACAGCAAAGAATAGATAAACTATCAGAAGACATTAAGAAAATTGAAGTTACTATACCAGAAGACAATGGGGGAGAACAATATGAAGTCGATCAATCATCCATAAGAACAGAAATTCAAACGATAAGACAAATGATAAAGATGTGCATAGGGAGACAAGGTAACCATTTTCCGATTTTATTCTCTTCTATGCTTCCAAGATCTCACTTAAAGCCTAACTTTAGAGAAAACGCAGCAGAATATATAAAATCAATTTGGAAAATGGATCCAGAAATATTTAATAGAAAAACAAGAAGTGCAGTATTAACAATAGTACCATACTTTATATTAACACCAGGGTACGGTAATTATGGTATCTGTTGGGAACCATTTGAAAAGTACAATAGAGTTTCTAGTAAAGGTAGATTAGCAATACCGATTTTTTCAAAAAATCCCAAAGATGCTATAGTTATAGCATTTGGAGATTTCAGGTGGAGTATGGCTAAAGAAGTTGCAGGATACCATTGGATGGAAGAAGGAATTACAGGAGATTATTATCAGTATCACGAATCCATAAAGTGGAAAGGGGACTTAAGATCCAAATTCATATATGACTATTTTCTTTGGATTACAAAAGAAAGCGAAGGTGTTCAAAAACTTGATAAAGAAATAAGAAGAATATTTTGGTTTAAAATACCTTTCCCTGAAAATCTAAAAGAAGAACTAAGCAAAAAAGGATATTACTATCAAGATTTGTTTAAAAAAGAGGAAGCAAAAAAAATGTCTGAATTGTAATTTATTTGCCCCTTTTTGCATACTTCAAAGGCTCTCCTATCCTTGAAATGAAATCCTCTAAATCTTTCTCCATTATTTCTTTTACTTCACTAGGCGTTAAGGCACGTTTTACACTATCAAGAAGTTTTTTAAGTTCTGCCGTGTGAGTATTAACTATAACATTCTTTACAAATTTAACCGATTCTTGAGGCATACTGAATACTCTTAACCCCATAGCTAAGAGTAGCCTTGTATAATTGTAATCTCCTGCAATCTCTCCACATACAGACACAAATTTCCCTTCCTTATTAGCAATATGGATACAGTGATATATCAACTTTAAAACAGCAGGATTTAAAGGCTCGTAGTACTCTGCTATCACCTCGTTATTTCTATCAACCGCTAGCGTATATTGAGTCAAATCATTGGTTCCTATACTTATAAAATCAACTTCTTCCAAAAACTCCTTTATCATTACCGCAACAGAAGGTATTTCAACCATTATGCCTATTTCTATATTATCATTTATTATTAACCCCTTGCTTTTTAAATCTTCTGCTGCAATTTTGAAATATTCCTTTATTTTTCTAACCTCTTCAAGAGAGGATACCATAGGTATTAATATCTTTACATTTCCGTATTTATTACTCCTTATTATAGCACGAAGCTGCGCCATCAATTCTTCCTTCTTATCAAATAAAATTCTTATAGATCTCCAACCCAAAGCCGGTTTTGACTCATTTATTGCTTTACCAAAAACTTTATCTCCCCCTAAATCAAGTAATCTTATTATCACAGGTTTATTACTAAATTTTTCTACTACCTTAAGGTATAGTTCATATTGTTCTTCCTCTGTTAAGAATCTACCTTTACTAAGAAATGCCAGTTCAGTCCTAAATAAACCTACACCATCATAATATCTAGTATTCTCAGTTGCAATTTCATAAGGATCTGAAATATTTAACATTATCTTACACTTTTTACCATCAATCGTTTGAGTTGGAAGTTCCAAAATTCGCTCTGACAAATCTTCAACATAGTTGTCATACTTTATTTTTTCGGATCTAAACTTCAACAAAGTATTATCATCCGGATTTATTACCACCTCGCCTTCATTAGCATTGAGAAGGATTAAATCATTTTCCTTTATATTGCTCAATAATCCCTTTACAGCAAAAACTGCTGGTATTCCGTTTTGGTGCGCTATTATTGAAGCATGCGAAGCACTTCCACCTTTTTCCAAAACTATACCTCTTACATTGTTAATCTTTTGTAAAAGATCAAGAAGATAAGTAGGATCTATCTCAACTCCAACTATTACATAATCTTCAACTTCCAATAATTCCTTCTCAACTACTGGTTCAAACTTTTTCACGCTTTGAGACTTTAATTTATCTATCTTTTGTATCAATCTATAAAACACAGATAAAACATCATAGGCTCTTTCAGCTACTAATGGATTAGATTTCAAAATAGGCTCAATAAAACTAATAAACTTCAATACTGCTGATCTAGCACTCACCTTTTCATTTGCAATAGTATTAAGAATTTTTTTCTCATTTTCTTCTAGTAAATTAATAAAAAGCAATTTTAAATCATGATGTTTATTATCAGAGTAAAGATTATTTATATCCTTTTTCTCTTCCTCCAAAGCTAAGTTAAAAATATTAACTTCACTTTTTACCTGCTCAGGAGATATTTTCTCTATCTGAATATCAAATGTTATAGGTTCAATTACAAACGCTTTACCAATTGCTATACCTTTAGATACCGATATCCCCTTCAGTCTTACCATAAATATAATATTAAACTATAACTAATTATAATTTCTATATTGTTAGTAGAAAAACTAATCACCAACTATAAGCTTTTTATACTTATTCATAATCTCAAAATATTTATCCATTATATAGGAATCTTTCATAGCACTAGGTTTTAAATTTTCAATAAATTCATTCACTCTCCTAATGGAATACTTCTTTGGTCTTTCAGCTTCCCTCTTCTCCGAAAGTCCTTTCTCAAACATACCCCTCTGATACTCAAGCAAATTAAAATCGACAACTTTACTTTTTTCAAGCGCTAATTTCAATTTACCTTCTCTTACTTTATTTAGAATATCTTCAAGTTCTTCTCTTATCTGTTTTGCTCTACCATCTCCTGGATTTTTAGCTTCCAAATCACTGGCTTTCTGAACTGCTTCCTTTAGCATACTTTCCAATTTAGAAATGTTTCTATCACTATCACCTTGATTAACCATTTCAGAAAGCATTCTAGCAATCTCTTTATACATTTCAATAAGCTGATTTAAGCTTACACCTGATGGTGCCACATTTATACCTTCATTCATTTTATCAAGTAAATCTAACATTTTAAAAAGTATATTTGACATCCTATTAGCAATCTCAGATATGCTCAAAATCAAACTATAACTACTTCCACTTGAAACAGCATCAGTGAAAAGATTGAAATTCATCTCAACATCTCTGACTTCAGTTTGTATTTCACTAAAAACTTCGTACACCTCGGGATCCTTTGAAAAAGTAGAAATGAGTTCTTTAATAGCAAGTTTAAAATCCTTTATAGCATCACTTATATTTTTAAAGTCCTTTTCCATCATTTCATTCTCTATTTTAGGAAACCTATAACTTAAAACTTCAATATTATCTTTAGATTTCGTAAGAGAAACTTGAGAGGATAAAACCTTAAAATAAATATCCCAAAACTTTTCTCTTTGTTTTCTACTAAGTTCAGATAGTTGCTTCATAACTTCCTTGAAAATCTCGAAATCCAAATCCTTAAAATTACTTTCAAGAGATTCTTTATTAGTTTCTTGTTTTTTCAAATTTTCCCTCAAACGTTTAACTTTTTCCTTAAAACTCGTTTTAAAATCTTCGCTCATTTTATTGAATTCTTGACTATCCAAAAACTTTCTAAGTTTTTCATCGAATTCATTTAAACTTCTATTCTCTAAAACATCTTTAGAAATTCTTTCAAGTTCTCTGATCTCAGAAATAGATTTAATGATATCTCTAAATTCACTTATCTTATTCACCTCCATTTCCAGTTTTGTAAGCTCCTTTAGAACATTTTCTATTTTGTCTTTAACTTCATCTCGACTAAAAGCCCTATCAGAAGATAGTTTTTTTATAATGTCATTAAATTCTTTATCGCTAATTATTTCTTCAAGTTTCTTTGAAATGTTTTCAAGTTTTTGAAACTCTTCGTAAAGTGACTTAGTCCTATCTATATGTTGGTAAATTTCTTTAAGCTCACTTGAATAACTAGATAAATTACTAACAAAATTTTTTAATTCCAATAATTTCTCAGAAAGTTTAGAAAAATCAGTATTATTTCTGTTATTTAGATCAAACTCTAATTTAGATAATTCTTCTTTGTATTTACTAACTTCATTTGAAGTAGAATTTAGTTTATCTTGAAAAGATTTAGCAAGTTGCGCAAAGGTAGGGAAATAGAAAACTCTATATGCACTACCAATAGCACCATAAATATCCTTTGAAAAAACGGTAATATTTACATAGTCTCCTGGTAATACACCAACTTCACTGGATTCAAAACTAAACGAAAAATCTCTAATCCCCTTAAAAGAAAAACCTAAATTTTTATTATTAACCACATAACTACTCACAAAACCATTTACAGCATTACTAATAGTTACCTCCATCCAAGTTGAGATTAGTTCATCATTATCAATAACTTCTCCATAACCATCAAGAATAACCTTAGAAGTATTGAATACCATATCTTTTTCAGGATATTTTATAACAACAGTAGGTATATCATTCGTTCTAACGCTAACATAAAAATTTTCTACCCGATACACCCTCCCAAGCTCATCATAGAAATTAAAATTGACTTTTGAGTCTTTTGAAATAGGCATTGTTATAAGAACTTTGTTAGAAACATCTTGATAATTCCAAACCCCCCCTTTAACACCACTTAAATTAACTTTTGATACATTATAAGAGAAACTAAAAAATAACTTGATAATGCTTCCTTTTACAACTGAAATTTGAGGAATATAATCGTATGAAGATATTTTAAAGTTTTTAAAATATACCTCTACCTTCTGGCTAAGTAAAGTAAATTCATCTACATAATTAAAGTCCAATTTCCTTACAAATTTGTACATTCCATATTTTTTCGAAAAAACTTTTACAACACTATTCTTACTTAGTTTAGTACTAAAATAAAAACAACCATTAGTATTAGCAATAGGAGACAAATTATCATCAACTGAGATAAAAAATTTACCAGAAAAAGAAGGTATTAAACTTAAACTCAATGGAATATCAGAAGAAACAAACTTACTTGTTTCCATCTTAACATCATCCATAATCCAACTAAAAAAGTCTTTTAGTTTATATTCCAAGAAAAAATGAAATGAGAGAGAAATAACTAACAAAACAAAGACTAAAAATAAAAATAATTTAGTAAACTTTACTATAAAACTCGAAATACCTTTTTCAACTTCCTCAACATTTAAATAACTTTCGGGAACCTCTCCTTTTTTGTAAATTTCCTTTACAGAATCTATAATAAATTTTCTACTAGAAAAAATTAATAACTCTATTTTCCTATCATTCAAAACAAAAAAATTAAAAGAATTTAAAATCAAATAAAATAGAAAGAGTAGCAAAAATAACAAAATAAAAATTAGAATAAAAATAGTAGGTATAAAGAAGTTATCTACATCCAATAAGTACAAAAAAAATGAAAACAAAAACACAACTAAAATAACAGAAACAATAAAAGAAATTAAAAAATTTACAAAACCCAATAATTTTAATCTATTAATTAACTTAATTAGCATAAGGTAATTATAATAATATCAATGAATAATAAGGAAATCAATTTTACCGCAAGTACCAATGTAAAGTCTAGGGAAGTGTGAATAATATAAAGTTTTTTAAAGAAGTCCTCTTTAAAGTTTGATTTTTAATAATATATCATTATTTTTCTTGAAAAATATTTTATAAAAACGAAAAATCTTTAGAAGATTTAGTTTATGAAAAAATTTTGATGCTGTTATGGTAGTAAGGGATCGCCTTTCTGTTAGAGTTATGCAAGCTTTTTTAGATGTAGGTTTCATTCTGAAAGAAGATGTGATTAAAGTACAATGGAACATGAAAGCTACACGAGAAAAATGGAGAGCAAAGGAATATGAATTTTACCTTATTGGACATGAGCATATTTTTGTTTTTAGAAAACCAGAGGATGAGAAAGAGTATAAAAAATATAAATTTAAGGAGCATGAAAGAAATTGATTGGATATTAAACTTTAAAATGCTAACACTAATTACAGGAATTTTAAATCATATTAAAAGTTATAAAACAAAAAATTGTTGAAAAAAGATCTTTGTAATTATAATCTATAATTACATTATTGTGGAGGTGAGTATATGGCAGAAACAAAAAATGTTGTAGATATTCACAAAGGCGACTTCATAAAATTAGATAGTAAGGTATGCAAAGTTTTAGAGGTAGATAAAAAAAGTGGTGGTGGACAATTTGGCTCAATAGTACATGTAAAATATATAGATTTATCAAGTGGGCACATCTACGATAAAAGGTTAAATCCAAATGATAAAGTCGAAATAGCAGATGTTAACATTGTAAAATGCATATTCTCATATAAAGATCAAGATACTCTTTATTTTCTCGACGAAAACACTTATGAAACTTATGAAATAAATGAAAAAGTTCTTGGTAAATTTGCTTCTTTCATAAAGGAAAATGAAGAATTTGAAATAGTTGTCTACGAAGGTAGGGCAATCTCTATAAACAAACCTGAAAAAATAAAAGTAAATGTCATACAAACAGGTGATGTAACTTCAGGAACAGACAAGAGTGTATGGAAGCCAGCAATGATAGAAGGTAATCTTGAAATAATGGTACCTGGCTTCATAAAAACTGGCGATACAATATTTATAGATACAGAAAAATACGAATACTTGGGTAGAGAATAAGATTTCTAAAATTTGTTTATCATTTCAACAAATTCATCAAAAAGATACCTAGAATCGTGAGGACCGGGCGAAGCTTCAGGGTGGTACTGAACTGCAAGTATTGATTTACTTTCACATATTATTCCTTCAACTGATCTATCGTTCAAGTTTATGTGAGACACTTCTACTTCTTTAGGAAGAGTATTAGGATCTACAGCAAAACCATGATTCTGAGAAGTTATTTCAACTCTACCCGTCTTTAGATTTTTGACAGGATGATTTAAAGCATGATGACCAAACTTTAATTTGTATGTCTTAGCTCCCATAGCAAGTGCAATTAACTGATTACCTAAACAAATTCCAAACATTGGCCTTTTACCTATAAGCTCTCTTATCAATTTTATAGCATCTATAGTAGCAGCAGGATCTCCAGGTCCATTAGAAATAAATATACCATCAGGATTCAAATCTAAAACATCTTTAGCACTAACACCATAAGGTAGAAGAGTTAATTTTACCTTTCTTTCTGAAAAAAGTCTCACTATATTCCATTTTATACCATAATCTAAAGCAACAACATTATAAACAGGAGATTTGACTTCAAAAATAGTTTTAGGTTCTTTAGTAGAAACATCAACAGCTAAGTTAAGTCCTACCATGTCCGGGAGCTTCTTGACTTCTTCTTTTAGTTTATCTATTTCACTTACTTTATCCGAAATAATAGCCATCATTGCACCATTATCTCTTATATGCCTCGTAAGTCTCCTAGTATCAACTCTATCAATAGCAACAATTTTATTATCGAGAAGATATTCCCTAAGAGATTTCTTTGAATCTGAATTACTAGGATAATCACATACTTCTCTCATTACAAAACCAGCAACCTTTGGTGAATCAGACTCAACATCTTCAAAATTAACTCCGTAATTACCAATATGCGGATAAGTCATAACAACTATTTGCTTATGATAAGAAGGATCAGTGAGAATCTCTTGATAACCTGTCATACCTGTATTGAAAACCACCTCGCCCCAGGTAGTTCCCCTGAAACCAACAAATCTACCGTAAAAAATAGTACCATCCTTTAAAACCAAAACAGCATCCCTCTTGAAATCCATAACACCTTATATTGTTTATAAATAACGTACTTAAAATCAAAAATAATATAGATTATTACTTCTGACAGGAAACTAAACTTTACATAAGAAATTCTTAAGTAGAGTTAGGAATTAAGTTAGAATTTTAAGAAATCTCTTTTTGTTCCCCACCCACCCGCCCTTTAGCATCTATAGGAGGCTTCGCCTCCTATTAGTACCTCCTTTTAGTTCGTTATGAAAGTTTTAACTTCTTATTATGTTATTCCTTTAGAAGTAAGAAAGAATAGAAAATCTTACTCCTAATAGAAGTTAAAAATTTTAGTTAACC
>JBMFQU010000077.1:0-9249 GCA_049968435.1 Brevinematia bacterium | reverse complement strand
AGTGTGTATTGGAATAGTGCTACTAATGGAGGAGGGTTGTATTTGTCGAATTCACCAAATAACACGATAAGCGGTAGTGTGTATGGTAATAGTGCTAATAGTTATGGAGGAGGGGTGCGTTTGGATTTTTCAACAAATAACATGATAGGCGGTAGTGTGTATTGGAATAGTGCTTATAATGGAGGAGGGTTGTATTTGTATTATTCACCAAATAACACGATAAGTGGTAGTGTGTATAGTAATAGTGCTAATAATAGGGGAGGAGGGTTGTATTTGTGGAATTCAACAAATAACATGATAGGTGGTAGTGTGTATAGTAATAGTGCTACTAATGGAGGAGGGTTGTATTTGTATTATTCAACAAATAACACGATAAGTGGTAGTGTGTATAGTAATAGTGCTCAGTATGGAGGAGGGTTGTATTTAAATGGTTCTGATTACTTTACGAACACTGGTTGGATAACTAATAACACTGCTACTAATGGTGGTGGAGTATATACAAATGGTTCACGTCATCCTAATTCATACTTTGGAAGTGGAAATGTTATAAGTAATACACCAAATGATTTTAACTAAAACTAATAAAAATAATTTTAAAATCTTTTTAACCTTTGGTTAGTGATTTTCTAATAAAATAAACATTAAGTAATAGTCAATGTGAGATCTTGATAAGAGTTTGAATTTCAACAATTTTTTGAAAATGTTTATAATTTATTTGCTATGAAGGATACAACGCTTTTTGGTGATGTAAAAATTTCTACTCCTATGGTAAGACAGTATTTTTCAATAAAGGAAAAGCACAAGGATAAACTACTTTTGTTTAGGCTCGGAGATTTTTATGAACTTTTTGGAGATGATGCCTATGAAGCATCTAGAATATTAAACATAGTTTTGACTTCTAGAAATGATCTACCTATGTGTGGTTTTCCAGCCCATTCTGCCCAAAGCTATATTTACAAGTTAGTAAGAAGTGGTTGTAAGGTTGCAATATGCGAGCAACTTGAAGATGCTTCTTTAGCTAAAGGTATCGTAAGAAGAGGTGTTACCCAAATTATCACACCTGGTACTATTACTGATATTGACATATTAGAAGGTAAAAGTAATAACTTTTTAATGAGTTTAGTTTTAGTTGGTAATGTTTTATATAGCGTTTTCTCTGACATTTCCACAGGAGAAGTGTTAATAGAAAGAATAAAAATTACTAGCAAGTTAGATTCTTTAATTGATACTGAGGAAGGTTATTTTGTTAAGAAGGAAATTAAAGAACTTATGACAAAGTATAAACCTTCTGAATTACTAATATCTAATGAATTGCTTTCAAAAGATCTCATAAAACAGATTTTTACAGATTATAAAAACATTACAATCACATCCTACCCAGATTGGTTTTTTGATAAAGAAGAGTGCTTGAAGATATTTAATAAACATTCTGATAAGATTAGCTTAGAAATTAGTGATGATGAAAAATTTGCTATTGGTACTATCCTTAGATATTTTGAAGAAACTCAACTTAGTGAAGATGTTAGTATCTCGAATGTAAGTTTTATTGACAATAAAAAATATATGGAAATTGATGAATTTTCAATTAAAAATCTGGAACTAGTTTCAAATTTACTAGATGGTAGTAGAAAATATACCCTCCTTGAAGTTATGGACAAAACTATTACTCCTATGGGTGGTAGGTTACTTAGAAAAATGATCTTAAATCCATCAATTGAAATTGATGTTATAAACTCTAGGTTAAACAAAATTGGATATTTTGTAAAAAACTTTTCTAGTATTAACGAAGTAAGAAATCTTCTTTCTGAGGTAGCTGATGTTGAAAGGATCGCTACTAGGATCTCTTTTAAGAGAGTTAGCCAAAAGGAATTAATTAACTTAAAAAACTCAATAAAGGTTTTTAATAAATTTACTTCCTTTTTAAAGGAATATTTGGAAATATTTGGTTTAACTTTACCAGAAGGTATTGATAAAGTTTATTCAATTATAGATACCACTATATCCGATGTCATTTCAAATTTTGAGGAAGGTGGGGTTATAAAACATGGTGTTAATCAAGAATTAGATGAATTAAGAGAGATTACAAAAAATTCAAAAGAATACATTGATAAAATACAAGAGAGAGAAAGAATTAGGACTGGTATAAGTTCTCTAAAAGTTGGGTACAATAAAGTTATGGGTTTTTATATAGAGGTTTCAAAACCTAACTTGCATCTTGTACCATCAGACTATGAGAGAAAACAGACTCTTGTTGGTGCTGAAAGGTTTATAACGAATGAACTTAAGGAGTTAGAGTACAAATTTTTATCTGCTTCGGAAAGGATAACTAAGCTTGAGAAGGAAATATTTTATTATGTTATTTCTGAACTTTCTAAGTATTATAGAGACTTAAAAATTTTTTCTGATATTGTGAGTGATATTGATGTTTTCTCTAGCTTGGCACTTCTTGCAGTTGAAAATGATTACTGCAAACCAGAATTTGTAGAAGGAGATGAGTTTATAGTTGAGGTGGGGAGGCATCCAGTTGTTGAAAAATACTTACCTAAGGGAGAGTTTGTACCTAACGATACTTTCATGAACAACACAACGGATAGGATAATAATACTTACTGGTCCTAATATGGCTGGTAAATCAACATACCTTCGTCAGAATGCTCTAATTGCTATAATGGCTCATGTTGGTAGTTATGTACCTGCGAAAAAGTGTAAACTAGGAATAGTTGATAAGATATTTACTAGAATAGGCGCAAGTGATTATCTTGCTCTTGGGCAAAGTACTTTCTTGGTTGAAATGATAGAAGTTTCTAGCATACTTAAAAATGCTACTTCTAGGAGTTTAATAGTTATGGATGAAGTTGGTAGAGGAACATCCACTTACGATGGACTTTCTATTGCTTGGGCTGTTATTGATTATATTGCCAACAATCCTCAGAGATTTGGTAAAACTCTATTTGCTACACATTATCACGAACTTACAAGACTTGGAGATGACGAGAAAAGAGGGATAAAAAATTATACAATGGCTATAAAAGAGTACAAAGATGAGGTTATATTCCTTAAAAAGGTTGTTAAGGGTGTTGCTAGTAAGAGTTATGGTATATTCGTTGCTAAACTTGCGGGTATACCCCAAGAGATAATAAATATCGCAAATAATATTCTAGAAGAACTTGAGGCTACTGAAATAATGGTAAAGAAAAAATTAGAAGCACAAGTATCAAGAGGTATTATTTCAAAATCACTATTTCAACCATCTTTATTTGTTATAGATATTCCTGATGAACTTAAAGAAGTTATTTCTTATTTAAAGACGATTGATATAAATACTCTTCCACCAATAGAAGCATTAAGAATACTCTCTGAACTAAAAGAAAAGTTAATGAAAGTTAAACTTTAAGTAGAAAAGAATTTTGTTAAACTTATAATATTTTATTAAATTGTTACATTGGAGGTATATTTTATGGGAATGACCATTGCTGAGAAGATATTAGCAGCTCATGTTATAAACGAAGATGGAACCATAGGAAAGGATGTAGTTGAGCCTGGTGAGATTATAAATGCTAAAGTAGATTTTTGCTTTGGTAACGATATTACTGCTCCTATTGCTATACAAGAATTTAATGAAGTTGGTGCTGAAGATGTTTTTGATAAGCAAAGGGTTGCATTGATACCTGATCACTTTTCACCTGCTAAGGATATAAAAAGTGCTAATCAGATTAATATTTTAAGACAATTTGCTAGGAAATTGAATTTGCCTTATTTTTATGAGATAGGTAAAGTAGGAATTGAGCATACACTTTTAGTTGAGGAAGGTTTGGCTTTACCGGGTGATTTGATAATTGGTGCTGACTCTCATACATGTACATTAGGTGCTTTGGGTGCTTTTGCTACTGGTGTTGGCTCTACTGATCTTGCTTATGCTATGATAACTGGTGAAGTTTGGCTTAAGGTTCCAGAAAGTATGAAATTTATTTATTATGGTAAGATGAGTAAATGGACCACTTCAAAGGATCTTATACTTTATACAATTGCTAATATTGGTGTTGACGGTGCTATTTATAGAGCTATGGAATTTACAGGAGAAGTTATAAAACAGCTTTCTGTTGAATCAAGACTTACTATGTCCAATATGGCTATTGAGGCAGGTGGTAAAACCGGTATAATTGAACCTGATGAAAAGACAATAGAATACATAAAAAATCAAGCTAAAAGAGATTATAAGATTTATACTTCAGATCCTGATGCTAAGTATGTTGAAATTAGAGAATATGATGTTAGTAAAATAGAACCTCAAGTTGCATTTCCACATTTGCCCTCAAATTGTAAAAATGTTTCTGAAGCGACTAACATCAAGATTGATCAAGTATTTATTGGTTCTTGTACAAATGGTAAGATTGAGGATTTAAGAATAGTTGCTCAGATACTTAAAGGTAGAAAAGTCCATCCTGATATTAGGTGTATAATAACACCTGCAACACAAGTTGTTTATTACAAAGCGTTAAAAGAAGGTTTGATTGATATATTTATGGAAGCGGGTGCTGTTGTTACTATGTCAACTTGTGGCCCTTGCTTAGGGGGGCATATGGGAATACTCGGTAAAGGAGAGAGGGCAGTTTCAACAACTAATAGAAACTTTGTAGGTAGAATGGGAGATCCAACAAGCGAAGTTTACCTTGCAAGTCCCGCTGTTGCTGCTGCTTCTGCTGTAATGGGTAGAATCGCTCATCCTGAAGAAGTGGTTGGATCAGAGAAAATAGTTATTAGTATATAGAAATATTCTTATTAGAAATATTCATATTCATTGAAATATAAATAATATGTATTTTATAATTTTTCTAAAAGGGGAATTTTTATATGGTAGGAGTTATTTTATTTTCATTAATAGGTATGTTTGTAGGTTTTCTATCTGCTGAAAGGTTGATCAAGGATCTAATAGGAAAATCAGATTTTATTACTAGGTTCTTTAATGTTGTTGACAAATTTGATCTTTTTATAAGTATTGGTGGAATTTTTGTAGGTGTTTGGAATTTCTTCTCTCCTAATTTTGGCTTTAAATTTGATATTCCAGGTGCTGATTTACCTATAATTGGTGCTGCTATTCCATCTCTTTTGATAGTTATTTCTAGTATTTCTATCGGTATTAATTACTTTTTGCAGATTTTGAATATTCCTTCTGAAGAAAAAGAGAAATTGCTAAATGCAAATCAAAACTATGGTGATCTGATAGGTGTTGTTACATTTTTATTCTCTTTCTTGCACATTTTAACTTATCAAACAGTTCTTCTGTAATGGGGATGTAGCTCAGAGGGAGAGCACTGCCTTCGCACGGCAGGGGTCGGGGGTTCAAATCCCCTCATCTCCATAGTTGTTTAAATTTTCGTTTACAAGCCGAGAATTCTTATATGAAAAGGTTTATTGTAGTATTTTGTTTGTTTCCAGTTTTAGGTTATTCTATTTACATTAATGATATTGATTTGAAAAAAGAAGAAGTTTCTAAACTTTCACAATATTTTAGGTATAGGGCTATAGCTGATACTGTTTTTGAGAAATCTAAAGTTTCTTCTATAAAGTACTATGAATTAGTTTTAGAAGGTATAAAAAATGATTTTGTGTCTCTTGCTAGGTTATCTTTGGTTTATTCAATTAAAGATGTCCCAGAATTGGCTTTATACTATGGAACTAATGCTTTAGAAGTTTATAAGAGTATAGATAAAAGCAGGATATACACTATTAACTACATAGAATTAATGGTTTCTTTGAGCATGGTTTATGCTACTCTTAATGATGAGCCTAAATCTTATTCTTATTTAGATGAAGCTAAGACTTCTCTTTCAAAACTCATTCTCTTTAAGAATGATTACAGTAAAGCTAAAGAATTGATTGATTTTGCAGAGCAAAAGTATAGAGATTCGTTTTACAAATCTTCTAAGAAAACAAACTTTAATATAACTAATTGACTACATTAGTGATGTTGTTTCTTCAAAGTTAAACATTATATTCATGTTTTGTACAGCTTGCCCAGATGCACCTTTAACTAAATTATCTATTACTGAAAAAATAATTACTTTACCAGATCTTTCTATTACTTTGGGATGAATCATACAATTATTTGTATTTGATACCCACTTAGTTTGAGGTATAGTTTCTACCACATGTACGAAAGGTTCTTTTTCGTAGAAGGATCTATACAATTCTTCAATATCTTTTTGGTTTAAGTTTTCACTTTCAATATATATTGTAGAGAATATGCCCCTGTCCATTGGTACTACATGTGGTACGAATAGAACTTTTACTTTTTCGTTAAATGCAAATTCAATAAACTGTTCTATTTCTGGTGTATGTCTGTGTAGTGGTATTCCATAAGCATAAAAATTTTCATTGTGTTCAACGAAAAGAGAATCTTCTGATACTTTTTTACCTTTTCCTGAAATACCAGATTTTGAGTCTATTATTATATTGCTTAGATTTATATTATTTTTTATTTCTTTTAATGGTAGAAGTGCTAAAGATATACTCGTTGGATAACAACCAGGATTTCCGACTATTTCTGCTTTTCTTATTTGCTCTCTGAATAATTCGGGTAATCCCCAAACTGCTTTTTTAAGTAAATCAGGATATGGATGATGTATCTTGTAAGTTTCTTCAAATATTTCTCTATTTTTAAATCTATATGATGCGCTTAGGTCTATTACTTTTATACCTTTTGAGTGGAAAATGTGAGTGAATTCTATTGCTGGCTCGTGAGGAAGTGTTAGAAAAACTAAATCTAATTCTATTTTGTCTAAGATATTGGTAACCTCTTCAGTATTTGAAAATTTTATTTTTAGATTAGGTATCTCTGGAAATATTTTGTAGCCTTCAACACCTGATAATGATCTGGAGGTTAGTAATGATATTTCTACAAAAGGATGTTTTAGTAAAATTTTAATAAGCTCTGATGCAGTATAACCGCTTGCACCGACTATGCCTACTTTTATTTTTTCCATAGTTGGAGAGGGAGGGATTTGAACCCTCGGTTCCCCACTAGGGAGAACAGCAGATTTCGAGTCTGCCCCAATCGTCCGCTCTGGCACCTCTCCTCTTATAAATATATACTTATTCTTTATGAAAAGTTTTTATTTTTTCTACTAATAGACTTAATTAGGTAATAAGAGTTATTCTAAATTTAATAACCCAATGGCTTATTTGAATCGATGAAGGAATATCTTTAGCTAATCTAATAATTCTCAATTAAGAGTAAGGTTGTTTGAGAATTTTAATTACCTATTCTAAACAATTAAAGTGAGAATACTAAAAACAACTTCTAACCTTATATTAGTGATTGATGCTTTATCTTCTATTAATTCTAAAGGGAAATGAATTTTTATTAATTTACCTGCTTATTTGAAGAAATAATGGTGAAGCCTACTTTGGAATGCTTAAGAAGGTATTAATAGGAGGGTTAGCATTCGCTAACCTAATATGGTAAAAAGCAAAGATCTTTAACTTTATTAGGAGGTTATCCTACTTTGAATGACTAAAGGGAGGTATCAAAAGGAGGGTAGAACCCTCCTACTGAGCTATGGGGCGGGTGGCGGGGAAAGATACTAAAAGTATTTTTCAAGCATTCTTATTAAGAGTTTGGAATTAATTATTTAAACTTTGAGAATGAAAGATATTTAATAGTTTAGTTAAAATTCAAAAGAGGTTTTTATGGGTTGGAAGGGAGTAATTGAGGAGTATAGAGATTTTTTACCTATAATAACAGATAAAACTCCTATAGTGACTTTGAATGAGGGGAATACTCCTCTTATAAAGACAATAAATTTAGGTAAAGAGTTGGGAGTGGATTTGTTTATAAAATTTGAAGGGCTTAATCCGACGGGATCTTTTAAAGATAGAGGGATGACAGTAGCTATTTCAAAGGCTCTTGAAAAAGGTGTTAAGGCGACCATATGTGCTTCTACTGGTAATACTTCTGCTTCTGCTGCTGCTTACTCTGCTAGGGCTGGTATAAAATCCTTTGTGCTTATACCTAAGGGGTATGTTGCTTTGGGTAAACTTGCTCAAGCTATGATTTACGGTGCAACGGTTTTAGAAGTTGAAGGAAATTTTGATGATGCTCTTAGAGTTGTTAAGGAATCTTCAGAAGTTTTAGGGGTTGAGATAGTTAATTCAATAAACCCATTTAGATTAGAAGGACAGAAAACAGCTGCTTTTGAAATTTGTGATGTTCTCGGTAAAGCACCTGATATTCAAGTTATGCCTGTTGGTAATGCTGGAAATATAACGGCTTACTGGATGGGATACAAAGAATACAAAAGTGCCGGGAAAATAGATTCTTTACCTAAACTTTTTGGTATTCAAGCCTCAGGTGCTGCTCCGATAGTTTATAATAGAGTGTTTGATAAGCCAGAAACTATTGCTACTGCAATAAGAATAGGTAATCCTGCTAGGTGGCAAGAAGCTGTAAAAGCCAAAGATGAATCAGGTGGAAAGATAATAGATGTATCTGATGAAGAGATAATAAGTGCTTATAAAAAGATTGCTTCTACGGATGGTATTTTTGTTGAGCCTGCTTCTGCTGCTTCGATTGCTGGACTTATTAAACTTGTTAATTCAGGGGATATTCCAAAAGGATCTTTGGTTGTGGCTATAGCTACTGGTAATGGACTTAAAGATCCAAATACGGCTATTTCTAATTTACCTCCAACTTTCTCAATAAAACCTTCAATAGATGAACTTAAGAAGTTTATTAAATAAAGTTAGAAAAAACAAAACTTACTTCCATTGCTTCTGTTAGAAGATAAAATTTTACTCGCTCTAATAGAAGTTAGTATTTTTAAGAAACTTCTTTTAGTTCTCCGCCCACCCTCCCTTAAGTTCTACAGGAAGACTTCTTCTTTCTATTGGTACCTACTACAGACATCCAAGGTAGGCTTCAATTTCATTACTCTCAATGAGTAAGATTAGTAAACATTCATCTTACCTTAGGAGTAAAAGGATAAATAATTCACTCCTAATTGAGGTAGAAATTTTAAGAGACTTCTCTTTGTTCCCCACCCACCCTTTAGTTCTATACAGGAGGTTTCACATCCTATAGAGTACCTCCTATTAGATAAACTAGAAAGTCAGAAAAAATAAAACTTATCTTTATTGCTTCCAATGAATAAGTAAATTAATAAAGATCCATCTTTCTTTAGAAGTAAAAAAGATAAAGTATTCACTCCTAATAGAATTTAGAAATTTTAAGGAAACTCTTTTTGCTTCCCGC
>JBMFQU010000076.1:0-9321 GCA_049968435.1 Brevinematia bacterium | reverse complement strand
ATACTAATAGGAGGCGAAGCCTTCTGTTGCACTATAGGGCGGGTGGGTGGGGTACTAAAAGAAATTTACTAAAATTCCTAACCTCTGTTAGGATAGGTAAATTTTACCTTCTAGCTGAAGTAGCAAGAGTAAGTTTTATTTTTATAATTTTCTAATTTGTTTAATTGAAGAGCTATATAAGAAAGTGTAAGCTACTTTAGGTCTAAAGAGTAGGTTAACTGAATCAAGAGAAAAGTTTAGACTTACCTGTATATATGATGTTAAACTTGGGAATATTAAATTTTATTGAAATTAAGCTAAAAATATTTTAAAACTATATTAAGTTTTTGGGAGGAAATAATGAATGGTATATATTTTTTTAGTAATGAAGGATTTAGTAAAAGACCAGAAGATATTTCGAAAATAGGAGTTAGAGGTGAAAGAGTACTAGAGTTAGTTGATTTGAGGTTACCTATTCCCCCAGGTATTATAATCGATAGTGATAAAACCAATAAGCTTAATGATAGTGATATAAACTCAATAATTAACTATATTAAATCAATAAGTAAACTAACGGGTAGAAAGTTAGGTGATCCAGAAGCACCTTTGTTTTTGAAGTTAGTTGTTAGTCCTGATTTGAAGTTAATCAAATTTCCAGGGGTTAGATTTATAGGAATAAATGATGAAACTTTTGAGCTTCTTAAAGAGAGAATAGACGAAAAGTTTGCCTATATTGCTTATTGTACATTCCTTGAGGAGATGGCTAGGTTTGGTGCTGAGTATAGACCAGAAATTTTTTTCTCTCTTCCTCAACCAGATGATTTGAGGAATTTAAGTTTAGATGAACTTAAGGAAAGACTTGAATATGATAAGAAAGGTATTGAAGTAAGCATACCTTCGGATCTTGAAGAAAGGATAGTTTATGTTTTGAGGCAGACTTCAGCTATAGCAAAGATAAATCCAGACATCAATATGGGTATACTTTTACAAGATATGGTTTTAGGTAACTATTCTCCTGATTCTTTTACAGGGTATTTCTATACAAGGAACATTGTTACTGGTGAGCCTAAGATCCAAGGTAAAGTTTTTATGAAAGATTATTTCATAGAGGAAGATTCTGATAAAGGGATAGATATAAACGAAATAGATGAAAAAACATTAAACGAACTTAAGCTTTTTGCTACTCAATTGGAGGAGAGATATAAAGAAATAAGGTATGTAATGATTGTTAGAGAGACTCAGAAAGTTTGGGTTATAGAACAAGATACTGTACCTAATAGATCTTCTCAGGCTGAGATTAGGTTATTTATGGATTTGCTTAAAAAAGGAATTATTGATGAAAAGTATATAATTGATAAGATAAATCCAGGCCATTTGGTTGAACTGTTACATAAAACTATTGATCTAGAGTGGATAAAGACTCATAAAGTAAAATACATTTCTGGTGGGATTGCAGGTGCTCCAGGAGTTGCAACTGGTAGGGTTTTCTTTTCTACTGAGAGGCTTATGGAAGAGTATAATAGAGCTATTAAACTTGGATTAGATAGTAGATTAATACTTGTTATGCCTGCTACTTACGCAGAAGATGTAAAGGCAATAGAAGTTGGTCAAGGTGTTTTAACTACAGAAGGAGGGTATGCTTCTCATGCCCCAGTTGTTGCTAGATCCTTAGGTAAAGTAAGTTTGGTTAATCCCAAAATAAGGCTTGGTAAAAATTACTTTGAAATAGATGGTATAAGGGTGAATGAAGGAGATTATATAACTTTGGAAGTTCCTTTCTATGAATCTCCAAAAATTTATTTAGGTGAAGTTAAGGTAGTTTCTCCTGATTTTGATAAAAACGGACTTATAGATTTTTTGAAAATAGTTGATAAGTATATAACACCTGAGTTTGTTGTAAGAGCAAATGCCGATCAACCCAAGGAAGCAGTGCTTTCACGAAGATTTGGTGCGAAAGGAATAGGTTTGTGTAGGACAGAACATATGTTTTTTAACAAAGAAAGGCTACCTATATTCCAGGAGTTGATAATTTCTGAAAATCTTGAGAAGAGATTAGAAATCCTAGCCAAGCTAAAAGAGTTTCAGAAAAAAGATTTCATAGATTTGTTTATTGCTATGAGTGGAGAACCTGTTACTATAAGATTACTTGATGCTCCACTTCATGAGTTTTTGCCACATAATGACAAAGAATTTGACGAACTTTACGAGCATTTGAAGAGTCAAGGATACAATATGAATAAAGAAAAATTGAAAGAAATATGTGAATTGAAAAGGGAAGTTAACCCCATGTTAGGTCATAGAGGGGTTAGAGTTGCTATAACTTATCCTGAAATATATGAGATGCAAGTCCAGGCTATTGTGGAAGCTGCTATAGAAGTTAAACAAAATGGTTTTGATCCTATACCTGAAATAATGATACCTGTTGTAATGAATTATAAAGAATTGAATTTTGTTATTTATGGTAAATCTATGGAAGGTAGAAGGGTAAAAGGTATAAAAGAAGTGGTCAATGAACTTATGGAGAAACATAATATTAAGTTGGATATAAAGTACGGTTCAATGATAGAAATTCCTTCGGCAGCTTTGCATGCCGATAAGATAGCAGTTTTTGCGGAATTTGTAAGTTTTGGCACTAATGACCTAACTCAAACTACCTATGGACTTTCAAGAGATGATATATCTTCTTTTCTTCCGGATTATACAGAAATGGATATACTTGAAGATAATCCATTTAAAGTTCTTGGTGAGGAAGTTTCTGAACTTATAACGATTGCTGTTCATAGAAGTAGGATGGTTAGACCTGATATAAAGATAGGTTTATGCGGTGAGCATGGAGCTGACCCAAGGAATATAGAATTCCTTAAGAATACAGGACTTGATTATGTATCAGTATCACCTTATAGTATACCTCTTGCTAAACTTGCTGTTGCGAAGATAAACATAAAAAATATGTAAATATGACTAAACAGGAAAAGATTTCTCTCTTTTATCAGAATCAGATTTACTGTATAACTGCTGAAGAGTATTCTCTTGGTAGAAGCAATGTCCAAATTGTTAAAGAGATGTTGGAAGCTGGTATAAAAATAATACAGTATCGCGAGAAAAAGAAAAAAGGACTCTATCGTTATGAAGAAGCGAAGGAAATTAGAAAAATGACAAAGGATTATGGAGCTATCCTTATAATTGATGATTTTGTTGATCTTGCTATGCTTGTTGAAGCAGATGGGGTACATCTTGGCCATGAAGATTATCCTGTTGAGGAAGTTAGAAAACTGGTTGGTGATGAAATGATAATAGGTGGATCTACTCATTGGCCTAATCAGATGTTAGATATGATAAAGAGAGGAGTTGATTATATAGGTGCAGGCCCACTGTTTGAGACTCACACTAAAGAAGATGTAATACCTCCTGTTGGTATAGAGTATCTCGACTTTGCTTTAAAAAACTCTCCTATTCCTGTGGTTGCTATAGGTGGAATTAAAGAACACAATATAAAAGAAGTTATAAGGCATGGGGCTAAATGTATTTGTATGGTTACTGAAATAGTAGGACAAGAAGATATAAAAGGAAAAATAAAAAAGATTTATCAAATTTGGCAAGAAACTTTGGGTGAAAAATAATGGAGAGGGTTTCCTCTCCAAATCACTATTCTTCAATTATAGCTAAAATGTCATCATTTCTGAGAATTAGATATTCAACATCATCAATCTTTATTTGAGTACCAGCATACTTGTCGTAAATGATCTTTTGCCCAACTTTAACTTTGATTTGATCTGAATCTCCAATTTCCTCTACGATTCCTTGCTGTGTTTTTTCTTGAGCAGTTTGAGGAATATAGATACCACCTTTTGTCTTTTCCTCAATTTGCAAAACTTTGACAAGAACTCTATCACCTAATGGCTTTACCTTCATATTACACCCCCTAAATGAAGACAAATTAGTATAAAATCTTAGTATAAAAATATACTAACTTATTTTAGAATTGTCAATTTAAAGAACAATTATATTTTCGCTTATTAGAGAATCTAGAAGCTCTAATACTTTATTTTCTTGGATTTTTTCAAATGATACTACGTCAATCATTCCGTCATCTGAGGCAACTATTGCAATTGATTTGTTATTTCTAGTTTCAATATATCTTAGGCAAGAATTATATCGTGCTCCTCTTGAGGGATTTTCTACTGAAGATACATCTCCATCAAGTATTACTCCTATTCCATAACAGATCCCATCCGTGTCAATGATTATTGCACCATCTATTGATGTTATTGAGTCAATTAAATTAATTTTTAGAGCAAGTTTTTTGTTAAACAGGTTAAATGGAGAAATTTGAAAAGATTTGTAAAGCAATCTCTTTGTTTCCGATTCAGCTAATTCTTTCGTAGTTATTATTATTATTAGTCCGTGAGGTATTTTTGATATTTCTGAAAAAATTTTTAATATTTTCTTTACTGATATTGGCGATATTTTAGGGAAGGTTTCTTTTATTGCCTTCTTTATATTGTTTAGATCTAGCTTTATTTTAGGTATTTCAGGAAGACCGTTTCTAAATATTATAAGTGGTAAGAAGTTATCACCTTTTATTTGTGTTAAAAACTCTTTGTCAATTGATAGTTGGGGAGAATAAACTAATATCTCCCAAAAATCTTTATCTATTGATATCAGAATGTTTTTAGAATGAAAGTTTTTTAACGATTTTAAACCTATTATGTTATTACCAAATGCTACTAAGCATAGTGATTTTTTTGATGAAATTTGAATTATCTTCTTTATAGTTCTTATATTTTTGATATTTAAAGGTATTGGGTTTGAAAAGGTTATTTCAAGATCATCTATGTATTTATCAGTAAAAATTATGTATCCGTTGCTTTTGTTACCTTCATAAGTCTGATTTGATAGTGTTGTTAGTATTAACAGTATATTTTCAAAAATTTTGTTTTCTTTGTATAACCAATTAAAAATATCTTTGATGTAATTTTTTGATATAGTTCTTATTATTTCTTCTTTATCCATTAGTAATATTTCAGGAATACTATTCTGAGATGTAGATATATCCAAAATTGTTTTGATGCAAAATTCAAAAAATGATACTGTGTCGTGTGAAGTAAATGAGTATAGTTTGTACTCTTTCAAAGGTATTTTTACTAACAATATTTCTTCTTGGTTTATGATATTTTTGAAATAATATATATTGTTCCTTAAGTTTCTTTTATATACTTCTCCTGTTATACTGTCCAGGTTGAATAAATATTTTGCTTCTTCATAAGATATTACATCTACTGAGAAGTTAGGTATTCTCTCCTTTAGAATAATTGAAAATATTTCTTTCAACAAAATTTCGAAATCATCTTTTAATATTGAACTTTTTACTATGTTTCTTCCCATGGTTTTATAATAAAAGTTTGATTTTTTATGTTAAAAATTAAATGAAACTATGATTACTTTAACTTGAATTTCTGTAGAGTTTTCTAAATCTCTCAGAAGTTGAAAATGTTAAAGGGTTTTTGGTTTAAGTAAATGATGTTATTAATAGTGTAAAATAATATATTCAGAGTGTTTATTTTTAGTTGATAAGATAGTTTGTTTTTTTATATACTATTTGATGTAATTATTAGCCGAGATGGCGGAACTGGCAGACGCGCCTGACTCAAAATCAGGTGGTGGCGACACCGTGCGGGTTCGACTCCCGCTCTCGGCATATATTCTTTAGGAGGCCTGTTGTAGTGAAGGGTTTTTTGAAATTTGTTCTTTTTACTTTGGTTATTCTTATTTCTTTAGGACTCCTTATTTTTATTTCATATTTTGTTTGGTTTTATAGAGATTTAAATTCTGTAAATTTAAGTTCTTTTTTACTTAAAGATCTTGCTATTATCGGTCTTATTTCTTTGATTTCTCTTTTATTACCTTTTTTGATCTTTCAAATTAGGACAAGGTTATCAACAAAATTTTATTTTACCAAATCTGAGTTAAGTACGACTACTATTAAATTTCTTACTTATTTTGATATACTCGTATCTGTTTTGGTTTCTCTCATTGTAATTCTTAATGTAAAGAATTTTTACTATTTGTTTACTCTTGCGGATATTTCTAGCTTGACAAGTAATATTATTGACTTTCCTTTCGTTTTTATTTGTATTGAGGTTTTATTACTTTATTTTATCTTAATTTTAGTTTATACAATCTTACCTATTCTAGTATTTTCTCATAGAGGGTACTACATTAGATTTTTGTTTTTGAAAATAGTACCTCATAAAATTTCTTTATTTACTTCTATTTTTTTATTTACTTTAGGTTTATTATTTGCTGTTTTTATTTTGTTTTATTCTTTTATAGAAGGTTTGGAACTTTATCCTAATTATTCTTTAGTGATTTCTGTAGGTTTAGTTACTTCTTTGGTTGTTTTATTGTATTCAGTTATTCTTTTAATAAGGCTTTTAACTCTTAGGGAGGTTAGATGGTTTGAAAATTTTATTTTTATTGTATTTCTAGTTTTGTTTTTTGCAGTAGGTTTATTACCAAAAAATGTCCAAAGTATCTCTTTTTTTAGAATTGAATTTCTTGAAAACTTTTATTCAGCTTTGAAGAACTCTAATTATGCATTAAAAATCAATAAAGTTGATGTATCTCAGGTATTTGATAAAATAAATATTTCTGATCTTAAAAAACTTATTGATTTGAATGTAAAAGAAAGTGAATTAGGCAATTATTCTATTAAACCTATAACAATTTTAAGAAAGTTAAGTGTGATTGAGAGGATAGCGTATTTAATAAATACTAGATTTGTTGATAAAACTTTCAGTAGTGAATTAATCGTAACTAATAAGATCTATTTACCTAACTTGATAAAACATTATCTTATGGGGAGTGTTATTAGTTATTTTTCTTTGTCAAATACTAATTATGTAGAGATTTCTTATTATTTTAGATTCTTAAATTCGGATTTCTTTTATAAAAGAAACTTGATAAGTTACACTGATGGTAAGGATCTAGAGATTTATGATATAGTTGGTAAATTTGATAAAATTTTACCTTCCCATGTACTCTCTACTAAAGATAAGTTTTTAATTAACTCTGTTTTTGGTAATACTTACTTTAGGTTGTTTTTAGTAGAAAATAACCCGAGTTATTATGTTGTTTCTTCTTATGGAAGATCTCTTATTTTAAGTAATGAGAATTACACTTCTTATTTTACAAAAGAAGGTTATGAAGGGGAAAGTTTTTTATTTTTGGAAAATGTACCTCTTTTTATTAGTAATATTACTTTTTCAGATAGAGATGTGGGGGTTAAGCTTAGATACTTTTATATTGATGGTATAGGTGCGAATGTTAGTGAAGCTATTACAAATCTCGTTGGTAATGTAGATTATTACTATAAAATCATTCAGCTGACTAATAAAATAAAAAATATGGAGAATTACCTTAATAAAAATCCTGATAACTTACCACCTGATGTTGTTGATAAGTTAAGAAAGTTAATTTTAAATTAGTTTTATGAGCAAAAGGAAAACTTCTTCTATTCAAAATAAAGTTTTTGAATATCTTTCTAAGGTTAAGGCAGGTGATATTGTTTTACCCCGACCTCATGTTGTTGTATGCTATGAGGATTCTACTTCTGAAGAATTGATGAACATTTTTAAAGAGTATAAGTACTCAAGAATACCTATCGTTAATCGTGATTCAGATAATATAATTAGTTATGTTTACTTTAAAGATTTTTTTGTAGAGTATATTTCTAATCAAGGTAAGGTAAATTTAAATAAGATAAAAAGAAAAATTGTTTTTGTTCCAGAAAATATGAATCTTTTAGATGTTTTTAAGTTAATGAATAAAAACTTTACAAATATTGTTGTAGTTGTAGATGAATATGGAAATCATATAGGAATAGTAACTTCTGAAGATATTTTTGAGAAAGTTTTTGGTGAAATATTAGATGAAAGTGATAACAAAGAAGATGAAGAGCTTGAGATAGTCAAGAAAGGTGAAAATGAGTATTTAGTTAGTGCTTGGGTTCCAATTGAAGAGATTGTTTCTCAGATTGGATTGGAGATTGATGAGGACTTTTATCAAAAGATGGATGTAAGGACAATTTTAGGTTTTCTTATGTATCTAACTGGGAATATACCTAAGTATGGAGAAGTTTATGAGTATAAGAATTTTATATTTAGGGTTGCTGAAATAGAGAATAATAGGATTTCAAAGATAGTTGTAAAGAGGAAATAGTATGGTAATTTTGGGTATAGAAACTTCTTGTGATGAAACTTCTGTGGCTATTGTTCAAGATGGGAAAAAAGTTATTTCTGAGGTTGTTATATCTCAGGTAGATTTCCATAAAGAGTATTTTGGTGTTTTACCGGAGTTAGCATCTAGGAAACATTTGGAGTTTATAAATATAGCTCTTGAAAAGGTTTTGAAAGATGCTTATGTATCTTTAAATGATATAGATGCTGTAGCTGCTACTTTTGGCCCTGGTTTAATCTCTTCTTTACTTATAGGTGTTAATGTTGCCAAAACAATATCTTTTTTCTACAATAAACCTTTAATAAAAGTTGATCATGTTGAAGCTCACCTTTTTTCAGCTTTTATAGAACATGAATTTGAATTTCCTTTTGTCGGATTAGTTGTTTCTGGGGGGCATACTAACCTCTTTGTTGTAAAAAGCTTTTATGAAATTAATTTAGTTGGACATACTGTTGATGATGCTGTTGGTGAAGCTTTTGATAAGGTAGCTAAAATGTTAGGCCTTGGCTACCCTGGTGGTCCGATTATCGATAAGCTTTCAAAAGAAGGTAATGAAGATGCTTTTAGATTCCCTCTAGGGGCAATTGAAAAACCTTACGATAAGTATAATTTTAGTTATAGTGGATTGAAAACAAGTGTTCTTTATACTTTGAAAAAGTTAAATAAACTAGATGGTAAAACTATTAATGATATATGTGCTTCATTTCAGAAAGCAGCTGTCGATGTTTTGTATTTAAAAACAAAACTTCTATGTGATGAGATTGGTATTAGAAATGTTGTTGTTGCTGGAGGTGTTTCTGCTAATTCATACCTTAGAAAAAAGTTTAACTCAGATAGTAGTTTAAGAGTTTTTATTCCCTCCCCTAAATATTCTACTGATAACGCTGTTATGGTTGCTTCTCTTGCTTACTTTAAGCCAGTTAAAGCTTCTTTTGAAGATGATGTATATCCTAGAATGTCAAATATCGTCAAAGGTAAGAGAGCTTTTAGCAAAAAGTAATTTCTCAAACCTCCTAAAAATCAATTCTTAACTCAGTTAGAGGAGAGAAGGAGGTACTAATAGGAGGTGAAGCCTTTCGCTAATCTATAATAGGGTGGGAATAC
>JBMFQU010000075.1:0-9354 GCA_049968435.1 Brevinematia bacterium | reverse complement strand
AGGAGGAAGATTTATGTTAAAATCTTCTATATAAATAGCTATTTCTGTTGGTTTGTTCTTGGTATTTTCGTGATAATAGTCACAGATGTAGATTGTCTCTTTGTTGTATTTCAAGGCTCCTCTAATAATGCTGATTCCCATATCAGTCTCCTTTTGTTTAACTTCTTGTCTGTATTTAGTTAAATATTAGAACTGAGAAAAGTTTTTTGTTTCTCTTTTGGTTTTTTCAGTTTTTTAGTTTGCAGTTTTTTAGTGTTCAGTTTTCTAATTTTTGGTTTTTAGTTTTTAATTTTTAATTTTTAGTTAGAACTGTTCTTTGAGGCTTTCTTCAGTAAGGAGATCTGCTTGTTGAATAGTTATAGGAACAGGTGTGCCAAAAACTGAAACTATAACTTCACATTTCCCTTCTGGAAGAACTCTATTGATTATTCCTTTCATATCTTTGTAAGGTCCATTTACTATTACTACTTTTTGCCCTGGCCCGATCTCACCAAGAATTTTTTGCTTTTTACTCTTTTCCTGACTTTTCAATATTTTCTTCATCTGGTCTATGTTTATCCTTTCAATTTTGATCTTGTCTAGAAGATCATAAGGTAAAACCTCAGCTGGATTTATGTAAGAAATTAAATATATATTGTCTCCTATCTCTACTTGCCTTATTAAGAAATTGCTCTTTTCATAATACTTTGTAACTACTTTTGCAAGTTTTCGTGGTAAAATAATTAGATACATTGCTTCCCCACCTGTTTAGGGTGATTCTATTCTTATGCCGTATTTTTCTAAAAGTTTCTTTCTTCTTGTAGTTTTATATAAAGCATAAAAATAAGAAGCCGTTGTGATGAGTGCGTCTATTACTGCATATCCTAGAAAATAGGCTCCAGCTTTAAGAAGACTATACTTTATTCCATAAAGAATGCTGTAAATAATTTTCCATATACCACCTTTTTTTATGGCAAGATAAGCTATTTTAATTAAGTTCGCTTCTGAAAGAACATATCCATAAAAGGCAAGATATGTGGCAAATCCAAGTATTCCAAATGATAATAAACATATAGTAAAAGACCATAAAAACCAATCAACAATTACCTTTGTTGCCTTTCCAAGATAAGCACCTGATAAAACGAAAGATATAAAAAGTACTTTTACTACCGCAGGAGAAAAAGCAACTGAATAAATTAAAAATTTTTCAAATAAAGTATGTTCATACTTACCAAAAGCAGGAAAGTAGTGATTAAGAATTCCAATTATAAATGGCAGACTAAAAAAAGTGAATAAGAGACTAGAAAGTGCAGTGCTAAAAGCTACATGCGTAAAAGACATGCGAACTGAGTATGGAACAACCATGTCTGGATTATAGTCCCCTGCCTTTTTTTCTCCCTCTGAAAGTATTTGTATCTCTGTTAAAAGCTGAAAAAGCCCCTTAACCTTACCTACAACTGGAGTATCGCCTGATACAACTACTTCACTTCTTTCGTCTTTCATATCACCCGCTTAGATAACAAAGTATTGTTCATTTAAACAACCAAGTTGAAATTTTATACCCAAGAAAGATGAAAAAGTTTGCAAGTAAATAAAAAATTATAGCAAGATGATAATTTCTTAACCTAAAAAAAGATATTACAAAAAGAGCAAGAGAAATACAAGTAAGAATCTTAAGTCCTGTATCAGAAAAGAAGGATCTAACAAGTTTTCTTGCTTCTTCTTCCGATTTTTTGTCAGGATTTTCTACTTTTTTAAGTATATCTTCTGCTTCTTTTCTTTCCTCTTTAATTCCTCCATAACTTAAAGAAACAGAAGGATAAAATTTAAGTGGAATAAAAGTAAAACTAAACACAAAAATTAAAACCAAAACTAACAAATTAGTCAAATTATTCTGGTTAGTGAAAAATAAGTGATGTTTCATTTGCTATTTCGTCCATTATAGCTAGTGTTTGTGCTCTAAGGTCAAGAGGTAGTATTATTCTTAAATTAGGTTCTTTTACTTCAGGTGTGTCGCATATGTAAATTTTATCCTTTAGCTTAAGTATGAATCTTCTATTTGGTAATTTAGTTATTCTGCCTGTATCATAAAGAGGTAGTTGTGCTTCACCTAATATTACAGATGCTCCATCTTTTCCTGGTACAAATCTTTTTGTATAACTCTTTGATTTGGGAAGACTGTTTTCAATTAGCATAGCCGTTTCTTCACAGTTTACTCTGAAATAAATCCAAGTAGAGATGTTATCCATAATTATTTTTGCATACTCTTCTCCCATTACATTCTTTATTGAGGATATACTTTGTGTAAAAAAGTTTACTGAAACATTAGCTGCTCTTCCTTTTGCAAAGAGTTCATCAACTCCTCTATAAAGCATGTTATGTCCTTCATCTAGGTATATTATCAAAGGAGGAACAAGTTTAGAACCTTTGGCAAGTATTCTACCTATTAAGCTTTGAATCATTGAAGTAAGTATTCTTCCAAAAATATGAGAAGTCTTTCTCATAAGCATTACTCCAGTATTACAATAAGCAATAACCGATTTACCATTCTCCAACCGAGAAAGAAGTTCATTGTAAGATGCTTTACCTATAAGTTCTCCCGCAGTAGAAATAGAAAGACTTGTAAGAACTGTTCTTAAACTGGAAGATACCTTAGCAAAAAAGTCAGCAGGAGATGAAAGGATTTGATCTATAGAAAGTATAACATCAGAAGCAAGCTTTCTTATCTCTTCATTATTTGAATTCGTAAGGTAAGAAAGATTATTCTTAAGCTCAGCAAGAGAATTGTAAGAACACCATTTTTTAACTTCATAAAAATTTATGTTGAATTTCTCTCCTTTTGCTTTTGCAAGAGCATAAAGCCCTAAAACTATTGATAAGGTAACTTCATAAGCAACATTCTCAAAATATTCTTCCTTTGCTTTAACACCAGTCACCACATGATCAACTATTTCATCAAGTATATAATGAGAAGCAAGTAAGTTTATTCTGTTTGAGATATTGGGAAGAATAGGATTAAAATAAATCACATCATTAAGCCTTCCTGATGCACAAGCTGCAGCAATAACTGAACTTAAAAGCGTATCATCATATTTGGGATCAACTATAAAAACTGAATTTCCCGCAAGAATATCTTGAACTATCATATATATCATGAGTCTTGTTTTTCCAGTTCCAGTAGTACCAATACAGCCAAGATGTTGAAGCCTTGTCTTAAAATCTATACAAATGTCCATTTCACCTTTTTCTATTTCCTCAAGATCAAGAATACACCCTCTTCCTAAATGAAGATCAAAATAATGATTTGGTTTTAAATTTTTCTTTTTTTTGTTAGAGATTTCTACGAGTGTATCAACAGGCGATTTAGGTTTAGGAGGTTCTTTTTTCTTTGGAGGTCTCTCAATATATGGTTCTATATAATAATTTTCTTTTTTATTTTCTTTGTCGTCTTCTTTGAAGTCTTCCATTTTTTTTTCCTCCTTTCTTCGTCTTTGTCTCTTCTTTTTTTCTTTTTTCTTCTTTCTTCTTTCTTCTTTTTTTCCCCTTTTTTTTTCTTTCTTTTCTTTTTTCCTCTCTTCTCCTCTTTCTAATTAAGTATTATGCAAGATGATCTAATTAAAAGTTTAGAAATCTTTTTAGAGAAATGCAATCAAGCCCTTTTTAATATTCCACCTAGAAAAAAAAGATATTTTCTTATTAAACTTGCTCAATACGCTATAAGCAAAGTTGGAAGAAAAAAATTTAATCTTATTGCATCTGCTTTTTTTGAAACTGCTAAAAGGTTAAAATTTCCTTATCTTGAAGCTTATATTGAGTCTGTGTACTTTGGTGTATCTGATTATAAAGAATTTATGAAACTTGAACCTAGTGCTGTGGTAAGAATGGTGAGGTTTTACTTTAAAAAGATCGATGGTACCCCTAAAATTCCAATAACCTACGGTCCATTACTTCTTAAACTTGCAAGAAGAATAAAAGTTAGAATAAAAAATGCTATCGCCTATAGAGCTAAAAAAAACCCAGTTGTCCCTTTAGAAGTAATTTTTGAAGAACTAAGAAAAGAATACCTTGAAAAGAAAAAGTACTTTAGCTTCAAAAAGAAAAGAAGAAAAAAAAGAAAAAAAATAAAAACTGTGGAAGTTACAGGAACCACAGAAGCTACAGAAGCTATAGAGGCTACAGAGATTGCAAACATTACAAACGCTACGAATGCTGCAGAGCCTATGGAAACCATAAAACCTACAGAAACTATTTAGCTTCTTTCCACGATTTGCCTGCTTTGATCTCAATTCTTAAATTAACTTTGAGATTTTCTAATATTCCAGGTACTAAATCTAGCTTCAATTCCTCTTTTAAACATTCCTTTAGTAAAATAGTTTTGCTGACCGCTTCCTGGAAAGTTTTTTCAACTAATTCTTTCTTTTCTTCAGGTATTTCAGCAATGATGCTATCATGAATTGCTCCTAGAATCTTTAATCCATATTTTCTTCTTAAAAGTTCACAGGTTATCAAGTTAATGTCAGAAGCAAACCCTTGAATAGGTGTGTTTTGTGCTCTTCTTTTGATGGTTTCTACAAATTCTTTTTCATTAGTTTTAAGGAAAAACCGTGGACGACCTGTAGGAACTAAAACAACTCCATGCTTGAGTGCCTCTTTGTGTCTTTCTTCAATCCAGTCTTTGGTTTTTCTGTGCTTTTCAAAGAATGTGTTTATTATATCATTTGCTTCTTTTACAGACAGATTTTCTCTACTTGCTATTCCTTCAGCTGTTGCTCCATAAATGACTGCAAAAGTCACTTTCTTTGCATTCTGCCTTAATCTTTTTATGTCTTCATCACTATCTTTTTTGGTAACAATCTCTTCATAAGGAATTTTATATACGTTTGATGCATTGTAACTATGCATATCTAAACCACGATTGATCGCATCAATCAAAACTTCATCTTTCGATAGTTCCGCAAGAATAGCCATTTCAATTTGACTGTAGTCTGCCATAACAAGAAGATGCCCCTCCTCAGGAATAAATACTTCCCTGAAATCTATTATTGGACTAAAAGGTTTTTCGCTTTTGCAAAGAGGACAAACTTCCTCAGAAACTATTGGTACTACAAAACAATCAGGACAACTAGCAAAAGGCTCTCTCGGTACCTGCTGAATATTAGGATCTTTACAAGAAAGCCTACCTGAAACAGTCTTAACTACATTAAACCAGGGATGAATCCTTTTGGTAACTAGATTAATATAAAAAGGATACTTTTCAACATACCTAGAAAGTAATCCTTCATACTTGTAAATAGAATAGACATACAAAACAAGTTTTTTCAGGTCTTCATTGCTTGTTTTTTGATAAATAGTTTTTAGAGCACTCTCAGAAATTGAAGGTTTCCCATCTTTTGGAGTAATAATAGGTTCATACTCATAAAGTTCGTATAATTTTTTTCTGAAATAGTCATCCCTTACATTGTCTATGTCTGAACCTATAATCTCTCTTATCTTTTCCATAAAATTTTCGATGATAGAGCATATTTTTTCTGCAAAATTTCTGCATTTTTCAGGATCAATTTTAATTCCCATAAGATGTGCATTTACAGCAAAGGGAACAACAATTGAAGTAATAAATTCATTCCCCGATCTAATTGCGTCTTTTAGTTTTATTTTCTTATAACTATTGCTAACCTCTGTTGTTAGTGTCTTTCCTATATTACATTCTTCAAAATAAATAGCTAAAGTCTTTGCAGCATCTTCTGTATTGTAAAAAGCAAAGTCTTTGATTGAAAGAAAAGCTTGTTTTTTGCTTAGCTCTTTGTTTGTATAACCTACAAGAACTTTCTTTTCTTCAAGTGGCATCAAATACCTTTTTTCAAGCTCACTGAGAGAGTGCTCATTATACCCAAGAAGATGATCAAGAATATCAGTTCCCCTGATAGGTTTTTCTATCCCAAGATGTTTTTTGATAAATGCAAGCTCAAACTGCGGATTTTGAGCAATAAGAACACATCTTTCATCAAGAACAATATCTTTTAAAATTTCTTCAGCAAATTCTTCATTCACACTAAATTCGTTTTCTACCTCTTTTTTAAACTTTCCAAGTTGGATCAAAAACTTTTTGTATTCTGTTATCGTTCTTTTCAAAAGTTGAACTACTTTCAAACTTTTTCTGTCTTTTTTATATTCCTCAATAATTTCTTCTATAAAATCTTTACTAAAGCCAAACTCTTCATAGAGGAAATAAAGACCTAAAGTTTTGTTTTTGATTTCGTTGTTTTCAAGGATTGAAGTTATTTTTTCTGTGATTTCGTTAAGGTTATTTTCGAGTTTTTGAACTTTATTTGCTATGGTTTGTATTATTTCATCTAAATATGTTTTTGCTTTGACTGGGAAGGAGAAAGAGTAGATGATATTTTTACCATTATCTTGTTTCCTGTATGCTACAGAAGCAAAGGCAATTTTTCCAAGGAAAGGAGAAAGAGGTGTATTTGTCAGTACGGTATCAAAGTTTGGTAGGTATTCCCAATGAAAAGGAATTGTTTCAAAGTCAATTGCTATAGGTAGATTAACTTGATTTTCTCTTTTTAGTTTTCTTTTTAGTTCAAGAGATTTAAGATAGTTTTTTAGTTTTTGGTATTCTTCCATAAGTTCTTTGTCTGTTTTAATGACCTTCTTTTCAAATACGTATTTTATTTCGCTTTTTTCTTTGTCTGTTTTTTCTTTTGGAGTATTTGGATCTTTGTTTGAATCTTCTAAGCAGGATAGTGCATATTCAAATGCTTTTTGCAAATCTTGTTTAAAAGTTTTTACGTTTTTTAGGTTGTTTCTTAAGATTGCAGAGGGATGATATGTAACTAAGACTTTTCCGTATTTTGTATCAAAGATTTGTCCTCTAATAGCTTCAAGTTTTCCTGAAGCTTGTGGAACAGATAAGGCTTGAGCAGCAGTTTTACCTAAAGCTACGATTATATAAGGTTTTGCAAGTTCTAAATCTTTCTTAAGGTTTGGTTGGCATGCCTTTATTTCTTCTATTCTTGGTGCTCTTATATTTCCATTTTTGTCAGTAGGTTTGCATTTGCAAGAATTTGTAATCATTATATTTAAAAGCTTGAGTTCTTTATTTTCTTCAGTGATTTCGTTAATTATTTCTCTTAAGAGTTTTCCTGCTTTACCTACGAAAGGTTTGCCTTCTTTTTCTTCCCAGTGTCCAGGAGCTTCACCAACAAGGACAATGTGGCAGATAGGGGTTTTTTCAAGGGTAGGGAATTCATAGGGGAGCTTATTGTTTATTTCCCAAGGAACTTTTTTTAGAGTTTTTCCTTCTTTCTTTTCTTCTTTTTCCTTTTCTCTTTTAAGAGGGCATTTTTCACATGCAAGGGGGTCAAATACAAGTTCTAGATTTTTGAAGTTTTTGTTGTTTTGGGTATTTACTGAAACTACTGTGTTTTGCATATTTTTTACTCCTTTTAGAATTAGTTTTCACAGAACATAGACCTTTTGAGGTGTGAGTTTTTGTGGTGTTGAACAGAAGAAGAGTGGTTATTATTAACTTTCTGAAAATAAAAAAGGGGGTTCGGCTGGATCTTTACGAGAAGCCGCCGGGAAAGCCTACCCTTTTAAGGGTGGGATAAGAGGCGGCCTCAGGGTTAGATAAGTTGTAGTTTTCTAATAGTTGTAGTATAATACAAATATGAATAGCAAACGATGGAAGCGGTCAAAAAGGGGAAATAAGGTGTGACCAAAGCTGAAAAGATAAAGAACACCCTCCAGAAGACAAAAGAGCGGAGGAAGACTTTAAAACCCGTCGTCTTCCAGCTCAAACTCCAGAACCTGTCCAGGAAGAAAGCAGAAACCCTCAAAAGAGCTTTCCTTGAGGCCAAGTGGCTTTACAACTGGCTGGTATTTGACCTGAAAAGGCTTAACCTGCCAGCCAACAAAGTAGACACGGTGGAAGTCAAGGTAGGGGACGTTTTCGAAGAGAGACAACTCGCTGTCCTCAGCTCCCAGGTCAAGCAGGAGATAGCCGATAGGTTAAAAGATAACCTCCGTGCGTTGTCCGCCCTGAAGAAAAACGGCCACAAGGTAGGCCATCTCAAGCCTAAGAGATTCATCAACTCCATTCCCCTAAAGCAGTACAACGTGACCTACAGCCTGGACTTCGCCCGGAACAGAGTAAAAATACAGAAGCTAGGAAGTTTCCGTGTATTAGGGCTTCACCAGATACTTCCTGACGTGGAGATAGGGAGTGCAGTACTAGTACGGAAGCCCAGCGGGTACTACCTCCATGTGACCTGCTACCTCCCTAGGGAGTACTTCTGCTACCCCTACAAGCTACGGGAAGCTGTAGCAGGGGACTTCGGTATCGAGACCAAAATAACCCTGTCTAATGGAATCAAGATAGATTTTGAAATACATGAGACACCCAGGCTCAAGCGGCTACAGAGAAAGCTCGCTAGGACGAAAAAGGGCTCTAGGAACAGAGAAAAAATCCGGCTCCTTTTGAGGAGAGAGTATGAAAAACTCAACAATAGGCGAAAGGATGCACAGAATAAGGTTTTAGCCTTCCTCAGGCTCTACGAGAAGGTGGTGTTCCAGGATGACAACATTAAAAGTTGGGAGGCACTCTTCGGCAGGCAGGTTCACTCTTCGGGGATAGGCGGTATGAAAGCGAGGTTGAGGAACAGCCTCGAAACGCCTATCCTTGTGGGGAGGTTTGAACCTACCAGCCAGGAGTGCTATGCCTGTGGAAAAAGACACGAACTTTCACTCTTAGATAGGGTCATCAGGTGCAGGTGTGGCTGGGTATATGACAGGGACTTTAATGCCTCCCTGGTTATTTTAAGGAAAGGGCTTGGCCTGAGCCCTGATCAGGCCGTAGGGTTGGACCGACCCGAACTTAAGCCCCTGGAGAAGGAAGCCGCTGCGCGAATACTGGGGAGTAATCCCTATATTCGCGTAAGCTTCCTTCAATGAAGGGGGAAGCCCACCTTTTCAAAGGTGGGAGGAGGTCACCCAGCCTCCCCCCCTTTTTTCCCGTCTTGTTTTCTTCTTGAATCTTGTTCGCTTAACTTTTTCACAGCAAAGATGAGAAAGAGAAAAGAAAGGAGAGAAAAGAGAAAAAAAGGAAAATAGTGTAGATAATAAAATTAATGCTTCCTTCTTCATAGCTCCACCTCCTTACTTTTTTTGTTTTTTTTTAAAAAAAAATTAGTAGCTCTTTTGCGAAAAGTTTTTCAAAGAGGGAAAAGGAGGCGAGGTAATTGAAGGTCTTTTTTGAAGAATGAATTTAATTTTTTTTTAAAAAAAAAATTGTAAGGAGGTGTGCTATGCCTAGTCGTCCTAGTCGTTTTAAAAAAGCTAATTTTATCCCTGAGGGGATTTATTATCCCC
>JBMFQU010000074.1:0-9377 GCA_049968435.1 Brevinematia bacterium | reverse complement strand
AAAAAGAAGAACTTAAGGAAATTGCTAAAAAAAATCCAGAAAAACTCATAGAAAAAGTTGAAGAAATAGAGAAAAAAGAAGAAGAGCTAAGGCAAAAAGAACAAGAATTAAAGAAAGCCGAAGAGAAAATTAAATCCGAAAAAGCAGGAGAAAAGAATATTCTTGGCACTAAGCTATACTACCTAAAAAAACAAGAATTTGAACCAATGGGACATTATAACAATCATATGTACTTAATAGACCTAGAAACCCAGAGGATAATAAAAGAGAGTAGTTTTACAAACATATGTGGTTTTAAATATTATGTATATGGTGATGGAGTTGTTGTGATTGGTTTTAAAGAGAGTCATAAGTACGATCATTTCTTGGTACTTCTAGATCCAGAAAATTTAGAACCTAGAATAATAGGTAAAGATAACATCTTCTGGAGAAGTTTCATTGAATTCAAAGACGACTACCTCTATGCTATAACCATAGTTAGTAACAAATATTATTTGGGAAAGTTTAATAGACAATTAGAGCGTGTAGGAATTTCTGACACTGAAGTAGATCCAGATACATTTATAACTTTCTACGAAGATAAAATATTCATAAATGACAAAAACAAAACTATAGTCACTCTTGATTCCTCACTCAAAAAAGTGAATGAAATAAGGTAAATTTTTAAAATTACTTGTACTCTATTTAAAATGTTAAAGAGAGGTTTAATATGAAACATTTAACATATTTTGTCCTGATACCTTCATCGTTCATAGTACTATTTAGCTGCGCTCCATCAAAAAATTCCGAAACCATAAAAAACACATCCCCTTCTACTTACGAAAACAACGTAGTTTCCTATGAAGTTGAAGGAGAAGGTGAAGATTATTTTGATGCAAGAAAAAACGCAATTATAAATGGAATCAAAAAAGCAATAATTGAATTGATAGGGAACAAAAAATTCGATAAATACAAACAAGTGATAGAAGGTAAAATTTTAAATGCAAAAAAGATAGTTAACGAAATTTCAGAATTTAACAGTACAGCAATATTTGATAGGAACGACAAAAAAGTAGTAAGAGCAATAGTAAAAGTCAAGAAAGATATTTTAAAAAAGTACATAGAAGAGATTGACTTCTCTAAAGAAGAAATGCAGGATACACAAGAAAGCACTATATCCCAAAAAACAACTTATGAATATAAAACATCCTCAGACAATACAGGAGCTGAAAATCAAAAATTTGAAGTTTCCAAGGACTCTCCGCTTACGAGTATTTCCTTTCTTGTTTTTGTACCAAACGATAAACTAACTTCATTAGAAGAGGACGAAGACTATAAACTCTTTTTAGAGATGTTAAACAGCAAAATTTCAGAATATGGATTAGATTATATTGATTTCAAAAGAGCAATCGAATTATCAAAGAAATTCTATGCAATATATGAAGAAAAATCAGGTGAAGCTACATCATTAGCCCAAATGCTAGCACAAGAACTAAAAGCAGATGTATATATAGAAGCGACACTAGATATCATACCTTCAATTATATCAGGTAATTATGTTGAACTTGTAGCCAAAGGGAGTATAAAAGCATACGATTCTTCAACTGGTAAGGGGCTAGGAATCATAACTTTTAGCGAAGCTGAAAAATCAAGCAAAGGATTATCAAGAAGTAAACTAGAAGTTATGGAAAAAATAATATCCTTTCATACACCTAAACTCCTAAAAAACGTAGAAGATTATTTTTCTAAAGGTACAAAAATTTCCGTAAAGATTATTGGATTTAAAACTATCTCAGATGAAAAATCTTTATCTTCAATTCTTGATTCACTACCAGGGATAGTTGATAAAAAAAGAAAGAGCATATCGGGAAACATTTCAGAATATGAAATAACTTACAAAGGTGGCTCAACTAGTTTTGTTGAAGATTTAATAGATATTCTCTCAAACGACCCAAAATATTCAAGATCTTCGATAGATCAAAGCGGGAATAGCGTAATAATAAATGTAAGATAACAATTAGAAATTGAAATTTTTTCACAACATAGAAACAACAATAATATTATTGGATACTTAAAAAGAACTTTTCAAAAGTAAGAAATTACAAAAACAAAAGAGAAAAAGAGGAAACTTCCTCTAAACCTAAACTAACTCAATAATTGCTAATTCAGCACTGTCACCTTTTCTATACTTACCTAACTTAACTACTCTAGTATAACCTCCAGGTCTATTAACATACCTTACAGCAATATTAGCAAATAGTTTTACAAGGGCCTTTTTGTTTCTAAGAAAATCAAAAACCAACCTTCTATTGTTTAGATTATCAACTTTAGCCCTAGTTATTAGCTTATCCATAACTTTCTTAAGGTATTTGGCTCTAGGTACAGTAGTAACAATTCTTTCATTCTTTATAAGAGATATAACTAAAGATCTTACCATAGCTTTTCTATGTTCTTTATACCTACCTAACTTCTTCACCTTATCACCATGCCTCATAGTGTACCTCCTTAATTATTCTCAAATTTCTCAATAACTTCCTTAGGTAAGTGCATACCAATACTCAAATCCCACTCCCCTAACTTTTTCTTAACTTCTTCTATAGACTTTTTACCAAAACTTCTGAACTTTAATTCTTCTTCATGCTTGCTCACAAGATCATAAACTCTTGTAATTCCAGATTCCTTAAGAATATTAAAAGTCTTAGCAGACAAATTAAGTTCTTCAATTGGTGCAGAAAGTTTTTTCAATATTTCTCTTATTTCAATTACCTTATTTTCAACTTTAGCACCATCAAGTTGTTTTACTGAAACAGTAGATATAGATCTCAAGTAAGACTTATATATCTCAATAACAATCTCATAAGCATTCAAAGGAGTAATTGTTCCATCTGTCTCAATTTCAAGAGTAACTCTTTCAAAGATACCTCCTTTATACCTCAAATTATCAACTTCAAAACTAACCCTTTTAACAGGAGAATAGATAGCATCAACTGGAATTAATCCTAACTCATCATAAGATATATCTTCGGCAAAGACTACTCCCTTACCATAAGTTATAACTAACTTTACCTTTAGATCAGCATCTTCATTAAGAGTTAATAACTCTAAATCTGGATTAGCAACAACAACATCTGAATCAAATTTAGAAATATCACCTGCTTTAAATTTACCTTCACCTTTTAAAGAAATGAATACTTCTTTTCTATTCTGTTCTGAATTTAACTTCAATCTTACTTGCTTTAGATTGAGTATAAAATCAACATAATCTTCCTTAGCTCCCTCTATAGGTGAAAATTCATGAAGCAAACCCTCTATCTTTATACCACTTATAGCATACCCCGGAACAGAAGATAATAACAACCTCCTTAGAGAATTACCAATAGTTATTCCAGCCCCTTTCTCCAATGGATAGATATATAATTTAGCATAAGTATTGGTCAAAGTTGATTCATCACAAACAACCTCAGTTGGAAAAGTAAAAAGTCCCAAAATTCTTGTAACATCCATATATCTTCACCTCTCTAGAATTTAGAATAGTACTCAATTACGTAGAACATATTTATATTTGTATCTAAAATCAAATCTTCACCTGAAGGTAACCTCAATATCTCTATAGTTTTCTTGTCAGGATCAACACTTAACCATTGAACAGGTTTAGAATTTAATTTTTGTTTAGCATTCTCAATAAGATCTTGATTATCAGACACAAATTCTATCTTATACCCTTCCTTAACAACATAAGAAGGAATATTTACATAGTGCCCGTTAACCTTAAAATGCTTATGAGATACTAATAATCTTGCTTCCCTTCTTGATCTAGCAAACCCAGCTCTATAAATAACATTATCCAACCTTCTCTCCAGCAAAGAAAGAAGATTATCACCAATAACTCCACCTATTTTTTGAGCAACATCTAGGAACCTTCTTAGTTGGTTTTCTGAAACATTATACAACCTTCTAAGTTTCTGTTTTTCCCTAAATCTTATACCAAATTCAGAAAGAGTAGGCCTTAATTTTTTAGGGAGTTCACCTGGTTTCTGTTTTCTAACCACCAATGGACATTTAGCAGTATAACACTTTTCTCCTTTCAAATATAACTTAACACCTTCTCTTCTACAAAGCCTACAAACTGGTCCAATATACCTTCCCATAATATCCTCCTAAACTCTCCTTTTCTTTTTAGGTCTACAACCATTATGAGGAATTGGTGTAACATCTTTAATTTTTCTAACTTTAACTCCAGACGCAATTATTGCTCTTATAGCAGTTTCTCTACCAGGGCCAGGACCTTTAACATGAATATCAACCTCTTTTACACCGTGATTTATAGCTTCCTTTATAGCCCTCTCCGCCGCAACTTGAGCAGCATAAGGAGTACCTTTCTTGGTATTTTTAAAACCACATGATCCAGCACTAGCCCAATTTATAACATTTCCATTCATATCAGTTACAGTCACAATAGTATTATTAAAAGTAGATTTTATGTGAACAATACCTTCAGAAACCTTCTTTTTCTCTTTCTTCTTTGCCATAACAAACCCTCTTTAAAGCTTATAAATTTTAAACAAGATACTCACATTCTATCAATCTAAGAAATCAAAGTAACCGTAGCACCCATCTTCTCAAGTTTTTCTTTAGCTGAAGAAGATACCTTATGCACTGCAATTTTCAAATTCTTAACCTTTAATTCTCCATCTCCCAAAATCTTAATAGGTTTTCTACCTTTTACAAGACCGTGCTTTTTCAAAGTTTCAATACTAACCTCATCTCCATCAGAAAAAACATTCAACTTCCCAATATTTACAATCTCGTAATCAACTTTATCTGAATTATTAAAACCTCTTTTAGGTAATCTCCTATAAAGAGGCGTCTGCCCTCCTTCAAAATAAGGTGCAACCTTACCCTTACCTCTTGCAGTTTGCCCCTTACCTCCCCTACCAGCAGTTTTACCTTTGCCTGCACTTATACCTATACCTTTTCTAATAGATTTTTTAACATACTTTGGTCTCTTTAACATCAACATAAGCCACCCCTATTAATCTTTACTAATAATCTTTGATATAGAAACACCTCTTCTAGCAGCAACTTCTTCCAATGTCTCTAACGAATTTAATGCCATAATAGCAGTCTTAGTAACCAATATAGTATTCGAAGAACCTATAATCTTAGTTATAACATCTTGATAACCTGCTAATTCAAGAATACTTCTTAAATTTGTTTCTGCAATAATACCAGTACCTGGAGCAGCGGGTTTCATAACAATCTTACACGATTTATATTCAACTTCAACCTCATGGGGAATAGTTCTTTGCTTTTTCTGAAATTTAACCTTAAACATATTTTTTTTTGCTTGGTTTATAGCTTTCCTAACAGCATCTACTAATTCGTTTGCTTTAGCATACCCTATACCAACCATCGAATCATGATCTCCAACTGCAACTAAAGCATTGAAATGAAACCTTTTACCACCTTCCACAACTTTAGCAACTCTTCTAACCATCAAAACTTTCTCTTTTATCTCTTTATTCTCCATACTAGCTCCCTCCTAAAACTTAATTCCAGCTTCCCTAATAGCATCAGCAAAAGCCTTAATAACACCATGATACTTGTAAAAATTTCTATCAAAAACAATTTTATCAATACCTTTATCAAGAAGTTTTTTAGCTAAAAGCCCTCCAAGAATCTTTGCATCCTCAACGGTATCTCCTAGCTTTTTCTCAAGTTCCCTTGATATAGAAGAAATCGCTGTAATAGTTCTACCACTAATATCATCTATTGCTTGAGCATATATATATTTATTTGATCTAAATACTGATACTCTAGGTCTATTAGGCAATCCAAATATATTCTTCCTAACTCTATTCTTTCTCCTTTCTCTTCTTTCAACCTTTAATTCAACTTTTTTTATCATATATACCACCCCCATTACTTAGATTTCTTACCTTCTTTGAGTATAAGTACTTCATCTTCATACCTTACGCCTTTACCTTTGTAAGGATCTGGCGGTCTTATAGCTCTTATATTAGCAGCAACCTGTCCAACAAGGTGCTTATCATAACCACTTACCGTTATCTTTACCTGTTCTTCCAAATTAAATTTAATACCCTCAGGAGCAATAACTTCAACAGGATGAGAATATCCTAAATTCAAAATAAGTTTATTACCCTCCAACTTTGCCCTATACCCAACACCAAAAATTTGCAATCTCTTAGAAAAACCTTGTGAAACCCCAATAACCATATTATTTATAAGAGCTCTAGTAGTACCCCACATAGATCTAGCAAACTTCGTATCATTTTTTGGATTAACTAAAATACTATTACCATCTACCTTTACATCAACAATAGGATGTATATTCAACTCTAACTCTCCTAATTTACCTTTTACTCTAAGAACATTACCCTCCAAAGATACATAAACATCTTGAGGTATAATAACAGGCTTTTTCCCTATCCTAGACATAAGATCCTCCTACCATATAGCACAAATTAACATACCACCGATACCAAGCTTCTTTGCTTCTGCAGTAGTCATAACACCTCTTGGAGTAGATATTATAACTATACCCATATTGTTTTTATATAGCTTTATATCCCTATAACCTATATACAATCTTCTTGAAGGATAAGATAAAATCTTTATTTCTTTAATAACAGGCTTACCTTTATAGTACTTTAGATTTACTTTGTAAAAGTATTTAAACTCTTTCTCACCATCTTCATATGAATCTATATACCCTTCACTCTTCATAATATCTAGAATTCTAGATAAAAATTTCGATTTCTTAACATAAACATAAGGATGCCCTGCATTTCCAGCATTCTTTATTCTATTTAAAGCATCACCAACTGTATAAGCAATAATACCCATATTAACCTCCTAAAGAGAAGCTTTCTTAACACCTGGTAGATATCCCCTGTGAGCAAACTCTCTAAAACACAATCTACATAAACCAAAATCTCTAATATAACCTCTTACTCTTCCACAATGCTTGCACCTATTATATTTTCTTACCTTAAATTTTGGTTCTCTTTGTTGCTTAACAATCAAAGCTTTCCTTGCCATATACCCCCCTAATCTTGTTCCTTAAATGGAAAACCTAGATACTTCAACAATTTATATGCTTCAATATCTGTTCTAGCAGTTGTAACTATTGTAACATCAAATCCATGAACTTGCTTAATCATATCATACTTTATTGAAGGAAAAACAATCTGTTCTTTTACTGAAAAAGAAAAATTACCTCTACCATCAAATCCCTTGGTACTAACACCGTTAAAATCCTTTGTTCTTGGTAAAGCAATATTTATAAGTACATCTAAGAAATTATACATAAGAGTCTTCCTAAGAGTAACCTTAGCCCCTATAGGCATTCCTTTTCTTATCTTAAAGTTAGATATAGATTTCTTTGCATAAGTTTTGACAGCTTTTTGTCCTGAAATAAGCGTTAACTCATCAACAACTACATCTAAAGAGTCTGGATCAGAAACCGCCTCCCCCCATCCAACATTCAAAACTATTTTTTCTATCTTAGGAACAGCCATTATTGATTTATAACTAAACTCTTCCATCAACTTTTTAACAACTTCCTCTTGATATAACTTCTTTGTTTTAGGAACAAAAGAGCTTATTTTTATACCTTCTCCAACTTCAACTGCTGATTTCTTCTTAGCCATAATAAAAACCTCCATCAAACTTTATCTATATAATCACCAGTTTTTTTGAAAACTCTAACCTTCTTACCACCAACAACCTTAACTCCTATCCTATCACCTTTGTCTATCTTCTTATTATAAATCATAACGTTAGATATATGGATACTACCTTCGGTAGTAATTATACCTCCCTTAGGGTTATCTCTTGTTGGTTTTAAAGTTTTTCTTATAAGATTTACACCTTTAACATAAACCCTATCGCCATCAATTTCCAATATCTCTCCTATCTTACCTTTATCCTTACCTGCGATAACTATAACTGTATCACCTTTCTTTAACCTAGTTTTAACCTTGTCTTCAGACATAATAACCCCCTAAACAACCTCCGGAGCAAGAGAAAGAATTTTAGTGAAGTTCTTATATCTAAGTTCCCTTGCAACAGGTCCAAAAACGCGAGTTCCTTTTGGCATACCAAAATTATCTATAATAACTGCTGCATTGTCATCAAATCTTACATAAGATCCATCAGGCCTTCTTATTTCTTTCTTAACCCTAACAACTACTGCCTTAACAACATCACCTTTCTTAACCATACCATTAGGAAGGGCTTTCTTAACGCTAGCAACTATAACATCACCAACAGTCGCATACTTTTTATTACCAGGCAAAACCTTTATACACATAATCTCTTTAGCACCAGTATTGTCAGCAACATTAAGATAAGTAGTTAACTGTACCATAATAACCTCCCTTTACAATTCAACATCAGTTGCTCTATCAGTTTTTTCTAGAATTTCTACAAGTTTCCACCTCTTTAATTTACTCAAAGGTCTAGTAAACTTTATCTTTACAAGATCACCAACATGGCTTTCATTATTTTCATCGTGAACATAATATTTTGTCTTCTTCTTAACGAATTTCTTATATAAAGGATGCATCTTATAATATTCATATACAACAACTCTCGTTTTATCCATCTTATCACTAACAACTCTACCAACTTTGTATATAATTCTACCCATAAATCCCTCTTAAAAGTGTGCATAGAATTTTAACAAAAAATATTTATACTTTCAAATTAAAAGTAAGATTTTTTTAAAAGTACCCCTTGTAATGTTTTACATACCTTTTTCAATAAACTATTAGATTAAGAAATAATTTCATTTTCCTGTTTAAAAAGACTAAAGCAAACTTCTTAAGTTCCTTTAGAAATAAACTTTTGTAGCCTAATAGGAAACTTAAAATAAGGGAGCAAAAGCCCCCTAAATATTAAAAAGAAATCTCAAAGTTGGTATAATACTCGTAATCCTTAAGGTCAGTGTAGGAAAAATTACAGTAATGAATACTAACACTAATTTTATTATCCTCTACATTGAAATAACCAAAAACCTCACATACATAGTTTGTATTAGTAGGTTCCTTAAATGAAGTAGAAGTTGGGCGAAAAGTAGTAGTATTAGTTGTCAAATTACTACCCTTAGGGAATATCCCAACACAATAAAATCTCCTTTATTACTTAAAAATTAATTCCTATAAAGTGCTTTTACCCCTTCTGCATCCAATGGTGAAATGTCTTTATTCAAAGGTATAAGTAAACATTTTATACAAAACTTTAGAGAGTAAAATTTTGTTTTGCCTTTCATAACTTACCCATTATAAAAATAATTACAAGCATAAATTCCAATTAACCACACTTTAACCTACAAAATTATTGTAAATCGATAAAAATTCAATTTCAAGAGAATT
>JBMFQU010000073.1:0-9414 GCA_049968435.1 Brevinematia bacterium | reverse complement strand
GCGAAGCCTCCTGTAGAGAACTATAGGGTGGGAGGGTGGGGAACTAAAAGAAGTTTCTAAAATTTCTGACTTCTATTAGGAGTAAAGATTTTATTCTTTCTTACTTTTAAAAGAAGTACCTAATTAGGAATTTAGAACTTTCATAAAGAACAAGGGAGGTAACAAAAGGAGGGCGTAGCCCTCATGTATAAGCTTAAGGATGGGTGGGAAGGAAAATAAATTTTCAAATCTTTTTTCCTAACTTTTAAAATGAAATTAGATAATTTTAAAATACTCCTTCTGGAGGATGTTAATGAAAAGATTCTTTTTTGTTGTTTTTATTCTTTTACTTTCTTCTTATTCTTTTGGTAGTTGGGAAGAAATTGAGGGGTATAAAATAAGGAGTATAGTCTTTGAAGGTGTAAGTAAGAATGCTCAAGATTTGATTAAGGATGTTTTAACTATCAAAGAAGGTGAGGTAATAGACTTTAACAAGATAATAAACGATACGAAAAGTATTCAGAGTATAGGTGTTTTTTATGATTTTAGATTAGAATACCAGATAGTTGATAAAACTCAGAAGTTAGTTGATATTTACATTGTTGGTAAAGAGGCAAGTATTTTAGGTGATATTAAATTTTTAGGTAATAAAACTATTAATAGTGATGATCTAAAGGAAGTTATTTACCTTTCCAAAGGTGATTATGTTAGTGAGTATAAGATATACGCTAGTATCGCTGCTATAAAGCAAAAATACAGGGAGGAGGGATTACTGGATGTAAGTGTTAAACATTACTTTACTACAGAAGGGAAAGACATAGTTTTAAATTTTGAAATAAATGAAGGCCCTAGAACTATTGTTAAGGGTATAAGTGTAGTTGGATCTTCTAATGTAACTGAAAACGAATTAAAATCAATAATTGATACTAAAGAGGAATCTAAGTTTTTAGGTATTCCAATAAATAAAGGAAATTTTGATCCTGATAAATTTTCAAAAGATATTGAGAAAATTGAATATTATTATCAGACGAAAGGTTTTATTGATGCTAAAGTTGTCTCTACTAATTTTGTTATTAGTAATGTTTTTGATAATAAAACTAATTTAGTTGAGAAAGATATTTATATTAATATTCAATTAAACGAAGGGAGAAAGTATTACTTTGGTGGTGTTAGCATAACTGGTGATGTTAAGCTTTTTTCTAAAGATGAGCTTCTTAACAAGTTTCCCTTGGTTAAGGGTGATTCTTTTTCAATGGATCAAATTGATAAATGGCTCTATTCTGTCAATAGAAAGTATTGGGACAGAGGATATATTTTTGCTAGAGTTGATAAAAAACTTAAAAAGGATGAGAGTAATGGATTTGTTGATCTTGAGGTTGTGATTTATGAAGGTGAAATTGGACATGTTGGTAGTATAATAGTTGTTGGTAATACTTATACTAAAACATATGTTATTGAGAGAGAGATTGAAATAAAAGAAGGTGAAATTTTTTCAGTTAATAAATTGCAGAGAAGCGTAGAAAGGTTGAATATGACACAATACTTTGATAAAGTTGAGTGGGAAGTTAAAGAAGGAGAGGCTGAAGGTATAATGGATTTGATATTTAAAGTTAAAGAAGGTAGACCCGGTTTAATATCTCTAGGTGGAGGATATGGTACAGTGAGCGGTTTTTCTGTAAATGGTAGTATTTCACATATAAATCTTTTTGGTACAGGTAAGAAGATACAGGGTAAGGTTGATATTGGCCAAAATCAACAAGGTATAAGTTTGACTTTTACAGAACCTTACTTATTTAATTCAAAGTTTTCACTTTCAACTTCTATTTACTTTTACAATACTTTAATTCAGAATGTAATGGTTGATGATGATCTGAATGGAGTACCTGAGTCTACTAATGGGGGCTATTGGCAGACGAGGTTGGGTTTTGGCTTAAATGTTGGTAGAAGAATAGGAAGTTATTATACTTTGGGTGTAGGGTATTCTATATATAATTTGTTGACTCATGATAAGAACTTTGTAAATGCTTATGATACTAATATAAATCAAGAACTTTCTTTAACTTATTCAACTAATCTCTGGGATATCTTTGCTACTGGTAAATTAAAGAGCACTGCTAGTTTATCTTTTTCTTTTGATAGTAGAAATCACCCACTTGTTCCATCTAAAGGAGTAAATGGTGGCATTTTCTTTGATTATACTGGGTTTTTATTGGGTGGCTTCTTTGAATTTATGAAATTGAGTGGTAATTTTTCTTTCTATCAAGCTATTCCTGTAGTTGAGGATTATAGTTTGGTCTGGGTTTTATATACATCTCATGGTATCATGTTACCTCAGTTTGATGGAGTACTTAGATATGAAGCATCTGACTTGTTTTGGTTTGATGGATATTATGAACTTAGAGGATGGGGTGGTGCAGGTTTAAGAGGTGTTTTGAAGTCTTTTTACTCAACTGAATTGAGATTACCGATTTATGGCAATGAGCTTTGGGGTACCTTTTTCCTTGATTATGGTAGTATATTCCAAACTCCACAAGAATATACAACTTCACCTCAAAGTTACTATGGTAGCTTTGGGTTAGGAGTTATGATTAATATACCTTCATTCCCTATAAGAATGTATCTAGCAAGACAATTTAATCCTCAAGAAAATGGTATAAATCTTTACGGAAGTGATCAGTTTTTCAATAACTGGCAATTCGTTTTCGCAATACAAGGATTATTCTAAATGTGCTTAATGATGTAAAGGGGTAATAACCCCTTTAATATATTATCTATTTCTGTTTATTGTCTTTTGCTTCTGCTGCTCCAGAGAATTTTGGATTGTTTACTGCTGTTATTAACCATGTATTTTCTAGTTTGAAGTCTCTATAAAGTCCACCTTGTAATGTTTCTACTACAAAAGTATTACCTATTATCTTTTGTAGTATTATATCGTTTATTCCATCTTCATATATTCCAAATCCTTTTGATTCAGAAGTGCTACCTATAGTAGAATTTGAAATTACAAAGTTAATTACTCCTTCTGTTTTGTATAAATATATAACGCTGTTTGTTATTTCTGCTTTATTTTGTGTTATATCTAGTGATAGTAGAGATGAGTTTGTTGAATCGTATATTGCTATTCCTCCACCGTGTAGCTTTGCGCTGTTGTTTACAATTTGAGAATCGTTTATTGTAGTTTCTAGGTCTTTTGTTGTAAATATTCCACCGCCAATGTTCCCCGCGGTGTTTTGATTAATAGTTGATTTCTCTACTTTTGTTGATTCACTTAGTTCAATGTATATCCCACCGCCGTCTTTGTCTGAAGAATTACCTTGAATATTTGCTGAAATTAGGTTCTTAAATCCAGTTAAATATATTCCACCACCTTTCTCTTTTGATTTGTTATTGGATATTGTACCTTGGATTATATTTTCATCACCTCTTACAAATATTCCTCCTCCCATTGATTCTGCAGTGTTTTGTGAAATAGTTGAATTTATAGAACATTTGTATGTTGTTTCCAAGAATAAACCACCACCATTTCTTGAGGCTTTGTTTTCTTTGATATTTGATTCTAGAACTAAGGAGGTGGTCTTGAATCCATAAACACCTCCACCATCTCTTGAAATGTTGTTGTTTATTGTCGATTTTATTATATTTCCTGCTCCTATATTTACAAAGATACCACCTCCAGAGTTTTGTGCATTGTTATTATTTATAGAACTATCTAAAATTTGATTAGCTATACCTTTGTCAATGTAAATTCCTCCGCCCTCTCTTGCAGAGTTATAACTTATTTCTAAGTTATTTATAGTATTGCTTATTCCGCTAATATAATTGCCTCCCCATATAGTTGATGTATTACTTTGAGAGGTTAGTGAAGAAATTTGATTGTAATTACCAATGACAAATATCCCTGAACCATTTTCTCCTTTATTATTCAATAACTTTGAATTTAAAACTTTGTTATAGCTACCTATTACGCATATTCCGGCACCGTTACCTACATTGTTGTTTGAAGAGATTATGTTTTTGATAGTGGAGTAATCTGATTTATTTAGGTATATTCCACCACCGTTTTTTTCTGCTTTCTCTCTATTTGTTGCTCCCATTACAATAAAGTTTTCAATGGTAGTGTTTGTTACTTCTCTTACCTCGATTATAGCTTGTATTTTATTCTGCCCATCAAGTATTGAATAACTTGTTATGCTTGTAAAATTTTCATCATATCCTCCTATAAGCTTTATATTGTGATGTTTTATAGCTACTCCACTAAATCCAGTATTTAATCCACTACCGGGAGTATAAGTACCCTGTGCTACTTTTACAACATTTACTCCAAATATTACTCCTTTGTCTATCGCTACTTCTATAGTTTTGAATGGTAAATCTTTTGTGCCAGGATTATTATCATTACCTTTCTGTGAAACATATACGCAAGGTTCATTTGCGTAAGGATCCTTTGAAACTTCTTTTTGTTGAGAAAAAGCTAAACTAGTAAAGAAAATCAAAATCAAAATGACTCTAAAAATTACACTCCTCATACTTCCTCCTTAGCCTAATGTTATTTGTATTATATTTCGGATTGAAAGTTTACTTGATAAACCTAACTTTCACCTATGATAATTTTATAAGTATGAGATGTAATTGTAAATATTTTTTTTATTTTACTCTGATTATCATATTTCTATTATATGGTTGCCCTAGTGAAAAGAAGTTAAGATATGTGCCTATAACTGATAAATCTTTGATTGTTGAAAATAGTTCTTCTTATACGGGGGTTGGTCCTATTCCAGAGTGGGTTCTTAATCTAAAAGATTCTGCTGAAATACAAAAATCAAGAGATGGTGTTTTTTTTATTGTTCTGGTTGAATATAATAACTACATGGTTGATATTAATCCTAAAGGAGAATTGTTTGCTTATCTTTCAAGTTATCTTCCTGATGCTAAAAAGGTAGTTGATATTTTACAGTTGGAGATTGATGGTAAGTATTGGCACAAGTTAAAGAGTGGTAAATACCAAATATTCTATAGGTGTAGGATAACAGATGAAAGTATTTCTCGTCTAAAAGCTATTTCTGGTGAACTCTCTGAAAAATCTAGAAAGTTCGCCTTACAGTTATAAATCAAACAGATCCCACACTATACAATTACTACATATTCCGTTAAAATTACCTTGAAGTTGCTCTTTGTAGTATTTTGATTTTTTTGTTGAGATTTCTTCTAAGTCATCTTTGAATATATTGCCTAGTTTATTTTCTAATTTTAGGTCATTTATACATAGTGGTATTTCACCGTTAGGTAAAATAACGATAGAGGATTGTAATTTATAACAAGGTATTCTTGTTAATAAGATTGTGTCAATTGGATTTTGGTCTATTATTTGGCTTCTTGATATTACTATGTTATACTCTTTAAATGTTTCATAAAATTCTGGTAAGTCTTCGTCGTTTAATATATTCCTTACAAATTTAATGAATACTCTTTCTTTATCTATGTTGAGTAGATTTTTTAGATTTGATATAACTTTTTCGAATTCTATTTTTTTTATACTTTCAAATTTTTCTTTCTTATGATTAGGTATATCAACAAATATTGACAATAACGGATAATCTTTGAAACCTTTTAGTCCTTTAGTTTCTTGTAATACGTCCTTTAATTTTTGAGGTAGGTAAGGTAGTGAAGTATTTATTATGAACGATACTTCTTTATTTTTGTACTTCTTAATAACTTCTAGAATGTTTTCAAATTCAGGGTTTAACATTGGTTCATTGAATATTCCTATCATTATTCCAAGTGTCTTTGAGTAAGTGATTATTTTATCTATGATTGACTCAAATTTATATGATGTTATATCGTCTAAATTTAGTTTCCATCTGGGGGTATACGTATTTTCTATATAACTTGAGGAGATTTCAATAGCGTAGAATGTAGGTATTTCGGTTATTAGTTTTGGTGAATCTGAAAATGTCGATTTTAATAATTTTATTATGTTATCTTTTGGTAATTTTTCATATATCTTTTCTAATGTTTTTCTACCTTTAAATGAACTAGGAGATAGTTCCCACCTAAATAGTCTTATATCTTCTTCTATTAAATCTGTGTAAAATATCGATTCATCTAGTTCTATTGATTCTAGTATACTTCTTAAAGGTTTTCTTATCGTTTTGTATTTTTCAAGTTTTTCTATTAAAAACTTAGAATCCCATATTTCAAATTCCATATAATCTGGAAGATTTGCTATAAACATTATTTCGTAATTTTCTGATTTTGGTACTAGATTTTGAATTAAAGATGTATCAATTAAGGTAGAAGAATTCCAAGTTATTATGACTTTTTCTTCGTTTTTTATAGCTTCAATTAAACTTTGATAGTCATTTTCTACAAATATTTTATCAATTGAAATTTTTTCTAATGATTTATTTTCAAAATCTATGTCGTTTATAACTACAAGTTTCATACGATTGATTATAATTAATCTGTAAAGCGTATTTAAAAATTTAAAAAATCTTTAATAAAATGGAGAATCTCCTACCTTGGAGCTAAACTAATGGGAGGACTAAGTTTTATTAATTTACTTACTAATTGGAAGCAATAAAGGTGAAACTTACTTTGTAAGTCTGTAGGAGGTGCTAGTAGAAGGGCGTAGCCCTCCTGTTGAAGATTAACGGAGGATAAAAAGAGGTTTCTTAAATTTCTACCTCTATCAGGAGTGGATTTTTTATGTTCTCTTACTTCTAAATGAGGTGTCTAATATTAAATTTGAATCATTTTAATGAATTAGAGGGAGGTATTCATAGGAGGGCTATGCCCTCCTACATAGAACTTAAGGGTATGAAGCAAAAGTATTTTTCTTAAAAAATTCTTAACTTCTATTAGGAGTGAATTCTTCATATTATCTTACTTCTAAAGGAGGTAATAGAAGCACTACTTGATTTTTCTAATTTGCTAACTTAGTGACTTACTGGAAGAAGAGGAGACGAAGACTTCGCTAATCTATAGTTGTGGGTGGAAAACAAAAAGAGATTTCTAAAAATCTCTAATTCCTATTATGATTAACCATTTTATCCTTCATTCTAAAGGAGATGGCTAATAAGAAGATATAATTTTCATAACGGGCAAAAGGAGGTACTAATAGGAGGCGAAGCCTCCTGTTAATTATAGGGCGGGTGGGAAGCAAAAAGAAATTTCCTATTCCTAACTTCTATCAGGAATGAATTTTTTGTATTCTCTTACTTATAGTAGATAACTAATATGAATATAGAATTCTCCTAACGAATTAGAGGGAGATATTGATAAGATGGTGAAATCCTCTTAATGCACTAAAGGGCGGGAGGGGAACAAAAAGAAGTTCTATTAAGAAAGATAAAAATTCTACTTTCTAATGAAAGCAATACAATAAATGTAAAATCTTTACTAAATTGTTATTTAGAAATTGATAATAAAAATTTTTAAATAATTTGAAATTTTTTAAAGTTTTTTAGTATAATTATTCTAGGTTTAAGCGGGAATAGCTCAGTTGGTAGAGCGCTTCCTTGCCAAGGAAGAGGTCGCGGGTTCAAGTCCCGTTTCCCGCTCATTTTCGAATGGCTGAGATTGGTAAATCGCTTTTATTTGTCGCTGCTTTTATTGCTTTGGTTGGTTTTTTACTTATATTATTATCAAAGATTGATTTTAGAGGTTTACCAGGCGATATTTATGTGAAAAAAGATAATTTTGTCTTCTTTTTTCCTATAGTCACTAGCTTAGTTTTGAGTATACTTTTGAGTATAGTTTTATCTATTTTATTTTCTATTTTCAGGAAATAATTTATTCTTTGCTCAAAGTTATTTAGTTAGAGGTGATTAAATTAGCCACCTTATCTATGAATTTATAAAATGTTGGTATAGGGCTTATTTCTAGGGGATTTATGTAAACAAAACTTGATTTTAAACCTAGTTTTGTAAGTTCATTTGTTATACTTTCGTAATTGTTTTCCGTTATTATTACTATATCTGGTGAAAAAGATAAAACAGTTTCAAGGTTTACTGTTAAGGATTGGTATTTTGAAGCTAACTTATCAGATAGGTTTATGCATCCTGTTTCTCTTATTATTTGTGCTACATAGCTATTTGAGCTTGCTGTGTATATCAATGGGTATGAATACATTACAAATACCCTTTTACCTTTAAGTATTTCCTTCGCTTTTTTAACTGTGTTATTATAATCTTCTTTTAGTTTGTATATACTTTTTCTATTTTCTTCAATTGTTTTTGTAAGTTTTGATATCTTTTCAAGGTTTATAAAAATGTCTTCTACAGTTCTATAGTCTAGAACAAATACGTTTATGTTTTTTGACTTAAGTATTTCATAATTTTCTATATTACCAGTTTTTAACATGAGTACTAGATCTGGCTTTAGGTAGATTATTTTCTCTATCTTAAGGTCGTATAATCCTCCAACTTCTTCTTTACCTTTAATATTGCAATACCTAGTTATCCCAACAATTCTGCTTTCTAAACCTAAAAACTTTAAGGTTTCAGTTATACTTGGTGCTAGTGAAATTATTCTTTGATAGTTTTTCTCTTCTACTTTGTTACTTATGCTATCAATTACATATCCTTTGCATTGTACCGAGAAAAGTAATAAAATTAACAGTAATATTAGCTTTTTCATATAGATTATTTTTAAACATTGGGTATATTAATTTGAAATTTATGTTATATATTAAGTTATAGTTTCTTGTGAATTTCTCACGTATGTTTTTAAAATTAAATTATGAAGTTTTTTGATTCTGTAGATAGTGTTAAACCTGTTGGACATTATTCAACTGCTGTAGTTTTACCAAATGGTTTTGTTTTTATTTCTGGTCAGATTAGTATTGATGAATTTGGTAATCTTACAGGAAATACATTAAGAGATCAGGCCAAGAATATTTTCAATAATGTTAAAAAAATTTTGTCAGAACTAGGGTATTCTATTGAAAATATTTTTAAAGTAGTTGTTTACATTACTGATATAGGTAAGTTTTCTGAATTTAATGAGATTTACAAAGAATTTTTTGGAAACCATAAGCCTGTTAGGACAACTGTTGAAGTAAGTAAATTACCTAAGGGTGCTTTAGTTGAAATTGAAGTAAGTGCTTTTAAATAAAATTAAAAAATTGTAATTCGTAAGTGGAAGTTTCGGGAGATCGATATCTTAATATCCTATAGGTAAAGGGAGTTATTAAAAGGAGGGCAAAACTCTCTTAATGAACTCAAGGGGGGAGGGTCGGGAACAAAAAAGTTTCTTAAAGAATTCTTAAATTCTATTAGGAGTAAATTTTCTATCCTTTCTTACTTTTAAAGGAAGAACATAGTAAGAAGGTTATAGCTTTCGTGAAGAACTGAAAGGTGGTACTAATAGGAGGCGAAGCCTCCTGTTGAACTAAAGGGCGAGAGGGGAACAAAAAGAAGTTTCTTAAAATTCTTA
>JBMFQU010000072.1:0-9504 GCA_049968435.1 Brevinematia bacterium | reverse complement strand
TGTGGGTATTTGAGGATACTGCGGAAGTGCCACCAGACTTTGAATATGGTACAGACTTGAAGCCATTTTATGTAGTTGGTCCTATTGTGAAGCCTAAGGGAGGACCTCTTGAGTATATAGAGAAGCTAATAGATATAACACAATCTGCGTTTAATTTAGGTTGGATAAGTAAGAATGATGTTTATGAGGGACTGAATGACAAGTTAGTTGCTGCGAAGGAGAATATAAAGAAAGGTAGGAGTAATTACCACACTGCCATTAATATAGTTGAGGCGTATAAGCATTTGTTGGATGCACAGAGAGGTAAGGCTATAGAGGAGCAATGTTATAGGATGTTATATTATGATGCTAATGAGCTTATTGGTATGTTAAGGTAGAAAGATAGTTTGGGGGGCTTTCGCTCCCTTGTTTTTGATTAAAATTTCTTTTATTATAGAGTTTTTAAAAAACTAAGTAAACATTGAATTTCGAATTACTTAGACTTCAAAATTGAAGTAGGAGGCTATATGTATATAGGAGTTGATCTTGGTGGTACGAATATAAAAGCGGGGATAGTGAATGATGAGGGAAAGGTTATTTCGAGTCTTTCTGTACCTACTGAAGCTCAACAAGGTTGGGGGAAGGTTATCGAGAATATAAAGAGGGTAATATCTACATTGTTAAATGAAGATGGTATAAAGGCAATAGGTGTAGGTGTGCCTGGTCCTGTAGATTTTGAAAAAGGTCTTATAAGAGAAATGCCAGCAATACAAGGTGCTAAGAATGTCAATATAGTTAAAGAACTTTACAATGAATTTATGAAGCCAGTATTTGTTGATAATGATGCAAATAATTTTACTTTAGGAGAGATTGTGTTTGGTGTAGCAAAGGGTAAAAAAAATGTGATAGGTATAACTCTTGGTACTGGTATAGGAGGAGGAATAGTTATAGATGGTAAGTTGTACAGAGGATCAAAGAATTATGCTGGTGAGATAGGCCATATAACAATAGTTCCTAACGGTTTGCAGTGTAATTGTGGTAAATTTGGTTGCTGGGAGGCTTACGCTTCAGCAACTTCAATAATTAAGGAGGCTTTGTCCTATAAAAGAAGGGGTATAGAAACCAAATTGAAAGATTACCCAGAAGAAAGAATTGAAGCTAAAACTATTTTTGATTTAGCAAAAGAAGGTGATAAGTTTTGCGAAGGTATAGTTAATAGAGCATTTTTTTACTTGGGGATAGGTATATCATCCTTGATTAACATTTTTAACCCGGAGATGATCGTTATAGGTGGTGGAATGTCTTTGGCCGGTGATTATCTACTTAATCCAGTAAAAGAAATAGCACTACAAAATACTATGCCACCATTAAGAGATGAAGTTGAAATAGTTATATCTAGATCTGGAAATAATGCTGGTATGCTTGGTGCGGCAGGACTTGCAAAAATAGAATTCGAAAAAGTTTAAAAGAAATTAGAATTCTTCTTTAATAAAGGTTCCATTAAAAACCAAGTTAGCTCCTCCTGTCATGTATATATGATTATCTTTTCCCCATTCTATATCTAAATCTCCACCTAATAAATGAACCTTAATTTTTCTTTTCCTAGAAATCTCATTGACTATAGTAGCAACTACTGAAGCACATGCTCCTGTGCCGCAAGCCATCGTCTCTCCGCTTCCTCTTTCCCAAACTCTCATCGCTATTTCATCTTCACTTATTACTTTAACAAACTCTACATTAACCCTATTTGGAAATAATTTGTGATTCTCAATTCTGGGACCAATACTGCTTATATCTAGGTTCCCTAGATCATCAACGAAAATTACACAATGTGGATTTCCCATAGAGATAGTTGTTATTTTGAATTTATTAAAACCGAAATCAAACTCTTTGTTTATGATTGTTTTTTCTGGTATTAAAGAGTTATCAACTACGCTATTGGATCTAAGATCTGGCTCGCCCATGTCTACTTTGAAGAATAAATCTTTGTTTTTTATTATTTCGACTACTTTTACTCCTGCTTTTGTGTATACTGATATTTTGTCTTTTTTTGAAATATTTTCATAAAAGTACCTGGCAACTTGCCTTATTCCGTTACCACACATTTCTGCTTCACTACCATCAGCATTGAATATTCTCATCTCACAATCATATTCATCTTTAGGGATTATGAGAATAACACCATCTCCTCCTATACCAAAATGTCTGTCTGAAAGTAGTTGACTTATCTTATTCATCCTAGGAATTAATGAATGATAGTCATTTTTAAAGAGATCCAAGAGTATGTAATCGTTTCCCAATGCTTCGGCTTTTGTAAATTCGATATACATAGTACTCTCTTTATCTTTTAAAATGATAATTAAAGTAATTAGCCAAAAACAAATTTAACCTTATGTGGTTAGATTTTATGTTTGAATATTAAAGCTAATTCTTTAACAGTGCAAATAATTTTCTAATTGTTTTCAAAAAATTGGTATTTTTATGAATTTACTTATTATAATATCGACTATGATAAGGATTAGGGTTCAAGGGCTAATATTTGATAGGGAAGGTAGAATTCTTCTTGTGAAACATGTTAAGAATGGTCTTGAGTACTATGTTTTACCAGGTGGTGGATTGGAATATAGAGAAACACTTATTGAAGGATTGTCTAGAGAATTAAAAGAGGAGTTAAATATAAGAGAAATTTTTTCAGCAAAGTTAATTGATTTAAGAGAATTTATTGATTCAAATAGTGATAGACATGTAATCGATATTTATTTTTATGTTAACGCTAACATTGAAGAAGTTAAATTGTCGGAAGAGGATGGTATATTGAAAGGGTTTGATTTTTTTAGTTTGGAAAATTTAAGTAAAGTTACCGTGTATCCTTCGGAGGAGTTTATTAAACATTTAGTTGAGTTATCTGTTGGTAAGATAATTAAGAAGTAATTTATAAAAAATTTTAGATGTAATATTACTATGGCAAAAGATAAACTTCAAAAAGAAATATCTCAAATGGAAAAAGTCGAAAGGGATATGCTTAGAAAAGAAATGGAAAGCACTTTGAGAGAATTGGAGAAAAAACCTTTAACTTATGAAGAAGAGAAGATAACAAAGAGAGCTAGAAATGAGGTATTTTTAACTTTCTGGGATAGAGTTTTGATATTTATTTTCTCTTTGTTTGGTATAATGTCAGAGGAGAAATATATACTTAGGAAAAAAATTAATTTTATAAAGGAACGTTTAAAATCTTATGATCCCCCTGTAATTAGTGTAAGAACAAATGAGTTATTACCACAGTTTGGTAAATTCTTGTATGAAATATATGTTAAATTTAATGCTATAAATGAACTGCTTGAGATGACTATTTTTAATACAAATTTGTGGAACAATACTTCAATTCCAGAACTAAAAACTGTTGTAGAGTTCCTATTTGAATTTTTGACTAATACGAATTCTTTATTTGGTACCTCTGATGTAAAGCGAATAATGTCAGAAACTAAATCTTTGAAAAGGATATTTGAGAAAATTGATGCTGAGGTTGAAAATATTTTAAATACAATTGATCCAGCTCTTATAAATAGAGCAAATAGGTTATATACTAAGTTATTAATATTCAGAAAGTTTGAAGAAGAAGTTGATATGAAGAGGATTTTGAAGTATTTCATTGATGAGAAAGGTAAATTTTCTAAGGTTATACCAGATAGTTGGCTTGTAATTGAACTAGAAAAGTTAGCTAATATTCTTTCCGAAACTGATATTACTCCTATGATAATAGATGTTGTATCAAGTTTGAAAAAATATATAGAAGAAATTATGGAAAGAGAATCTTATGAATATGAGAGGTTTAAAAATGTATCTAACAATTTATTACCTGAGGAGTTAAAGAAAGCTTCTGAATCTTTTGAGAAATTACATTTGGTAGAGGTTATAAGTGTTTTGAAAGAAGATCCAGATTACATACCGATATTCATATTCCCGGAACATTCACTTGTGAATGAATATAAAATTGTTGTAAAGGAAAAATCGAAGAATTTTGTTGCTAGGATCATAAAGGATATTGTTAGAGAAAAAACTTCTAACTTTTATTACTTGATAGGTAAGAGCCATGAAGAGTTTAAAAGTAAAGTTAATTCGATATATGTTGAAGAAACAAATTTAATCTTAGCCAAGTTCAATTTACCACAGTTTATGTATTCTGAGGCTTTTGAAGTTGTTTATTCATTCTACTATTTCTTCTGGAAAGCTGAATTTAGAGAGAGTTTGGAAGATATATTAGTTAACGGATTATTCAAGGATAAATATTTTAAGTCAGCTTTGTCTAATATAAATCAGTCCATAAATGAGATAGAGAAAGATATTTCTTCTTTTTTGAAACAAACAAGTCCAGGTGGTGAGCATTTTGAGTTTATAAATAAGCTTATCCAAAACCCTCCTTCTTTAAACATTGAAAATAATAAGAAATTATTGATTCAAAAGATAACAATTCTTAATAACTTGGCTGGTAGTATACTTTTTAAGATAAGTGATCATCTACTACAACTTAAAAAATACCTTGATTACATTTTGAGTGATTACTCTTCAATGAGTCCAGAGTATATCTTAAATATAAAGAGCATAAAAGGGATAAAGAATAAATTGTTAATTCAAAACTTAAAAAAAGGATATGAGGTTATAGATGTTTTAATTCAGATAATTTCTAATTTTTCAAATTGATGTTTATTACGATAATTTACTTTATGAGAAGGTTGATAATTTTTTTATTGTTTATTTTTTGTTTAGATAGCTATGGTTTTCTTACAAAGGAGGAAAGTATTTTTATTTTGAAAAACCATAGAGAGAAAGGTTTTTATTATGAAGGGGAGGTTTCACAAGATACTTTGAAGGTGATACTAGATAGACCTACAAGTTCTATTGTTGTTTTTGTAAATTTCTCAGAAGGCGATATTTTTGAGATAGTTAATGTTTATTCAACTGTTTTAGTTCTTGATAAAAAACCTGAGAAAGATTTTTTGGAATATCTTCTTAGGGCTAATAATTACAATAAGTCCTTAGGATTCTTTTATCTTTACTATGACATCAATCTTGATAAATATTTTATTGACTATTGCGTAAGAATAAGGAAGGAAGATCTATCAAAATCTTCTTTGATTTCAATTATAAAATACGTAGGACTTTATGTGAAGAGTAGTAAGAAAAAGTTAGAGAATCTGCTTGAATAAAATACCTTCAAGAAGTTTTGAATATATTGATTTAGGTAAGAAAGAAATTTCTCTTACATCATCCGAGTAGTATTTGTTATTTAATGTACAAGTTCTATAATCTGTTCTTGGATTATATTTTTTAGATCCTATTGAGATAGACCACCAATATCCGGTATATACTGGTGTTATAAAATAAGCAAGGTCCACTATTGGGAAAACATTTTTGAGTGCTTTTTGTACACTAATTATTGTATTTTGGTGATACCAAATAGATTCCGTTTGAGCGGCCATTATACCTTCTTCCGAAATTACATTGTAAACCATTCTGTAGAATGGTTCTTCAAATAGAGGTTTTGCTGGACCTACTGGATCTGTTAAGTCAATCAAAACTATATCAAAAGGTTTTCCAGTGTATTCTTTTACAAACTTAAGGCCGTCTTCGTGTAGAATCTTAAGCCTTTTATCTTCAAAAGCTTCTTTGTAAAGGTGATAAAAGTATTTTTTTGATATTTCTGTTACCATTCTATCAATGTCAACTAAATATACTTCCTCAACTGTTTTGTGTTTTAGTACTTCTCTGGCAACTCCGCAGTCTCCTCCCCCTATTATTAGTACTCTTTTAGGTTCAGGATGGGTAAACATTGGTATGTGGGCTAAAGTTTCGTGATATATAAACTCTTCTTTTTCCGTAAATTGTACAACTCCATCCAATGTTAAAGCTAGTCCAAAACCTTCAAATTCCATTACCTTTATTTCTTGGAAGTCGCTTTTACCTGAAAATAATATGCTTTTTACTCTATAAATATGATTCTCAGGAGCGTATGGGTCTTGATCAAAAAAGACTATGTCTTTTTCCATCTATTACCTCCTTTTCTTATTTTTTCTTAGGTGCAAAGACTGCAAATAATCTTCTTCCCTCAAATTTAGGTTCTTTTTCAATTACAGCATATTCTGTCAAATCATTTTTAATTTTTTCAATTAACTCAAATCCTTTATCTTTAAAAGCTATTTGTCTTCCTTTGAATACGATTGTGATTTTTAATTTGTTACCTTCCTTGAGTTCTTCTATCATATGATCTTTTCTGTAAGAGTAATCATGTTCACTTATATTAAAGCCAATTTTGAATTCTTTAATTTCGATTTCTTTCAATTTTTTCTTAGCTTCTTTTTCCTTTTTTTCAAGTTGGTACTTGTATTTGCCAAAGTCCATTATTCTGCATACTGGTGGTTTTGCTTCAGGGCTAACTTCCACTAAATCAAGCCCTTTTTCATAGGCTATTTTCAAAGCTTCATTGGTAGGAACTATTCCTAGCTGTTTTCCATCAACATCGATTAATCTAATCTCTGGAACTCTTATCTTTTCATTAACTCTGATTTCTTTTATATTTTTCATACTCCTCCCTTTATGTTAGTTTTTAAAAAATTTCTTAGTTTCATTGTATAAACTTTTTTCAAGATTTTCTTTTACTTTACTCATTAATACTTTTATATCAATACGATTTAGTAATAAGTAATGTGAAGGTAATGATAAAAATGAATTATTGTAGATTTCTATTATAGAAATATTTTTCCTTTTAGTGTCATTAAAAACGACTAAATAAAATGTTTTACCTGATGAAGTTGTATTCTCTATTATTGACTTACCTTGAGGTAAGGGTAAATAATCGTAGTACTCATTCATAAGTTTGTCAAATTCTTTTTTAAATTCTTGTAGCTTCTTATTTATATCCTTTTGTGCTTGTCTTATAATCATATCTTTTTTTATTAGCATGTAAACTTCTTTAATTTTTTGCGATAATAAAATCATAGCTTCCCTAATTTTATATAGAATCTTAATAAAAAAATTAGTCACTTTCTTCATATTTTCTGGTTTTAAGATCTGAATACACTATGCTAATAATTATTAATGTTGTTCCTATTGTTATACAACTGTCTGCTATGTTAAATGTGTAAAATCTCCATATGTTGCTTATGCCTATATCAATAAAGTCCGTTACATATCCATTTAGTATCCTATCTATTAAATTTCCTAATCCTCCGCCCCATATAAAGCCAAACCCTATTTTGAGCATTGGTATGACTCTGATATCAACTTCCTTTAAAAGAGAAATGAATGAATAGAATAAAAATAGTATTATAATAATCGTTAAGAAAGGTAGAATTGTATGAATCAGTGTAGATTGATCTGAATTAAATATTCCAAAGCTTATTCCTCTATTAAAAACAAGTGTAAATCTTAAAAAATCACCTAAGATATTTACAGATTGTGCATAATTTAGAAAAGTTCTTGCAAGAAACTTTGAAGCTATGTCTACTACCAGTGAAATTGCTGCTATTAAAATTGTTAATTTATTGATCAATGCAAATTGAATTAACGAAAAAAAAGAAAACTTTAATCTTAACCAAAACTTATTCATAAGATAATCCCTTACAATATAAATGTTATTGGTATAGAAATTCAAAATAATCCCAATAAGAGGGGAATGTTTTTGAGGTGCATTTATAGTTTTCTATTACTATTCCATCAATTCTTAGTCCTGCTAAAGAGAAGCTCATAGCCATTCTATGATCATTGTAGGTGCTTATTTTTGCTGGTTTGTATTCCTTGTGAGGTATAATTTTTATTCCATCTTGGTATTCTTCAACTTCACCGCCTAATTTTTTTATTTCATTCGATAATGCTTTTAGCCTATCGGTTTCTTTAACTCTTAGATTATAAACATTCCTTATAGTTGTAGGGTTATCTGAAAATAAGGCTATAACAGCTAAAGTTTGTACTAAGTCTGGTATATCGTTCATATCAATTTCTATACCTTTCGGATTGCCATCTCCTTCTACTTTTATATATTCATTTTTTATCTCAACATGACAGCCTATTTCTCTCAAAATTTCAGTGAATTTAATGTCTCCTTGTATTGTATTTTTACCTATTCCGTATATTGTTATACTTGAAGGTATTATAGCTGGAATTGATAGAAAGTAAAAAGCATTTGTTAAATCAGGTTCTATGAAGTAATCAGTATCTCTGCTAAATCCAATTTTAGGTATTAGTATTGTTTTGTAATTATCATTTTTAACTTTAACTCCGAATTCTGCTAGTAATTTTGAAGTCATGTCAACAAAAGGTTTTGAAACTAATTCATCTTTTATCTTTATTATTATATCATCTGAGTAGTTTGTTCCTGAAAGCATTATTGAGGATATGTATTGACTGCTTATTTTTCCAGAAATTTCAATTGTTCCTCCTTTTACTTTCCCATTACTTTCTATGTATACAGGTGGAAAACCATTGGTGTCGTTTATATTGATTCCTAATTGTTTGAGGGCGTTTGTCAAATCCTTTATTGGTCTTTCTCTCATTCTTTCATCTCCATCTATGGTAAATTTGCCATTTATTATTGGTAAAAAACTGCATAAAAATCTCATTGTTGTACCAGAATTACCCGTAAAGAGTTTTTTCTCTTGGTATTCGTTTGGAATTCCATTGCCACCTATCTCTACGGATAAACTATCTTTAACTTTGCTTTCTATAAAATCAATAAAATCTCTTATCTTGGGGTATTTCTCTTTTCTAGAGTATTCGCTTGTTTTTATTTTAAACCCAACTTCTTTTAGTACGTTTAACATGTAGTTTGTATCATCTGAGACTAGGACATTATTTATTTTTATCCTGTATTTATTTGTTGCTGCTATAATTAAAGCTCTATTAGTTATACTTTTTGATCCTGGCACAGTAAGAGATTTATATATATGCTTTTTTATAGGTTTTATAACTATATCATCTTTAACTTTTTCTAACACTCTTTCCTCCTAAGGGTAATAATTTTAACTAAAAGTAAAATTCATACTCTACTTGTTGTACTACTTTAGCTAATAGTATTTGAAAAAATTTAGTCTTTCCTGTTCTTTGTGAAGATTAGTACCCTCTCTTTTATAAGATAGTTCTTATCCTTCTTGGTAGAATTAAAAATTGATTTTCAAGGGGTTTAAGAAACTTCTTTTAGTGCTCCGCCCACCCACCCTTAAGCATCTACAAGAGGGCTACGCCCTCCTATTAGGTACCACCCTTTAGCAATCCAAGGTAGGCTATCCTTCTATAAGAAAATTGTTTATCTTTCCTAATAGAGTTAAAAATTAATTTTTAAAAAGTTTAAGAAACCTCTTTTTGTTCCCCACCTACCCGCCCTATAGTTCTATACAGGAGGGCTTACGCCCTCCTAGTAATACCTCCCTGCAGTATCAACATTAAGGTTTTACCTTTCAAGAGTTTTATTTGTAATTTCTTCCGTCAAGTTAATAATTCATTTTGCCCGGCATTCCCATTTCTTTCAATTTCTTT
>JBMFQU010000071.1:0-9607 GCA_049968435.1 Brevinematia bacterium | reverse complement strand
ATTCACTCCTAATAGAAGTTAGGGATTTTAAAAAAATTATTTTTGTTCCCCGCCCACCCTCCCTTTAGTAATCTAAAGTAGGCCACATTTTTGTAAGAAGGTTGTCCATTATTCCTGATAGAGTTAATAAATTTTAGAAACTTCTTTTAGAGGGATAGAATAATCTCTTATAGAGTTAAAAGGTTTTAAATTACTTAAATGTATAATACAATACCAGAGAAAAGTTCAGTAATCTTTTTATAAATATTATCAGATATCATGAAAGACTCCCCGACAAGAAAAGAATTGAAACCATATTTTATCAGATTTTCAACATCTTCACGCGTTTTTATTCCACTTTCAGCAACCAAAACTTTAGAAAAACCTTTTATATAACTTATCATACTCTTAAGATTAGATAAAGAAACATCCAAAGTCTTTAAATTTCTACTATTTACACCAAGCATATCTAAATTTAGTCTTTCTATTTTTTGTAAATCTTCCTCACCGTATATCTCAACTAAAACATCCAAACCCAATTGTCTTGCTAAAGTATAAAACTCTTTAAGCTCTTCTCTTGGAAGAATAGTAGCAATCAGCAATACACAATCAGCACCATAATACGCACTTTCAAAAAGTTGATACTCATCAATAATAAAATCCTTCCTCAAGATAGGTTTATTTGTAATGCTTTTGACCCTATTTATAAAAGAGATATCTCCCTTAAAATATTTTTTTTCAGTAAGCACCGAAATACAATCAACTAAATAACTATTTTCATAAACTTTAGCAACATCCTCCGGTTGTAAGTCTAATCTAATATCTCCTTTGGAAGGAGATGCAAATTTTATCTCAGCAATTAATCCTGGTTTACCCTTATTGATAGATGAAAAGATAGATTCAAAAAATTTACTTCTTCTTTTAGTATTGTTAAGACTTTTTTTTATTTCTTCCAAGGGTAACAATCTTTTTACTTCTTCTAACTCTAGAATCTTATTTTTTACTATTTCATCAAGAACTGACATAGCCATCCCCTATATGAATATTTAAATCAATCTATTTACAAGTTCTTCTGAGTTTCTAAAAACAATTTCAATTTCGTTTTCATCAAGACCTGCACCTTTTAGTATTTTAAAAGCGAAATCAAGAGATATTAAATTATCAGGAGTATGAGTATCAGTATTTATTACCATCTTAGCACCATACTTCCTACAAAGTTTCGCAACATGTCCATTTGTTAGAGAATGCCCCTTTCTTGCGGTTATCTCAATATACTTACCATTCTGAAATGCTTTTTTTATAACCTCATCAGACACAAGTCCTGGGTGAGCAAGTATATCAACAAACTTACTTTCCACAGCCTTAAGGTTTGTGCCGCTTTCAACTGGCTCTACTATCGTCTCTCCATGAACTACAACAACCTTAGCACCTAGTTTTTTAGAATATTCTGCAACTTCATTTATTTGTAATGGATGCACATGAGTTATCTCAACACCTGGTAAAACTACTATATCGGAATAGTACTTATTTACAGATTTACAAAAATTTACTATTTCACTAACTACAAACTCTACATTAGAAATATCAACATGGTCAGTTATTGCCATAGCTTTATAACCATACTGTCGAGCCCTTTGAACCAATTCATTTGGCGATAAAACTCCATCACTAAAAAATGTATGCATATGTAAATCAATCATTCATTTCCTCCTTCAACACTTCCACTAGGAGATATACCCATCTCTTTATTTGTTTGATCAGAATGTTGTTCTAGATTTCTCTGTTGTACTGTCTTTTCAGTTACGGTTTGTTTGATTTCATTACTTTGAGGGTTAACTACTGCCGTAAAGTTAGTAACTCTACTACCTATAGGATTAGTAGACTGGACATTTTTAGAAGCAGATACTTTAGTAGCAGATTGAGATTTTAACTCTGGTAATTTAACTTTTACCGTAATGTAGCTAGAATAATCTACCCCCAATATACTTGACATCTCTATTATCTTTGCCAAAATTTTTTCATTCTTCGTTTGATTATAGACATAACTTAGAAACTCCAAAGCCTTTTGGTAATTCCCAACCTGAGAATATGTAATTCCCAATATTTCGAGTAAATCAAGATCATTTCTACCAAAAGATCTTGATGCTTCAAATGAAACTAAAGCACGGTAATACTTCTTTTGACTATAATAATTCTTTCCTAACAAATATAAACAATTAGGATCACCTGGATATAGATTATTGTAGCTAACTAGCAGAGGTTCTGCCTTATCGAATTTGCCAGAAAGTATATAAGCATCACTTAGCTCTAACATAAACTCCTTAGCATTCTCAGGAAAAAGTTTCATCCCATCTATTGCATACTCCACAGCTTGATTATAGTCCTTTGTTTTTTCTTTGTTAATTTTTATCATCAAAAAATACAACCTTGGATCTTTAGTATTGTTGAGAATATCCTTAGTTATTTCTGCAACTGCACCGGGTATATCATTATTTAGATATTTAGAATAGGCACTCTCATAAGAAGAATATGAAACGTTACACAAAAATAAAATAATTAGCAATAGTGTTAGATTTCTCATCCCCATCTCCTCCAAATAATATTAAATGATTTTCGGAATTTTTATGTAGTTGAAAAGAAATTTAAAAAACTTTATTTCTACCTTCTGAGAATTTTTTCACCTATTCTTGCAGCTCTATCTGATGGTAGTTTTGAAAGTAAGAAAGATGAAAGAGATTGTAATCCTTGCCTCTCTGCAATCTGATCCATTTTCAAAAGTACATCGACAATCGTATCATCATCCATATTAGCAAGTATTTTAACTGCATCATCTGGCGGAAGACTACTTATATAATTAGCAAGTTTGGTAACCTTAGCATCTTGGTCTTTAAAAATTTGCTGCTGTTTTTCTAAAGTTGCCTTCATCTCATCAACCATACTAAGCTTCTCTTGTAATTCTTGCTCTTTAAGAACAAGCTCTTTCTCTCTATTAGATAAATCTCTTTCTCTTTCATCTAAAACTTTCTTAAGGTAATCCAATTCTTGTTTATACCTCAAAAGATTCTCTTTCTCAACAAGATTAGGATCTTCTAACTTTTGCACTAGATAATTCCTTACAAAGGGTACATTTTCATAAAGGTAACTTCTATAATCAATAATACCTATAGTATCAAGCAACATAACACCTATAATCAAAAGTAATATATTACCAATAAACAATATTAGTATTCTTCTACTCATAAAAAGAGTTTAGAAATAATAAGAAAAATTTTTCAAGTTAGCACTATCCTCTAACTAACCATTTTACAGTAAAACCAATTATAACTAAAACCATTAGCCACCAAAATGAAGAAAAATCAAATTTCTTACTGACAACATTTTCTTGAAGATAAGTTTTTCTAAGTTTATCTATAAAATCATTATTCAAATTCTCAATACTTACAGCACCATCAAACATTCTTGCACCGTCAAAAGCACTCTCAGAGAAATTTATCTCCCTAACACCTTCGATATTTCCATCTTTAAAAAGAAATCTAACCATCTCGGTAAAAAGATCCTCAGAAAAAGTAGAATAAATACCTAACTTATAATTTTCAGCGTCAACTTTGTAAATATACCTTGCATTAAAAAACAAAAATTCCCTACCGAAAACTTCCATATATAAGCTAACTCCTAACCTATCAAGAGTATAAACTTTACTACTAATCTTTGGAAAAGAAAATTTATAAACTTCACTAAAATTCACGGGGTAGCTAAAAGAGAAATCAAATATACCTAAACTGTCTAAGTAATAAAAATCATTCTTTGAAAACTGCACATTACTAAGTTTAGAAAAAGAAATTACATCATTTAAAAGCATTTCACTAGGAGATATTACAACACACCTAGAGTTTGTAAGCGTTCTTTTGATAAGTTCTTCAAAAGAAACATCGGGATAACCAAAAATCATATACTCATACTCTTTGTAAGAAAAATTTTTGTTAAACTTAATAAATAAGTCATATGTATAATTCATGCTTTTTAAAACTCTAAGAAGTTTCGTCAAATCTTGATTAGGCTCAAACCAAACTATACCCAACTTTTTCTTGAACCCCAAATTAAACAAAATATTAGTATTTAGCGAAACCAAAAAAACTTCCGAAGGTAAAGAATTTAAAGGAATAAAGTAGAAGTTCCTATTATTACTTTTAAAAAGTACTTTACCTTTAATATCCTTGACAGTAATAGGTGAAGGGAAAATCATTTCAATATACAAATAATCAATCTGAGATACATTCGTAATAGATACACTTTTAATAAGATGATTTGTTATAACATTAGAACCTAATGAAACAAGAATATTATTTTTGTTATTTGTTAGCTTTGAAGGTATATCGAAAAGAAAGTCAGAAACTATAACATTAATTTCATCTGAAGAAAGAGAATCAAAATCAGTATCTTTATTAAAAGGCCTACCAAAATATCTTATAAAATCAAAGTTAAGATTTTTTAGTTTTTTTTCAAACTTCTTTAATTTACTAAACGAGCTTTGTGAGTAATCAAGGTATAAAACTACATTTTTGCTTTTTTTCTCAATTGATTCAAGATAAAAATAGAGTGGTATACTAACGACTAAAAGAACCATAACTACCACAGAATAAAAGATTTCCCTCTTTATTAAGAAAAAAATGGAAACAATCACAGCTAAAACAAAAGTAGCCCAAAACATAGCATTATACTAAAACAAATATAAAACTAATATCATCATAAGATTTTGAGCGTATTTGAAAATTCTAAATTACCTATTTTAAACAATTAAGGGTCAGATACTAGAAATAATTTCTAAATATAAGGTTAAACTTCCAATTGATACTAAAGATAGAAAAGTTGAAATCTTCATAACTTACTTACAAAGCGGTAAAGGCTAAGCCTTAAATAAATTAGCAATTCGGTAATAGTTAAAGAGTGATAATAAAAGTACAGCTAAGTCGTTATATAAACTTGGAATACTAAAAGTATTTTCAAAAACCCTTTAAGATTTTTGATTAAAAATAAAATTTTAATTCAAAATAGAGGTATGATTTTTTGGAGCATAGTTGGAATAATTATAGGTTTGATAATATTTCTATTACTTATGAATTTAGCAAGAGATAATGAATACTCTAAAAAAGTAAAACATAATAAAGAGAATGATAATGAAGAAAAACTAGGTAGTAGGCCGAGGTATTGCCCTGTATGTAAGGCAAAATTAGGACCTAAGGATGTAATATATGCAGAAATATTTCATTCAGAACCCAGAGATAAGGTAATAATAAAAGGTTGTAAATATTGCTATACCCTGACACCAGAAGAAGCAAAACGAATAAGACCTTATACAAAGAGAATCAGAGAAGATGATATTGGAATAGGGAAATATTTATAGTTTTAAACTTGTTTTATTTCAACTTCAGATAGTTTAAAAGCTTCGTGTAAGGCGTTTGCTGCTTCCTCTGCTCTATCTTTTCTTACAACAACTGAAATTTTTATTTCAGAAGTTGAAATCATCTCTATATTTATACTTTTATTAGCTAAAACTTCAAAAACTGTTGCAGCAACACCGTAATGACTTCTCATGCCAGTACCAACAACAGAAACTATGGCAATGTCACTATCGTAAATTATCTTTGAACATTTTATCGCTGAAATTATCTTATCTTCAATATTTTTTATACTCACTAAATCTTTTTTAGGAATAGTAAAATTTATTTCACTTAAACCATTCCTACTCGTACCTTGGACAATCATATTAACATTTATTTTTTCATTTGCAACTAAAGAGAATAACTTTGCAGCTATACCAGGCACATCAGGTACATCTAAAACAGTAACCTTAGCCTCATCAGATTTGACAGCAACACCAGTAACAACTAACCCCTCCATAATATCCTCCACAATTTTTGTTCCAGGGTCATCCTCAAAAGATGACCTAACAACTAAAGGTACTTTATACTTTTTAGAGAAAATAACTGATCTAGGATGTAAAACTTGGGCACCAACACTAGCAAGTTCTAAAACTTCATCAATATTAATAACATCAAGTTTTCTAGCATTTTTAATTATTCTTGGATCACCAGTAAAAACTCCCTTTACATCAGTGTATATCTCACATAAATCTGCCTTTAAAGCAGCTGCAAGAGCAACAGCAGTCGTATCAGATCCACCTCTACCTAAAGTTGTTATATCTCCATCTTTCGTAACTCCTTGAAAACCAGCAACTATAACAATTTTACCTTCGCTTAATTCTTTCTTTATTTTATCAACATTTATATCTAATATTTTGGCTTCAGTATGTTCTGAAGTAGTTAATATACCAACCTGTGCTCCAGTAAAAGCTATAGACTTATAATTCATTTCATGTAAAGCCATAGACAACAAAGCTATAGAAATCTGCTCACCAGTTGAAAGTAATAAATCATACTCTCTCTTAGGCGGATTTTTTGAAATTTGCTCTGCAAGCTCTACAAGATAATCAGTAGTATCTCCCATCGCAGAAACAACAACTACAACATCATTACCTTCATCTTTTGTTTTAGCAACCCTTCTAGCAACATTCCTTATTCTATCAATATTACCAACCGAAGTACCTCCATACTTCTGAACTATAAGCATACTTTTACCCTAAAAATTTAGATTAATGATAAATGTTGAAACATAATAATTTCAAAAACACTAAAAACAAGTTTAAAAAGTAAAGCAGACTACACATCCTATTACCACCTCCTAATCCTTGAAGATAAATTGAAAAAAGAGTACTGATTTTTTAGATTTATTTAATTAAGGATAAAACTATGGATATTTACATAGAACATATACTTGATCATTATAAAAACCCTAGAAACTATGGTAAAATAGAACCAAGTGATGCTTTTTTTGAAGGCGGAAACCCAACATGCGGAGATATGGTTAGAATATATATAAAACTCGATGAATCAAAGAAAAAAATAGAAGATATAAAATTTGAAGGTAAGGGATGCGCTATAAGTCAAGCTTCCGCCTCAATTTTAACTGAAATGGTGAAGGGTAAAGATATTGAATTTATAAAAAATCTCCAGAAAGAAGATCTAATAAATGAACTAGGTATAGAGCTGAGCCCTACAAGATTAAAATGTGCTATTTTATCTTTAGAAACACTAAGGATGGCACTTTTCGGATCAGAATTTAAGATATCCTAACTTCCGATTTAGTCTCAGATTTAGTATGTTTATCAAGGTAGCTAACAAGATTACCTATATCTATAACATAACCTACTCTACCATTACCTAGGATAGTAGCAGATACTATACCAGGTGGCGAAACTAAAGAATAATCAATAGGCCTTAAGAATATATCCTCTTCCTTTAGAAATTTATCAATAGCAAAAGCATATTTCTTGCCTAAGTAGGAAACAATTAATATATCAACTTCTTCATTAAGTTCGTTATCATCAAAGTATATACTCCTAAGTGAAAACAAATTGATAACCTCTTCCCTAATTTTTATAACAGACTTACCTTCAAAGGTTGTCATATCTTCTTTGTTTACAGTCAATGCTTCTTCTATCGAATTAACAGGAATAGCAAAAACGATATCTTTTATTTCAAAAAGAAATACTTTCATAACTGCAATTGTCAAAGGTATCTTTATAATGAAGACTGTACCTTTATCTTTACCAGTACTCACAACAACATTACCTCTCATTTTCTCAATTTTTGATTTAACAATATCCATTCCTACTCCTCTACCAGAAAGATTTGAAACTTCACTTTTAGTTGAAAAACCAGGCAAAAATATTAAAGAAAGCAAATAAGAAGGATCATAGTTAACTCCTTCTCTAAGTATACCCTTTTCTATACCTTTGGCTTTAATTTTTTCAAAATCAATACCTCTTCCATCATCAATTACTCTTATTATAACATTATTACCTTCGTTAAAAGCCTCAACAATTATTCTACCAGAAGGAGGCTTACCCTTAGCTAATCTTTCTTCTCTAGTTTCAATACCATGATCTATTGAATTCCTAATTATATGCACTATAGGATCAAATAATTCATCAACAACAGATTTATCTAAGTTTGTTTCCTCCCCTTTTATTATAAGTTCAACATCCTTACCTAATTGTTCTGAAAGTTCTCTTACAAGTCTAGGCAATCTCGAAAAAAGATACTTTATAGGCACCATTCTAAGAGAAGTAATCTCTTCTTGTATTTCTATTGAAATATTATTAAAAAGTTTTATACTTGAAATTAGTTCATCATACCTTCTTTTCAATCCATTTAACTTACCGCTAACTTCCTCTAAATTAGAGATTATACCATTCAAAGAAGAAATATACATCTGAAGATTCTCTGAAACATTTTCTAAGTTAGATAAAGATCTAGAATCAAATGTCATTTGAGAGATAATATCTCTAAAAGGTTTTAGAACATCAAAATAACTTTGATAAAGTTGGTCAATGAACTCACCTAAGAAAAACATATTTTCATTTACATTAGACCTATTAACTACTAATTCACCAACTATATTCATAAGTTTATCTATCTTGCTACTATCTACTCTAATTATAGACGACTTTAAACTTGTTTCCTTAGTTTCATCCTTAGCTTCACTTTCAACACCTTTTTCTTTGCTTCCCTCTCCTTCAAAGTAAGTCAACCTTGAATAGTTAACTTCCTCAACAATATCAGAAATATTTAATCTCTTAATAACTTTGTCAATATCATCAGAAGATATAATAAAAGCAACTTCATCAAAAAACTTCGAATAGATTTCTTCAATTGAAGGATTTGTCTCTATTATCTCACAAGCATCTTTCAAAATAGATATTATCTGCAAGATACCAATTTCACCAAAAGGAGAATCTTTCTTAAACTTCACAATAACTTCAAAAAACTTCTTTCCAGATTTAAATCCGTTAACCATCTCAGATCTAACATCATTTATTAAATAATCAACTTTATTTATGTTTTTATCTTCCAAAACTTGAAACCTTACATTAATAGAATCTGAAACAGAAGGAATTTGACCTTCACTACTAATCTCTCCTTGATTAGAAATTATAGTCTCTATTTTTGAGGAAAACTCCTTCAATTTATCTCTATCTATGCTAGCTTCACCTAAAATATTTGAAAGAATTGCATCAAGAAGGTTTGACCCTTCCAAAAGTAATGAAACTAACTTTTTATCAAGTTTGAGTTTACCACTTCTTACTAAGTCTAGCAAATCTTCGATTTTATGAGAAATCTTCTCTAAGTCAGAATAACCCATTGATGCAGCACCACCTTTTAAAGTATGGACTGCTCTAAAAGCCGAATTAATAGCATTAGTATCCTGAGGGTTAGTTTCAAGTTTTAAAACATTATCATCAAAAAGTTGCACCATTTCTACCGCTTCATCAATAAAAACTTTTTCAAGTTCGTCCATTTCACCACTCATATATTGCCTCTGTTTTCTATATTATGGCAAACAAAAATTTAAATTCAAATTAAACACTAAAATATAAACTCTAAAAACCACATGAAGTTTTGAATTTTACTTCTTCCATTAGAAGGTAAGATTTTTATTTCCCTTGATATAGAGTTAGGAATTTTAGAAACTTCTTTTAGTTCCCCACCCAACCCACCCCTTAGTTCAG
>JBMFQU010000070.1:0-9731 GCA_049968435.1 Brevinematia bacterium | reverse complement strand
CAGGATTCAGGGGAGGTATTCATAGGAGGGCGTAGCCCTCCTACATGGAACTTAAGGGCGGGTTGGGCGGGGAACAAAAAGAAGTTTCTAAAATTTCTTAACTTCTGTTAGGAGAGGTAAATTTTACCTTATTGTGGAAGAAGTAAATAATACTAAAAGAATTTTTTGATTGGATAACAAAGGTTTTGATTATCTTAAGTAAATTAAATATTAAAAAAAATGAATTCATTCCGAAAGTTAGTATTGTATTAAGGAGTTAGTTTTATGATGAGATCACTTTATTCTGGTGTTTCTGGGTTAATTAACCATCAAGTGAGGATGGATGTTTTAGGTAACAATATTTCTAATGTTAATACTTATGGTTTTAAGAGAGAAAGAGTTACATTTCAGGATATTATTTCGCAAATGATGGAAGCTGCTGCTAAACCTACTGACGAAAGGGGAGGTATAAACTCAAAGCAAGTTGGTTTGGGTATGACGGTTGCTAGTATTGATAAAATAATGACACAAGGTAGTATTCAAACGACTGGAATTAATACAGACTTGGCTATTGCTGGTGAAGGTTTTTTTGTTGTAAAAAAGGGGGATCAGCTATTTTATAGTAGAGCAGGTAATTTTTACATTGACAAAGATGGTACTTTAGTTAATTCTAGTGGTTTTAAAGTTCAAGGCTGGAAAGCACAGAAATTGGAAACAGGTGAAATAATAATAAATCCTTCTGGACAGATAGAAGATTTAGTTATACCAAGGGGAGCTAAAAGTCCTGCTGCTGCCACTACTATAGTTAAGTATAGATCAAATCTTGATGGTAGAACTCCAATACTAACTCCAGAATCAAGTTTGCTTGATAAAGAAAAATATACTCATAAGACTAGTGTAGATATTTTTGATTCCTATGGGAATAGGTATAGGATGTTTGTTGATTTTGTTAGAAGAGATTTGAATACTTGGGTTGCAACGGTTAATGTTGAGAATGCTAGCGGAGTTACGGTAAGCGTAGGTGAAGATAAGGTAGATAATAACAATCAATTTACTGTGACATTTGATAATAAAGGTACATTAAGGAGTGTAAGCGATAATAGCGTAAATCCTACTGTTCTTGATAATGGCACTTTGATGGCCAATGTCAGTTTTACATTACCTGATGGTACTAGACAAACTGTAAAGCTTCAATTAGGTGTTGCTGGTAGTATTGAGAATAGTATAACTCAATTTTCTTCTCCTTCTACTGCTTCTGTATATGATCAGGATGGGCATGCTATGGGGTACTTAGAAAGCTTTAAAATAGATAGTTCTGGTACTATAATTGGGGTTTTTACCAATGGATTACAAGAACCTCTTGGTCAAATTGCACTTGCAGGTTTTACTAATCCTCAAGGTTTGGAAAAAGTTGGCGAAAATTTGTATATTGAGACAATGAACTCGGGTTTAGCTGATATTAGCCCTGCTGAAATAAAAGGTAAAGGTAAGATTTATTCAGGTGCACTTGAAATGTCTAATGTTGATCTTTCTGATGCTTTTGTTGATATGATTGTCACTCAAAGAGGTTTCCAGGCAAACTCTAGAACTATAACTACTACTGATCAAATGTTACAAGAAATCCTTAACTTGAAGCGATAGGTATCGCATCTCCTACTTTGAGGGGTTTCTCTAAAGAAGCCCCTCTTTTGTATTACATTAAAAGTATTTTAAGTCTTTCAATTTCATCAACTTCTGTTATTACTTTTACTATGTATCGGTGTGAATCTAGTTCTAAGTTTATTCTGACTTTGGAATTTACTTTACCTAAGGAATTTTCAATAATAAGTACAGTAGGTTTCATTGTGTATTCTGAACTTTTCTGTATTATTATTCCTTTTTCTCCAGTGTTTAGTAGTACAAATGATCCTACTGCATAAGGAGAAGGGAGCCCGTATAGCTTTGACATTTCTATGATAAACCTTTGAGCTAGAATTGGTTCAAAATATATACCTGATTTTTTCATTATAAAGTTTAGAGCTTGAGGTATGCTAATACCAGGTTTATAAGGTCTTTCTGAAGTTAGAGCGTCAAATACATCTGCCAAACTTACTATTTGTGGGTATCTACCAATTCTATCAAATTTTACACCGAGGGGGTAGCCATTACCATCAAATCTTTCATGATGAAAAAGCACTATTTTTTTTGCGTAAGTACTTACAGTAGGTTCATCTTTTATAGCAAAATAACCTATTATTGGATGCTTTTTCATTATGTTAAATTCCTCTTCTGTTAGTTCTCCAGGTTTGTAAAGTATTGAGGTGGGTACTTTTACTTTCCCTATATCATGTAACAAAGCTCCTGTTCCTATCTCTTTTATCACAAAATCGCTTGCACCTAAGAATTTTGAAAAGAACATTGATAGTATTGTCACATTTAGTGAGTGCGTGTAAGTGTATTCGTCATAATTTTTTACAACTGAGAGATTTAATACAGCTTTTCCTAGTTTTTGGATCATTTCCCTGAATATTTTTTCTATTAATTCTTTTACTTCCTTAATTTCTATTTTTTTATCTTCTTTTAGCTGGTTTAGTACGTTCTCTACTACTACTTTTGCTTCCTTTTTTATTTCTTCAGAAAACATTGCTGGTTTTGTTTCGGATAGATCTTTACTGACTTGTTTTGTATAATAAAGTTCTTTTACCTTTCTTGCGTTTAGTTCATTTATCAAATTCTGGGTTATGGGTTTTTTGGCAGGCCATATAAAGACACCATCCTTTGAGAAAAGATCTCCAGAGAGTACCATACCTGGTTTTAAAAAATCAGCAATTATATCGTGTTTATTTACTATATCGTTATTTACTTTTTCTTCCATATCGATAGAATAATTATTAACATATATCCATATGCTTTTCAATAGTTTTTATTCTGATTAAAAATTCTCTAGTTCTTTTTTGATTCATTATATTGATTTTGTAATTAACTTAGGATGTATTTTAACATTCTACTTTAAGAAATGGGGGATTTTATGGAAGAGATTAAAGATTATGTTTTATCTATTGGTAAGAATGCTAAAGAAGCTTTTAAAATTTTTTCAAAGGCTACCACAAGTCAAAAAAATAAAGCTCTTTCTTTTATTGCTAAATATATACTTGAAAACCAAGATTATATAATTAATGAAAATAAAAAAGATATTGAGTATACTAGAAGTAAAGGAGATCCAGAATCTCTAGTTGATAGAGTTGTTTTGAATGAAAAGAGGATAAGAGGTATTGTTGATTCTATAAACACAATAATACTTTTAGATGATCCTGTAGGCAAGGTTGTGTATAGTTCTAGGAGGCCTAATGGACTTTTGGTTAATAAGGTTAGAGTACCGATAGGTGTTATTTTGATGATATATGAAGCAAGACCTAATGTTACTGTGGATGCTGCTTCTTTGATAATAAAGAGTGGTAATGTTGGTGTTTTGAGAGGGGGAACAAAAGCTTATTATTCTAATGTTGCTCTATCTTCGCTTATTTCAAGGGCTTTAAAGGAGGCTGATCTACCCGAGTTTGCTATCCAGTATATAAGTAGAACCGAACATGAAGTTATTGATGAACTTTTAAAACTAGATGAATATATAGATGTTGTTATACCTAGAGGGGCTGAGGGACTTATAAGAAGTGTTGTTGAAAAGGCAAAGATGCCAGTTTTGAGACAAGAAAGAGGAGTTTGTCATGTTTATGTAGAGAAGAGTGCTGATAAGGATATGGCAGAAAGAATTACTGTAAATTCAAAGGCTCAGAGGCCTTCTGTATGTAATGCAGCTGAAACTCTTCTTATCCATAAAGATTATCCTTACAAAAAAGAATTACTAGAGGCTTTGGTAAAAGCTAATGTTAGATTAAAGGGATGTGAGGAAACTAAAAAGATCTTACCTAGTGTAGAACTTGCTAGAGAAGAAGATTATTACACTGAATACTTAGACTACATAATGAATGTTAAGATTGTAGGTAGTACTGATGAGGCTATAGAACACATAAAAAAGTATGGGTCTGGACATACTGAGGCAATTGTTACAAGAGATTACTTTGAAGCGAATAAATTTCTAAAGGAACTAGACTCTTCAACTATTATGGTTAATGCTTCTACGAGATTTACTGATGGCGGTGAATTTGGGTTAGGTGCTGAAATTGGAATAAGTACTCATAAATTCCATGCAAGGGGTCCTATGGGACTTATGGAACTCACAGCTGATAAGTGGATAGTCTACGGTGAAGGTCAGATAAGAGAGTAAGTATTTTTGGAAATTTTTTAAGAAAGTTTTATATTACCTACAATTATAATATAATAGAGTTATGGATATAGAAAAGTTTTTTTCTTTTTTAGGAAAAGAAAACGCTGCTCCTCCTGAAAAAATAATTGAGGTATTGCAAAAAGCTAAAGTGGGTGAAGCTAATGAAAGTGTAGAACTAGGTGATTTAGAAATTACTTCTAAATCTGATTTTTCTCCCGAGGATTTTAGTTCTACAGATTCTTCTTACGAGGATCAGAGTTTTGACAAAGTTAGTGAAAACTTTGAAGAATCTTATGAAAATGTTGTCGAAGAAAAGGATGAAATAGATGATCTTTTATCTATTTTTGATGCTCCAATACCAAGTTATGAAGAAATAAAGGATTTGACTATTCCAGAAGTTGTAAAGGAGGAGTTATCGCAAAAATCTGAAGTAAGCTTTGAGGAATCTCAAAAAGAATTAGAAAAAAAAGAAGTTTTTCCTTCTTCGGAGGAGGTACCTTATGTTTCTACTACTGAAGGTGAAGATGTTTTATCTCTTCTCGAAGGATTTAAACCTGGTGAGCCGGTTGAAGAAGAGAAAGTTTCTACGGGAGAGGTAGAATCTTTACTTTTTGGTGAAGAGAAGCCTTTTGAGAAAGAGGGAGAATTAAAATCGGAAGGGGAGGAAGTATTTGAACCTTTTGCTTTTGAGCCTGCTGAAAAGGAAGTTTCACTTGAAGGTAAAGAACTACAATTTGGTCCTGAGGAAATATCTTTTGGTGAAGTTTCGCCTGAAGAAAGCAAAGCAGAGGAATTGCTAAATCAGATGGAAGTTGCTGAGGAAGTAAGTTTTGAACAACCTGTTGAAGAATTTTTAGAAGAAGTTTCGTTTGAAGAAAGTAAAGAAATACCTTTTACTACTGCTGTTGAAGAGGAGTTTCGGGAGGAACCTAAGGAAGTTGAAATTGAAGAAATACCTCAAAGAGGATTTGAAGAACCTGTTACTTATGGAAAACCTAAGGTAGAAGGTCCTTCGCTTTCGGATGAAGAAATATCTAGAGCAATTTCAATGCTGAAAAACTATTCACATGAGGTTAGGAAGGCAGTTAAAGATTTAATATCTAATGGTATTATAAATGAAAATCAGGTAGAAGAACTTTTTAGATATATTCTTTCTTATCCTAGTGAATATGCTTTGAAAGAATTTATAAAAACGATTGCTCCGTTTTATAGGTTTGAGGAAAAAGGAAGGAAAGTTGTTGTTGCAGCTAAAAAAAGTAAATTTGAAGAAGCTTTGGAGGTTGCTCTTAGAAGGGGTGTTTTAGTTGCAGGTGCAATTGGAATTTTGGGAATTGTTGGTTTGGTAATATTTAACTATGTTTCTAGGAAGATTTATTCTGAAAATCTCTACCAGAGAGGACTAAACATGATTGATTCAGGTTACTATGATGAAGCTGAAAATCTTTTTAAAAGGGCAGAAGAGATATCTGGTAGTGATAACGATTGGTATAATACGTATGCTTTGAGGTATCTTTTTAATAATGTACCTGATAGGGCTGTTAGGAAACTTGAAGATGCTTTAAAAATTTGGCCTTATGATTATAAAACAAGTTTAAATTATGTTGATGCTCTTACTAAACTTGATCCTCCAGATTTTGATAAGGCTTTAAAATATTCTCAGGAATTTAGGAGAGTTGAGGATAATAGCTTTAGAGGTATTGACTTGAATGCACAAGTTTATATCAAGATGGGTGATTATTATAAATCTAAGAGTTACTATAAGGATGCAGAAGTACTTTACATGAAGTATCTAAAAGCAAAAGATAACAAACATATTCCTTCCTTATTTAGGTTAATATCAATATATATTCGTCTTGATGATAGAGATAAGGTAGATGAAATTTATGATTATATAAAAAGATTGGATGAAAAGGCGGTATCTGAACCAGTTGGAATAGAGCTTGCCAGGTATTATATCGATAAAAATGCGCTTGACAGGGCGAAAAAAGTACTTTTTGAGTTGACAACTATAAAACCAAAAAACCCAGATTTTTATTATGAAATGGCTAGGTATCTATTTAAAAATGAAAATTACTCAGAGTCACTTAGAAATTTAAAGATTGCTCTAAATATCAATCCTAAGCATGCTAAATCTTATGTTCTCATGGGAGATATTGAATATATCATGAGGAATAAAAACTCTGCTATAGAAAACTACAAAAAAGCAATAGAGATTGATCCTTCTTTGAAAGAAGCTTATTTTAAACTTGGAGATATATATTATGAGAATAAAGATTATACAACCTCACTTGGGTATTACCTTGAAGGACTTAAGAAAGGAATTCCAGAGGATGATGAATATTTCTCTAAAGTAAGTTACAACATTGCAAAAATATATTACGTGAATAATATGTTTAAGGAGGCGGTTTCTTATTTATCTAGTTCTTATATTAGGCAACCTAAGAATCCTATACTTTCTCATTTCTTAGGTAATATCTACCTTGAGATGAATAAACCAGACATGGCTTTAGTGCAGTATTCGAAAGCCATTGATTACTATCAAGATATGATTGAAAAGATGAAAAGTTTGGATCCTAAACTGGAGAGGCATAGAAGCATAATTTCTTTACTTGCGAAAGCTTACAACAACAGGGGAGTTTCTTATATATATCTTGGCACAGGTGATGGTATTAAAAACGCTCTTATTGATTGGTGGGAGTCCAAAAATTACGCTCAAAAGATAAATTCTGTTTACCCTAATGCTGAGTATAATATAAGTTTGGTTTTACATCCAACTATGAGGAAGTATAGAAATTTTGCAATTGACAAAGATATACCTGATTCAATACCTAGTTATGTATATTCTTACATAAGGTAATTTCAATTATTCTGTTCACTGTTAAAAGTTATTTTAGATTTATAATAAACAAGAATCTTTTACTATAAAAAATGAAAATTAAAACATCAGTTTATTGAAAGTAATATTGATCTGTTTATAGTGAAATTGAAAGGGTTTATTACTCATATTTAAAATTAACTTCAACTTTTGGAGTTTGTATGAGGGTAGAGGTAGAAGAGGGAAATTTAGGTATATTTTTGTATAAAGTTTACCTTGGTGAAGATGAGATTGGTGAAGTTGAAGAAAGAGCTTATGATTATTGGAGGAAAGAGGCTAATATACCAGGTTATAGAAAAGGAATGGCTCCTAGAAATTTGATTTATCAAAAGTATGCTCAAGAAATAAGAAAAACTTTTAGAGAAATACTTACGGAGAAAATAAAGAATGAAATTTCAAGGAAACATCCTTCACAAATAGATAGTATTGTCATAATTGATCAGCAAGTTAAGAAAGATGAATCGCTCATAGAAGTACCTGGTCAAGTTAGTCGTACAGAGTATGTTTTTATTGTGAAGGTTTCAAGTACTTCTGATGTTATTATAGATAATGTAGATGAATTAAAGGAACTTCTAAAGAATATTTCTATTGATAATTATTATATTATTGAAGATAGTATAGATTTTGATGAATTTAAAAGTTTTTTCTTCTCTACTAAGAAAGCTGAAGATTCTTTGAAATATGAAAACATGGATAAGTACATTGTTAATTTGTTTATAAAGGTTGGGGATGAGATACCAACGATAAATATGCATCTTTACCTTAAAGATTTCCCAAAGCTTTCTTCTGCTTTAAAAGGTAAAAAACTTTTAGAGGAAGTAGAAGTTTCTTTGGAGGCTGGATTTAGGAAGGTTATTCAAAATTATCTCCATGATCTAGGTGTTAATTCAGATACTTTAAAGGATAAGGTTAAAGTTACTATTTCTGAGATTTTGTTGCTTGAAGATGATGATGAGATTATTAAAAAGAATCAAGAGCTATTTATTAATTCATATGGTCCAGATATGGATTTTAATAAATTTGCTACTTTAGTTTTAGCTTCTATTCTTGAGAAGAATAGTATTAATAGGCTTATGGGTATAGTTATTTCTAAAGTTATTGGTAAGTATAAGGTGTATATAGGTGAGAAAGATTATATCTCTAATTTAGTTTCATCAATATATAAATTACTTATGGATTATTCTTATACGCCTTTGCATGTTTCTATGTATAATTTAAACTTGACGATGTATTCTGCTTTAACTTTTAGGGATATTCTTGAAAAAACTGTTATGAATGTTCTATATAAGGTTATTCTTAATAAAACTCCAAGGGAGGATGAATCTATAGAAGAATTGTATCAGAGCTTAAAGGGATATTGCTCTGTACAAGATAAAGGTATTTCTTATAAAGAGTTTAGAGAGAATATGTCTTATTTACTTTTTGATTTTATTTCACATAATGTTTAAGGAGGGAAGTTATGTATTATTTAGTTGAAATTCAGGGTAAACAGTATAAAGTCAAGGATGGGGATGTAATTATTGTTGATAATCTTAATAAGGAGAAGGGAGAAAAGGTTGTTTTTGATAGAGTTCTTGCGGTTTTTAGTGATAAGAATATAGAATTTGGTAAGCCTTATGTAAGTGGTAAGAAAGTAGAAGCAGTCATTGAGGATAACTTGAAAGGTAGAAAGATAGTTGTATTTAAGTATAGGAATAAGGTTAACTGGAGAAGGAAGTATGGTTTTAGGCCACTTCTTACGAAGATAAAGATAGTGTCATTGTCATGAATTTTACTGAATGGTTTTTTAAAACAAAACCAACGATAGCTTATTTGACCGTTGGGTATCCTTCTTTTGAAGAGAGTTTGAATATTGGTAGATTTTTATTAAGTAATAATTATGTTCAGATTATAGAAGCAGGGATTCCTTTCTCTGATCCTATTGCTGATGGAGAAGTTATACAGTACTCAACTCACATTGCTTTGCAGAATGGTATAACTTTAAAAGATGTTGCTAGGTTTATAAATATTCTCAAGGGTGAGTTTAATAATCCTATTTTTGCTATGGGATATTATAATCCTATTTTTGCTAATATAAGCGATAATCTAAGTCTTTTAAAGAATAACGGTTGTGATGGCCTTATTATACCTGACATAAATGTGGAGGAGATCAAAAAAATAAAGGTCTTAATTGATAAAAATGATTTGATGATATGTGGTTTTGTTGCGCCTAATACTCCTGAAGAAAGGATGAAAGACATTGTAAAATATACTACTGGTTTTGTTTATCTCGTTAGTTCTTACGGGACAACTGGCATAAGAGACGAAATTGATTTTTCTTACCTAAGAAAGGTGGTATATGAAATAAAAAGTATTAAGAACATACCTGTTGCAATTGGTTTTGGAATAAAAGACTTTAGTATGATTAAATCCGCTAAAGAAATTAGTGATGGTGCTATAATTGGAAGTGCAATTATTGATACTATAAGAAATAATCCAAATTACTTTAATCTTATAAGGAAATTATTTACAGATTAGCACCACCTTCAGCCGTCCAAAGCAGGCTCCACCTTCATTGTTTTCAATGAGTAAGTAAATTAATATTAATCTTCCCTTAAGAATAAAAAGATAAAGTAT
>JBMFQU010000069.1:0-10104 GCA_049968435.1 Brevinematia bacterium | reverse complement strand
CTCCGCCTTCGCTAAATTAGGAACTCGGAAATAGTTAAAAGGAGGTAGCAATAGGAGGCGTAGCCTCCTGTATATAACTAAAGGGCGGGTGGGTGGGAAACAAAAAGATTTTTAAACATCTTTCTTTGAGTTGCTATAAAGATACTTTTTACATTATAATTTAAAAAATTTTCTGCTTTGGGGGTGTTAATGAGAAAATTATTAGTTATTTTGTTTTTGTTTTTGTCGATAAATTTTTCTAACGCTATTAGTATTTTTATTTATCCTAGCAATCAAATTTTTAAAAAAGGTGAGACGATAGGTTTAATTATTTTTGAAGATGAAACTAACAAGGTTCAGAGTATAAGCATTGAAGATAAGATTTTCCCAAAGATGTATGAGGTAAGTAATGGGGTTTATTATTCTTTATTACCTATTCCTCATACGGTCCTAACTAATTTTTATTTAAAAATACTTACATTTAGTGGTAATTTTAGTAATACTATCCAGATACCTTTTGAGGTAAATATAGATCCTTTGTTATATGCTAAAAGAAAACCAAAAGTTATTAAAAGCTTTGAAGTAAGTAATGATTTTTCTTTTAAAACAAATAAGTTTAATAAGTTTTTTGATGAAGATTTTACGAATGTTATTTCAGTTTTTATTAAACCTGTTGAGGGGGAGATAAAAGATGGATATGGTGTTAATAGATCTAGGGGTGGTATAGTTTATGGTAGAATTCATCTAGGTATAGATATTCCTAAGAATAGAGGAGAAAAAGTATTTTCCACATTTAATGGTATTGTTGTTGAAAGTTCTAGAGATAGAAAAGCTGGTAAATATGTTGTTGTTTATCATGGTTTTGGTTTAAGCTCAGTGTATATGCATTTAAGTGAGATACTTGTCAAGAAAGGGCAGATTGTTAATACCAATGATATTATAGGTCTTGTTGGTTCTACTGGTAGGTCCACTGGTCCTCATCTTCACTTTGGTATTTCCATAGATGGTATATACGTTGATCCTACCTCTTTCTTTGAAAGAGATTACTCATTTAATTCTATTATTAGTAATGGTGTTCGTTTTGAGTTTTAAACCTTGGTTTCAAACTTTATTCTTGGATCTACTATTGCATAAAGTATATCTGCTATAAGTAAGCTTATTAGTGTTAGTATAGCTGATATTGAGCTTAGTCCCATTACTATTGGGTAGTCTCTTGAAAAAACTGCATTGTAAAACAGTTGCCCTATTCCAGGTAAGGAAAATATTTTTTCTATTATTACACTCCCTGCTATAAGAGAGGGTAGTACTGTACTGAATATTGTTATAACAGGTATTAGGCTATTTCTTAAGATGTATTGTGTTCTTATCGTTTGATCGTTGATACCTAATGCTTTTGCAAACTTTACGTACTCTTGACTAGATGTTTCAATAGTTGAAGTTCTTACAATTTTGGCTACAAATGCTATTCCAGCGTAAGAAAGAACAATTGTTGGTAATGCTATGTGGTTTAGTATATCTATTGTTTTTTCGAATAAATTCATCTCGTCAAAGTTTATTGATGTAAAGCCGCTTATTGGAAATAAGCCTAAGTTTATTCCTAAGATTATTATAAGAATTAAAGCTACCCATGGTTCAAAAAGGGAATATAATCCGAAAAGTATTACGCTTGATACTTTATCAAATGTTTTACCTCTATTTATTCCAGCTATTACTCCTATACTTACTCCGAACATAAGTATTATTAGGTTTGAAACAACATTTATAGTTATCGTAACAGGTAATCTTTCTAGTATAAGTTCAGAAACTTTTTTACCATACTGAAAGGAATTACCAAATTCAAATGTTATAAAGTTTTTAAACCATATCAAGTACCTTTCTAGTATAGGTTTATCAAGACCGTAAACTTTTTTAAAGTTTTCGTAAGCTTCTGATGAGAGTTTATTACTCATTTCCCCCATTATCCCTTTTATTGGATCCCCGGGTGCTATATGTACTATTAAAAATATCATTATAGTTATTCCAATGAATGTTGGAATTATTAATAAAGTTCTTTTCAAGATATACCATCCCATAACTATTTCTTGTAGTTTCTTTCTGTGAATTTTCTTATGTACTTACTTAAGAAATATGCAATAATTCCACCTAATGCAATTGTTCCCACTAAAAACAATATGTAAGCTGTTTCCCAACTTAGTCCAAGCTTTTCTGCTATCATTGTGTATTCAGACATACCTCCTATACTTGCTATTAAATTTAGTGGTAGCATTACTACATTTATTATTGTAAGGTTTTTTATAAGTATATTCATGTTATTGTTTATTATGCTTGCCCGTGCATCCATTAATTCTGATAAAACCATTGATAGAATTCTGGCTTGTCTATAGCATTGTTTATTGTCAATTATTATATCTTTTAATTTCTCAAAGTTTGATTTTGATAAAGGTATTTTATCTTTGTATTCTTTGGTTTTTAGGAGAACACCATGGTTTGAGTTTAGTGCATTTAGGTAGTATACTAAGCTTTCGCTTAGATTGAACATATATATAAGATGAGTATTATCAAGAGATTTCGTTAGCTTTTCCTCTATTTCAGAGGAAAGAATTTTTATTCCTCTTAAGTGTCCATAGAAATGGTTTATTGTAGCTTGTAGGAAGGCAAGAAAAATTTCAATGTTATTTGATATATTTTTGAAATACTTTGACTCAAATATACCCATATCTTCTGGCAAGATAAAGATTATATTGTTTTGTTTTATAAATATTCCTACTGAAGAGACATTAAATACAAGTTGACCTCCATGAGAGTAGTTTTTTGGTATTTTCCAAACTATAAAAATGCTGTTGTCTTCGTATACTTCTAAACGAGATATTTCTTCTGGATCGAATGAAGATGTTATATCGTGTTCGCTTATTCCTAGTTTTTTTATTTCCTCAATTTCATATTCATTAGGTTCAATGAATACTTTAACTGGTGAATCTTGATTATCAGAAGCTTTGGCTATTCCATTTATAATTTCATAATATTTTGTCATGAGCTTCCCCTGAGTTCGAAATTCTAAATCACTATTCTTTTATTTACAAAATTACGAAAGTGTGTTTGGAAATTCTAAATTAAAGTAAGAATGCTAAAAACGATTTCTAAACTTCTATTAGGAATTGAAGGATTTATCTTTTCTTAATTCTAAAGGAAGATGAAAATTTATTAATCTACTTGCTTAGTGGAAGCAATAAGGGTTAAGGCTACTTTGGAATGCTTAAGGAGGTATTAATAGGAGGCGAAGCCTCCTGTAGAGAACTATAGGGTGGGGGGGTGGGAAGCAAAAGGAAGTTTCCTATTCTTAACTTCTATTAGGAGTAGATGTCTTGTCTTTTTTCACTTCTAAAAGAGTCATAATTAAGACAAATCTTTCTTAACTTTCTCACTGGAAGCAGAGAAGGCTCCGCCTTCGCTAAATTAGGAACTCGGAAATAGTTAAAAGGAGGTAGCAATAGGAGGCGAAGCCTCCTGTATATAACTAAAGTGTGGGTGGGGCACTAAAAGAGGTTTCTTAAAATTCCTAAATTCTATTAGGAGAAGTGGATATTTTACCTTCTAACGGAATTAACAAAGTTAAGTTTTATTTTATTGTGCTTTCTAATTGGAAGCAGTGAAGGCGAAGCTTTAGCTAATCTAAATCTGGTAGGGCAGGTGGATTGCTAAAAAGAATTTACAAGATAAATTAAAAATGTGCTTTCTAATCTTTCTAAATTGAGGTATTCTATAGGAGGTGAAACCTCCTGTAGATGCTTAAGGGCGGGTGGGAAGATACTAAAAGTATTTTCCAAACAGCTTAAATTACGAATTAGAAGTGTTTATTTTAGAAATTCTAGTTTTTGTATTTGCTAATAGGGGTATCTTATGTTTTAGGATGATGTGGTAAAGTAAAGATAATATCTTCTCTGAACTTTATGTAAAAGTTTTTCTAATAAAAATGTTAAATATCAATGCTAAATATCAAAGGGTAATTTTTAATAGGAATATTTTGGGGATTTCTAATATCAATAAGATGCTAATTGTAAAACTTAGCTTGATTGCTAGAAAAAGTTTTTAAATATCCTTATGTTGAATTTGTATTATAGTTTTTGAATTTGTTATAATTACGGAAAATAAATTTATTTTGGGAGGTTTTTATGGCTGAAGGGAAATTTGAAAGGAAGAAACCACACGTTAATGTGGGTACGATAGGACATGTTGATCATGGTAAGACGACTTTAACTTCTGCTATTACAAAAGTTTTGGCTAAGAAAGGTTATGCAAAGGAAAGAAATTATGATGAAATTGACAATGCTCCTGAAGAGAAGGCTAGGGGTATAACTATTCAGATTCAGCATATAGAGTACGAAAGTGATAAAAGACATTATGCTCATATTGACTGTCCAGGGCATGCTGACTATGTTAAAAATATGGTTACTGGTGCTGCTCAAATGGATGGTGCTATTCTTGTTGTTGCTGCCAATGACGGTGTTATGCCGCAAACGAGAGAGCATGTTCTTTTAGCTAGACAAGTTGGTGTTCCTTACATTGTTGTTTTCTTGAACAAAGTTGATCTAGTTGATGATCCAGAGATCATTGATATAGTTGAAGAAGATGTTAGGGATCTTCTGAAAAAGTATGGTTATCCTGGTGATCAAGTTCCAATTGTAAGGGGTTCTGCTTATAAAGCTATGACAAATCCAGATCCAGAAGGAGATGGTAAATGCGTTATTCAACTTATAGAAGCTCTTGATAATTACATTCCTGAACCAGTTAGAGAAATTGATAAGCCATTCTTGATGCCTATTGAAGATATTTTCTCTATTTCTGGTAGAGGTACTGTAGTTACTGGTAGAGTGGAAAGAGGTAAGATAACACCTGGTGAAGAAGTCGAAATTGTTGGTTTATCTTATGAGGTAAAAAAGACAGTTGTTACATCTATAGAAATGTTTAGGAAAGAGTTAGATTCAGCTATTGCAGGTGATAACGCTGGACTACTACTAAGAGGTATTGGTAAGGATGAAGTTTGGAGAGGGCAAGTTGTTTGTAAGCCAGGATCTGTAACACCTCATAAAAAGTTTAAAGCGGAGATATATGTGCTTAAGAAGGAGGAAGGTGGAAGACATACACCATTCTTTGCTGGTTATAGGCCTCAGTTCTTCTTTAGGACTGCTGATGTTACTGGTACTGTTGTTAAAATACCAGGTGAAATGGTTATGCCAGGTGATAATGTAAATGTAGAAGTTGAGCTAATTTATCCAGTAGCTATGGAGAAGGGTTTAAGATTTGCTATAAGAGAAGGTGGTAAAACCGTAGGTGCAGGTGTTGTCACTGAGATTATTGAGTAATTTTAGGTGATACTATGATTAGTAGAATAAGAGTAAAATTAAAATCATATGATCCAGAAGTAATTGACAAAACTGCTAAAGATATATGTAATGTTGTTAGGAATGTTGGGGCTAGGGTTGTTGGCCCCATTCCTCTACCAACAAAAATAAGAAGATATACTGTACTAAGATCTCCTCATGTTGATAAAGACTCAAGAGAACATTTTGAGTATAGGTTGCATAGAAGATTGATCGATATTTTAGAACCATCTCAAGAAGTGATAGATGCTCTTCTAAGACTAGAGATACTTCCTTCTGTGGACGTTGAGATAAAGCAAGATTAGCTAGGGCTTTTGCCCTTCTTTTTTATTATTTCATCTTGGAGGATTTTATGAATAAAAATTTCACAGGTAAAGGGCTATTAGGTAGAAAAGTAGGGATGACACAGGTTTTTGTAGGTGAAAATGTGGTACCTGCTACTATAATAGAGGCAGGTCCTTGTACCGTTCTTCAGGTAAGGACTCCTCAAAAGGATGGGTATTCGGCTATTCAGTTAGGTTTTGGATTCGTTAAACATAAGGTTAGAGATAAAGATAATAAAGAGAGATATAAGGTAATTTTTAAACCCGCTTTCATTAAAGAAATTAGAGTTGAAGATCATACTAAATTTAATAAAGGAGATATTTTAGATGTTTCTTATCTTGAAGGTATAAAGTATGTTGATGTTATGGGGTATTCTAAAGGTAGAGGTTTTCAGGGTGTCATGAAAAGATGGAATTTTAATGGTGCTCCTGATTCCCACGGGCAATCAGTGTTTCATAGAAGGCCTGGTTCTATAGGACAGCATACATTTCCTGCTAAGGTATGGAAAGGTAAAAGAATGGCAGGTAGAATGGGTAATGAGAAAGTTACTGTACAAAATTTGGAAGTTGTTGATATTGACAAAGAGAAAAATATTATCCTTGTAAAAGGTGCTGTACCAGGTTATAACGGTAGTTTTGTTGTTGTTAGAGAAGCAATCAGAAAATCACTTCTGAAAAAATAGTTTCTGGAGGGGTGGCCGAGCGGACGAAGGCAGCAGTCTTGAAAACTGCAGTACCTCTCACGAGGTACCGGGGGTTCGAATCCCTCCCCCTCCGCTTAGCAAAATTCTATTGCTATATTAAGAGCTTTTTCCTTACCTTTCTTAACTAAGTAATATGTTATGCTTGTCTTTGTAAAACCCCAGTTAGAGTTGTATTTTAATTTGTTTTCTTCTCTCAAAATCGTTGTTATAACTCTGTCTGAAGTCTTTTTCATTAAAGTGTATCCTCTACCACGTATTGTTATTGAGTCTATTATTTCATCTATGTTACGTTTAAATAAGTCTTCTTTGTCTATTACTGAATTAGCTATCATTGATTTCGATATTGAATATATGTCAGCAAGTCCTAGATAGTCAGAAATCGAGATGGAAAAGTATTTTTCGTTGTAGTATAGTTCAAGCTTTGTTTTTATGTTAACTTGGTTAAGAGAAATGTAAACTTCTATTATATTGTCAATTATCTCACAAGAAGATATTATTACATTATCTCTATCTATAGTTTCTAATAAGTTGTGTTTCTCAATAAATGTTATTATCTTATCTATGGCTTCTTCGGGTGTATTTTTTATGTTACCTTCTAGAATAAATTCCTCTTTTATGGATTTACCCTGAGGTAAGAGATTTAAGTTTGATATTTCTACTTCGCTGGTTAGTACTTTCTTTAGAAGAGAAATTATTTCTACAAAATCTCGTAATTTGTGAGATTCTTTAAGTGGGTCAGCGCTTTTTAATATTTTGTTTATGTTTCTGTCCTTGGATAAATTTTCTATAAATGTGATTATAGTTTTTTGTTTTGCTGATCTTGGTATTAGTTTCGTAAATTCTGCTTCATCAGTAAGTACAATTTCATTTTTCATAACAAGATTTTTGATAGAAGAGGGTAGCACTACTTTTATTTCCTCTTCTGGGAAAAATCTCCTGACTATATGTATTAGTGTATTATTGGTTGTTATTATTATCATTAATTTTTTATAATATAAAAAGTATATATTCTTTATAAAAATTTCAACTTTATACTATTTTTATTGCAAAACTTTTACCTTTCCTTGCAAATTCTTCTATTATTTTTGTGATCTTACTAAAATCCTTTTCTGTTTGTATTATTTTAGGTACTATTAAGAGTATTTTTATTAGATCCATATTCTCATAGAAGTATTTTGATAAAACTCTATAGAAGTCAAACAATGCTATCCTAGAAATAGAGTACCAAAAGTACCTTTTAGTGTATGGTGAAAATATACAATAATCAAGAAATTGTATTATTCTACCTCCGTCTAGTTTAGGTAGAAGTTTTTCTAAAAGCAGAACTTGATTTAGAAAGTTTACTTTTAAAACTTCTTCTATTTTATCTATTTGTGTGTGTAAAGGTGTTTCCTCAAAAATTGAAACAAGGTTAAAAAGTATATCTACTCTATTAGGTATCATTCCTAGGAAATTATTTATTTCATCTATATTTGAAAAATTACATTTTATCAGTGTTGATATGTTCTCAATTTCTTCCGGTATTTCTACTTCTTGAGAGTTTGACTGGAGTATAAGGTGTGAGAAGTTTAGGTTTCTACTCTGAGGTATATATTTTAAAAGCATTTTACCTATTTTACCTGAGGCTCCTAGGATGATACCTGTCATTCTTTTGTCCTTAGAGTTGGAAATAATATAACTTCTCTTATAGAAGGAGAATTTGTTAGTATCATAACTAACCTGTCAATACCTATACCTTGACCTGCTGTTGGAGGTAGTCCATACTCTAAAGCAGTTATGAAATCTTCATCTTTCATTTGTGCTTCTTCGTCACCTTGCTCTCTTTGTTTTAATTGTTCATCAAATCTATTTTTTTGATCAAAAGGATCATTTAATTCTGTATATGCATTTGATACCTCAAAACCCCCTATGAATAACTCAAATCTTTCAACTAAATCTTGATCTTTTCTATGTGTTTTTGCTAGCGGAGATAATATCTTTGGAAAGTCTAGTACAAAAGTTGGATTTATGAACTCACCTTCTGAGAAATGCTCAAATATTTTATCTAAAACTTTAGGATGTGTTAATTTTTCTTCTTTTATATTCAATTCTCTTGCAAATTTTCTAGCACTTTCTTCATTTAGAAAAAATTCTTTATCTTTACCTGTTTTCTCTTCTAAGTAATCGAAGTATCTTACCTTTCTGAAAGGAGGTGTAAAATCGATTTCATAGTCCTTGTACTTTACTTTATAGCTTCCGTTTATTTCTTTTGCTAGCCAACTGAGAAGATCTTCTGAAAATTTAATCAGGTCGTTGTAATCCCAATAGGCTACATAAAATTCCATCATTGTAAATTCAGGGTTATGTTGTATGTCTATACCTTCATTCCTAAAATTTTTACCTATTTCATAAACTTTGTTAAATCCGCCTACTACAAGTTTTTTCAAGAATAATTCTGGTGCTATTCTTAAGTATAGGTTTTGATCAAGTGCATTGTGATAGGTTATGAATGGTTTTGCTGAAGCTCCACTCGCTATTTGGTGTAAGATAGGTGTTTCAACTTCAAAAAATCCTTCGTTATTAAAGTATTCCCTGATTTTGTTTATAATCTTTGTTCTTTTTAAGAAAATTTCATTAACTTGTGGATTTGCTATTAGGTCAAGGTATCTTTGCCTGTACCTTACTTCTGGATCTTTAACTCCGTGCCATTTTTCTGGAAGCTCATTTAGACACTTAGATAGTATTTCAAAGTATTCTACCTCTACTGTTAATTCTCCTGTTTTTGTTCTAAATAATTTCCCTTTCACTCCTACTATATCACCGACATCAATAAAATCCTTGAAGAATTCAAATTTTTCATCTCCTACTATGTCTTTTTTTATATATATTTGCATTCTACCTTCTATATCTTTTATATGAGCAAAAATTGCTTTTCCTTGGTCTCTTAAAGTTATTATTCTGCCAGCTATTGAAACATTTTCAAAATTAGGGTTTAAGTCAAATGTATTTAATATTTCTTCTATCTTTTTTGTACTTGATATTTCGATGTTAGGATTATATACAACTGATAAAGTATTATTTATTCTTTTTAAATTCCCTTTGACAAAAATTACATCACCTACCTTTGTGTTTTCAAAATCCTTAGAAAATTCAATAGGTACATATAAAATAATTTGTTTTTCGTTATCCTCAAGTCTTAGCATAAGACCTTCTTCTGTGTTAGAAATTCTTTTTACAGTTCCTTTTAATCCTACAGGAAAATCTTTTGGATCAATCTCATACTTTTGCCTTATTGCTGGTATGCTGTTTTTCACTTCGAATTTGTAAGGGTATGGATAAATACCTTTTTCTAAAAGTTTATTTATTTTTTGGATTCTTATTTGTTTTACATCTTCGTTCATAGTCTTTCCCCTTAGTATAAGTTCTAGTTATTTTAAATAAGAAAGGTGGTTTTTTGGTATTTTACATTTTTGCTTTGTTGAAAGCAGTTAAGGTGAATTTTATTTTTTCTGGACTTTCTAATTCCTCTAATAGGAGGTACTCTATAGGAGGTGAAACCTAGTATGACGGGAAACAAAAAGAGATTTCTTAACTTTCTTAATGGAAGATGGAAGCGGTGAAAGCGAAGCCTTCACTAAATTAGGAATTCGGGAATAGTTTGCTCATAGGAGAATTAAGTCTTCCTGTAGAACTCAGGGGGGTATTAAAAGGAGGGCAGAGCCCTCCTACTGAACTAAAGGG
>JBMFQU010000068.1:0-10356 GCA_049968435.1 Brevinematia bacterium | reverse complement strand
GGGGAAGATACTAAAAGTATTTTTCAAATACCCTGATTTACCAAAAAATGGATTCAAAAATTATTGTTTTGAATTCAATTAACTAAGAAAGTTGTATAATCTAAAGAAAGATTTAAATAATTAACCTAAATGGGTAAGATAAACGAAGAAAAAGTAAAAAATCTAGTTTTGGAGTACAAGGAAGGTAATAATTCCGTAATAAACCAGATAATAAAAGAAATATCCTTATACATATATAATTTCCCAATCATAGTATACAATAGACCCAGAGATGAAGCAAGTGAATTTTATATATTCTTCATGGAAAGAATTGAAAGATACATAAAAGGTTTTTCTGACAAGGGATATAAGTTTTCAACTTACCTAACCCACGTTCTCATAAACGCATACAAAAACTTTTTAATTCAAAACAGAAAAACATTGAAAACAATCTATGAATCAGATTTAGGTGGAATAAACATACTTCCTGTAATACAAGAAGAAGAAACACAACAAAAAGATATATTAATTGAAAAAGCAATTGAGTTTTTTAATTCACTTGACGAGTTTTCAAAGCTGATTATAAAGACATTTATATTTGAATTATCTTCAGAAGATCTCTTGCTAATATCAAAATATACTCAGAAAACTATTAAACAAGTTGTGGAAGAATATGAGGAAATACTAGAAAAAGTCCAAATAAAATATCAAAAAAGGAAGAAACTAATCGAAGAAATAAACAAAAAACCAACTGAATCAAAACTCAAAAAACTCAAAGAGTTAAATACCTTATGTGGCTACTCAGATGTAGCCAAATTACTAAATATGAGCGTGAGTAATGTCGGAGTAAGTCTAAAAAGAATTAGAGATAAATTCAAAAACTACGTATATAAAAATTTGTCAACCCTATAAATAGGTACCCTGACATTCTTTAATCTTGAAAGTTCTGCTTTGAAGCGAATAACCTCCTTATTTATTTCATCATTTGTCATTCTTGTTAATCCCATTTCCTTAACTATCTTATAATACTCAAGATGGTTATATTCAACAAAAGGTGAAATATATATTATATCACCTTCTGAAAGATTTAATAAGTTAATAAGCTTAACAGTATTCTCAAAATGCCTATCTTTAAACTCTTTACCACCAATACCTACCATAATTACTAATCCAACATTTATACCAACCTCTTTTATCATATTAACAACATTCAAAACATCATTGGAGCTGGATGGTTTTAGCAAAACATTAGAAAGGAGAAAATCATCACCCGTTTCCAATCCTATATAAACTCTTTTAACATTACTATCCTTTAGTAAAACAAGTTCATCAAATGTTTTTTTAGTATGAAAAGTATCCATAAAACCGAAAAAATTTAAATCAAAATTGAAATATTTACTTGAAATTAGTACTTCTTTTATAACTTCTATTGACTGAATAAGAGTATCTGTCTTTTCAACAAATACATTACCTTCACCTAAAAAAACTCCTCTTCTTGTAAGTAAAGATGCTCCTAAGAAATTTATAACTTCTTTAGTAAACGATCTGACCTCATCAATTCTTTTTATTCTAAAAACTCTATCCTTATAAAGATTACAAAAACTACACTTATTATAAGAACACCCCTCAGTAATAGGTAAATACAAAGACATATACTGATCTGGAGGCAAAACAGTTATAGGTTTAAAAAGTTTTCTAAAACTATTTCCATCCTGATCAAGGAAATCATAATCAATAATTTTTGCTTTGTTAACAAAATAATCAAAAAGATCCCTACTACCACCTTTAAAAAACAATTCAAAATTTCCACTTTCAACTGTGTTCCTAATATCTTGGTAAACATTATTAACTAAAGTTTTAGCTTCTTGAGGTAAAACAAAATTGATTTCCCAAACAGATGAACAGAGGACAGTATTATCAAAACCTCTCCTATAAGTCTTACCATCCGTAAAAATAACTAAAAATCTCCCCTCATAATCAAGAGATGAAAAATACCTTTCAGAAAACAAAAAAGAAATAGAATCTTTTTTTAAAAAAACCTTAACCTTGCAAGACATTTGCTTCTAGTTCCTCAATAACAACAACAAGATTTTCCAAGAATTGCTTTAGCTCGCTTAGTAAATATCTAATGCTATCTACCAAAGAAAGCAAATCAGAAATACTATTAAGAATTTCTCTTAACTTAGAAACATCCGAACGGATTGATCCCAAAATTTCCATAGCATTGGAAAAATCTGATTCTAAGGTAATTATTTTACCTAGATAGGAAGAGAAACTATTAATAACCTCCCCTAAAATGAATTTGACTGATTCAAAATTACGATTTATCCCCTCAGTGTGTTTTATAATACTACCCGACACACTAGCTATATATTCAAAACTATCTTTAAGACCTTTATACTGAGACTTAATATCGTTATCATAAGTTCTAATTGAATTAGAAATCTTTGAAATCTCTTCCACTATACCAATAATAGAACTACTGCTCCTTAATTTAAAAGCCTCAATTTCTGCATTTGTAGAAATAACATTTAAAGAAACTATTTCTTCCGAAATCAACCTTACATCATCCTTTATTTTATTATCAAACAAAAGGATTTGAGATATAATTTCATTAACAGTATCCAATTTTGAAATAAGTGAATTAAGAATATTTTGATTCTTAAGTATAAGATCTTCTATCTCAGCCTTCTTAGAAGAACTACTATAAACTTCATTGTAGGAAGAATTAAAAAAAGAACTCATAGAATAAATCAAGTCAAAACTCTTGTTTAAAGAATACTCAATAGATAAAACATATGTAGAGAAATCTCCTAATATGTTAGATATAAAATTATACAACTCTTCATACTTTTTCTCCTGACTTTCTAAAGTGTTTAGAAAATTAATAGATCTTTCCTTTAGATGAGAAAATTTACTTACTAATACTTTTTTACTAGATAATTGAATATTTATTTGATTTTTAAGTTCCTGAACAACACTATCACTACCCTCTAACTCCTTTTTTAATTTACCATAAATAAAAATAAAATTGTTTAAAACAAAATCTCTACCACCATTGTTAATATTTTCTCTAGAAAAAATAAACCTCTTAAATTCTTCAAAAAGCAAAATCAAAAAATCAAAAGCAACAACAAAAGATAAAAATTTAATATCTCTAAAGAAAACAAAACAAACAATTGTTATAAGTAAAACAACAAATAAATTTGAAAATATTAAATGAACTAGTTTCCTCAAATTAAGAAAGGATGTAGTATAGAAAGAGTTTCTAAAAACATACTCTAAAAAAGAAATGAACAGAACATAATCAAATAGCAAAATTATAAAAACTTTAAAGTAATCATAAGTAATACCGCCAAAATAACTAGGAGTAAGCAAAAAAAACAAGTTTCCAACAAAAGGCGATAAAAGGTAAAAATTAGAAAACTCCTTTTCTTTCAGGAAAATAAGAATAGAAAAAGTAGATACAAAGTTAACAAACACAGCAAGTGAAAAGAACAAAGATAAAAATTTAAAAACTTGATTTAAATTAACTTTATCTAAAAATAAGAAGAACTCAAAAAAAGCAATCAAAACAGTGGATAATAAGGAAAACAAAATCATAAAAAGGAACTTTTTATTCATAATCACTATTATGAAATAATACAATACCAAAATTCACTAATTATATTGATAAAACCTTAAACTTCTAAGATAGAAATTTAATTCTATTAAATAAATTTCTTAAGTAAAGCAAAAAACTAATAAACTAATCCTTTACACAAAAATAGTTTAGAATAACCTAATAGATTAAGAAATAAAAGCAATGGTATAAAAGAGTCGTAGAAAAAATCTGATGAATTTAATTTTAAACTTTCAAGTTTTATTGAAAATCAACAAAATAATTATTAATATTTTTAGAATATGGCAAAGGAAATCAGAATAAAAAAAGCACAATCCTTCATACAGCAAGAAGTAGCAACAATAGTTCAGAATGACCTAAGAGATGAAGGAATAAAAGCAATGATAAATATATTTGATGTTGAAATATCAAAGGACCTAAGGCATGCAAAAATAAAGGTTAGTATAATGTCAAACGATGAAAAAGAAATAAAAAGTACTATAAAAGCTTTAATAAGAGCAAAAAGTTATATAAGAAAAGTCTTATCTAAATCATTAAAAACCATGTATACTCCGGAAATATTTTTTGAATTTATTGATTTAGGAGAAAGTATGAGAATATTCGACATCTTAAATAAGATAAAGGAGGAAGAAAAGAAAATATGATAAAGGTATCCAGCAGAGAAAGTATATCCATAACTCAACTTTCAAAACTCTTGAAAGATGAAAATAACTTTGTTATTTCTTTTCACATAAACCCTGATTATGATGCAGTAGCTTCATCTTTAGCCTTATCTTATTTACTTGATAGATTAGATAAAAACAACATAATAGTAAGCGAAGAAAGCAGATCAACCTTTGAAAGTAATTTTTCGTTTTTACCTGAATGGGAAAAAATAAAGGATATAAAAGATATCAAAAATATAGATCTCAGTAATTATATACTAGTATCTCTTGATAGCGGAGACAAAAAAAGGTTAGGCAAAGAGTTATCGGAGTTAGCGAATAAATTCAAATTTCTTATAAACATAGATCACCACCGTGACAACGATTTTTTTGGTAACTACAATTTAGTAGAAATCGATGTAGTAAGTGCTGGAGAAATAATATTCAAGCTCGCAAAAGAACTCAACATAAAACTATCAAAAGAACTAGCAACCTACATATACGCAAGTATTTTAGGAGATGGCGGATCCTTCAGATTTGACTCTGTAAAACCTTCTACACACCTTATAGCTGCAGAACTACTTGAAACTGGGATAAAACCTTCCTTTTTTAACCAAAACATGTACCAAAACAAGAAATTAGAATTCATAAAACTTGAAGGAGAAGTTTTCCAAAATATAAAAACTTGCTGCAATGACAAAGTAGTATGGGTTATAATTACTGATGAACTACTAAAAAAATATGGTATAAGAGAAAGTGAAACAGAACCTATTATTGAAGACATAGGAAGAATAAAAGATTGTATAGTGTACTTTACAATAAAAGAGAAAGTAGAAAAAAATGTAATAAGTGTTGCGTTTAGAAGTAAAGGGGACTTTGATGTATCAAAAGTAGCAAGAAATTTTGGAGGTGGGGGACATAAAAACGCAGCAGGTGCAGTTTTTGATATTTCACAGGGAATAGATTTTGTTGAAACTAAAGTACTTGAAGAATTAAAAAAATACTTAGAATCATGAGAATAGCTATAGGTCAAATAAACACAACAGTCGGAGATATTGAATCTAATTTTGAAAAAATAAAAGAATTTTCGAATAAAGCGATTAAAAAAAATTGTGATCTAGTAGTATTCCCTGAGTTAGCCTTAACAGGTTATCCTCCAGAAGATCTACTTACTAATTCAGAATTCTTAATCAAACAAAAAGAAGTTTTCCTAAATCTAAAATATGTATTTCGAGAAATTGTCGGAATAGTAGGGTTTGTAAATGTAGAAAACGGAACTATTTATAACTCAGCAGGAGTTGTATACAAAGACGAGATTTTTATATACAACAAAACAAGACTACCAAACTACGGAGTATTTGATGAGGAAAGGTATTTTGCAAAAGGTAATAAAGGATTAGTATTACTTTTAGGAAGTACAAAGGTAGGAATAACTATATGTGAGGATATTTGGTATCCAGGGGGAATAGTAACAGATGAGGTTATAAAAGGTAAAAGTGAGATAATAATAAACATATCCGCCTCACCCTATAATATCGGTAAAACAAGGGAGAGAGAGGAAATGCTAAAAATTAGAGCAAAAGATCACATAGTATTCCTAGTATACGCAAACTTAGTAGGCGGACAGGATGAACTAGTCTTCGACGGTAATAGTTTAGTTATCTCACCAGAAGGTAAAGTAATAGCCCAAGGAAAACCATTTGAAGAAGAATTAGTAGTCGTAGATATAGAAGTAGAAGAAGTTTTTAGAAAAAGGTTACTTGACCAAAGGTACAAGTTTTTACTTCAAACATATTCTCCAACCTATGAAATAATAGAAAGAGAAATTGAACTTTCAACTAAAGAAAAAAATGAAAAAATAACCTCAGACAATGTACTAGCCCTAGAAGAAGAGGAAGAAATAATAGAAGCACTGAAAACCAGTATAAGAGACTACATAAGAAAGAATAATTTTTCAAAAGTAGTTATAGGAATAAGCGGTGGTATTGACTCTGCATTAGTAGCTTACATATGTACCGAAGCCTTAGGAAAAGAAAATGTCATAGGTGTCAGTATGCCTTCTAGATTTTCATCGGAAGGAACAAAGTCAGATGCTAAAAAGCTATGCGAAAATCTGGGTATAAAATTTCTAGAAATACCAATTGAAAAAATTTTCACAACATACCTTGAAGAACTGAAAACTATCTTTGAAGGAACAAAATGGGATATAACAGAAGAAAACCTTCAAGCAAGAATAAGAGGTAATATACTAATGGCACTATCAAATAAATTTGGATGGATAGTTGTATCAACTGGTAATAAAAGTGAACTAAGCATGGGATATTCAACACTCTACGGAGATATGGTCGGGGGATTTGCTTTAATAAAAGACATATACAAAACAACTGTATACAAATTAGTTAACTACATAAACAAAAAACATAACTTAGAAATAATACCGAGATCAATAATAGAACGCCCCCCAAGCGCAGAACTAAGAGAAAATCAAAAAGACCAAGATACATTACCACCTTACCCCATACTAGACAAAATACTCAAAAAATACATAGAAGAAGAAAAATCAGCAAAAGAAATACAATTGGAAACAAATTTAGACTTAGAACTAATAAGAAATGTAATAAAAACCGTTAATAAAAACGAATACAAAAGAAGACAAGCACCTATAGGAGCAAAGATAACATTTCGATCCTTCGGAAAAGAAAGGAGATACCCCATAACAAACAAATTCTCACCTCTATAAATTTTGTATATGTATACATTTTATACGTTTTAAAATGTATATTTTTTACTCATTGACAAATAATTTCAAAAAATCTAAAAACTTTACAAAATATGTATAAATATAATAAAAAGATAGATAAAAGCAATACTAACAAAGTTTGGCACAATTATTGCAAGCTAATTTATAGGTTGAGAGGTGTTTTATGAAGAAGAGTGAAGCTACTTTTGAACAGAATGCCCAGAAAGTGCATATAGATCTAACCAATATTCTTGAGGAAGCTAGGAAAAGTGTTGCAAATGGAGAAAATTTACTCATCAAATATTTCAAGACTGTAGAGAAGTTTCCATTATTAACAAGGGAAGAAGAAGTAGAACTAGCAAAGAGGGCTCAAGAAGGTGATAAAGAAGCTAGAGCTAAACTTATTTTAGCTAACTTAAGGTTTGTAATAAGTGTTGCTAAGAGTTATGCTAATACTGGAATTCCACTTGCAGATCTTATAAGTGAAGGAAATATTGGACTTATAAATGCAGTAGATAGATTTGATTACAAGAGAGGGTTACATTTCATATCTTATGCAGTATGGTGGATAAAGCAAGCAATACTTAAATATATTTCCGAGAGATCAAGGCTTGTAAGATTTCCAATGAATAGGACAAATGAGCTTATCAAAATAGAAAAGTTTATTAGAGAATACGAGGCTAAAAATGGTAAACCACCTACAGTGGAGACTATAGCTAAAGAGTTAGGTATAAAGGAAGATGATGTAGAACTATTACTTGATAGAAAAACCCAAAATTACATTTCTTTCGAGGAAAAGGTATTTGAGAACAATGATTCGACTTATGATGAACTATTAAACGTTGAAAGTCAAGTAGTAAAAAGTCCTGAAAAGTTAATAATGGAAAATGCGCTAACAGAAGAAGTAAGGAATATAATTGAATCTTTACCAGACAGAGAAAGAGAAATAATAAAATTCAGATATGGATTTTATGGTAAGCAATACTCACTTAAGGAGATTGGGGAAATGATGGGATTTACAAAAGAGAGAATAAGACAAATAGAAAATCAAGCTCTTAAGAAGATAAAAACAATAATAGAAAGCAGATCATCAGAACTATTAGAGGTAAGCCATAATTAAATTGATTGAAAGTTAGTACTCTAACTCAAACCGTAGCACAAAATGAGGGCTTTGCCCTCCTATATATCTATTTCTACAATTTCTTTTGCGTAAGTTTCTATAAAATTCTTTCTTTTTCTTACATCTTCTCCCATTAGTACTGAAAATATATTGTTGGCCCTTATAGCATCTTCTAAAGTTATTTTTATCAATTTTCTAGTTTTAGGATCCATAGTTGTTTCCCATAATTGTTCTGGGTTCATTTCTCCTAATCCTTTATATCTCTGAACTGTATAATTTTTCAATTTATGCTCTTTTATGATCTTCTCCTTCTCCTCATCAGAAAAAGCATAAAAGTGTTTTTGTCCTGATGAAATTTTGTAAAGAGGTGGCATTGCAGAATAAACATAACCCTCTTCTATCAAAGGAGTCATATATCTATAGAAGAATGTTAGAAGAAGAGTTTTTATATGAGATCCGTCAACGTCAGCATCTGTCATTATTATTATTTTGCCATATCTAACCTTAGATATATCAAAGTTCTCCGCTATACCAGCACCAATTGCAGTTATTATTGTTTTTATCTCATCGTTATCCAAAAGTTTAGCCATCCTAGCCTTTTCCGCATTGAGAATCTTACCCTTAAGAGGCAATATAGCTTGAAACTCTCTACTTCTTGCCTGTTTTGCACTACCGCCCGCAGATTCACCTTCAACTATAAAAAGTTCAGTTTTCTCCGGATCCTTTTCAGAACAATCAGATAATTTTCCAGGCAAAGAAAAAGAATCAAGAGCACTTTTTCTTCTAACCAGTTCTCTAGCTTTTCTAGCAGCTTCTCTTGCATTAGCAGCTTCTATAGCTTTCTCTAATATTTTCTTAACTTCATCTAAATTCTTCTCAAAAATTGGTACAAGTCTCTCATAAACAATATCCTCAACAAGATTCTTAACTTCAGAATTACCTAGCTTAGACTTAGTTTGACCTTCAAATTGGGGTTCCTGAAGTTTTACACTAACAACATAAACTACACCTTCCCTAACATCTTCCCCTAAAAGTTGTACCTTACTTTTTTTATCATAGCCCAACTTCTCATAGAAATCCAACATTACTTTTGTAAGACCTGACCTAAAACCTGTAAGGTGAGTACCTCCTTCTATAGTTCTAATAGAGTTGACATACGAATAACCTATTTCATCATACTCTGTTAAATACCTAAATGCAATTTCAGCAACAAGAATTCTTCCATCTGACATTTCCTTTTCGCCATATATGTAAAAAACATCAGTTAGAGGACGACTCTCGCTGGATAATGCCTTGACAAATTCAACAATTCCACCCTCATAATAAAATTCATCTCTTCTCTCTTCCTTTCCTCTCCTGTCTATAAGTTCTATCTTAATACCTTTATTCAAGAAAGCCAATTCTCTCAATCTACCATATAGTATATCGTAGCTAAAACTAACTCCTTTGTCAAAAATAGTTCTATCAGGTTTAAATCTAACTATTGTACCAGTACCAATAACATTTTCTTTCTTTACAACAACATCAGTTTCTGGAATACCTCTTTGGTACCTCTGGTAGTAAAGTTTACCATTTCTTTTTACATAAACCTCTAGAAATTCTGACAAAGCATTGACAACCGAAACACCTACTCCGTGAAGTCCTCCAGAAACTTTATAAGCTTTATTATCAAATTTGCCGCCTGCATGAAGTTTTGTCATGACAAGTTGAAGAGCTGAAACACCATATTCAGGATGAATATCAACAGGTATTCCTCTCCCATCATCCTCTACCGTAACTACATCATTAGGTTCGATAATAACCTTTATACTCTTACAAAAACCTCCAATAGCTTCGTCTATTGAATTATCAACAACCTCATATACTAAATGATGGTAACCGCTAGAACCTGTTGAACCTATATACATTCCTGGCCTTTTCCTTACTGGCTCTAAACCTTCAAGAACTTGAATATACTGAGCGTTATATTCTTGAACCAATCTGCTATCTGACATAGAATTCCTCTTAATATTATTTTAAACTAAAAGAATAACTAATTTCACTTTATCATAAACCTAAAATTTATTCAACAACCCAATCAAAATTAATCTCCTTGATAGAGGAAATAATAAAACCATAAACTAGATAAAACATAATCATGAAGGGATAATAAATAACAGAATAAATAACAAACTCAATTAATCCAAATCTAAAATTAAATATCCTAGAAAAAATAAAAAACAAGACAATGTTCACCAAAAGCGAAAACAGA
>JBMFQU010000067.1:0-10441 GCA_049968435.1 Brevinematia bacterium | reverse complement strand
GTAGAATTTTTCTAGCGAAATAAAGGGTGGTACATAATAGGAAGGCTAAAGCCCTCCTGTTGAATCTTAAGGGCGGGTGGGTGGGGCACAAAAAGAAGTTTCTTAAAAATCCTAACTTCTATTAGGAAAAACATTTAAATTTCCAAAAATAGGTTAATTCTTTATGTTGAAACTAAGGGGTAGGTATTAATAGAACTTCATTCTACTACTGGACTTTGGCTACTAAAAGTATTTTTCAAGCATTTTTGTGTTTTTGAAATTTACTTCGAGTATAATTATAATACTATCTATGGAATCTTCAAGAGAAGAGGTTTTAAAACTTTTGATGTTATACAAAAAAGGACTAGAATCTTACAAGAGTAGAGATTTCCAAAAGGCTCTACAATATTTTTCTGAATGTTTAAAAATAAATCCTAACGATGGACCTACATTAGTTTATATTGGAAGATGTAAAGAATACATTCAAAGCCCTCCTCCACCTGACTGGGATGGGGTATTTGAAATGAAAAGTAAATAAAGAGGTAGTATTATGATATTAAAAATACCTTACAGTATTGATGACTTTATAGTAAAGACGAGAATAAAGAAGGACATCGAAATGGTAGGAAACATTTATTTTTTAACTTCTCTCAGACTAGACTGTAAATTAACAGGAAATGTAAAATCAGAAGAAGGGCTTCTCATAATCTCAGAAACCTCAGTAGTGAAAGGTGACATATCAGCAGGAACTATAATGATAGCTGGCAAGGTATATGGCAATGTTTCAGCAACTAAGAAAGTAGAACTTTTTAGTGGATCAGAGATTATAGGTAACATAAAAGCTCCTAAATTTAGAATGGAAGACGACGTAAAGTTTGAGGGTGAATGCGATATCTTTTATGAAGAAGAAGAAAAGGAGGCTCAAAATGCGTAAACTAATCCATATATTAGCTATATTAATTGTAGCTTTAGGATTTACTACTACTTTACTTGCCAAACAAAAACAAACAAAAACAAATCAAATAATAGTAAAAGGGCCAAATGTAAAAATAGAGAGAGAATATACATTATTTCAAGCCTCTGGAAATCAAAGACCTACAGCAACTCAAGCTTCTAACTATATTGAAGCAGATATTATAAAGTATTTCTCTTCAAAAAACTATACTATCTCAGAAGGGAATGTTGTATTTAGAAATTTGGAGAAGAAGATTGAAATTAATGCAGGATATTCGGAATTTTATGGTAACACTGGAGATGTTACGTTTACAAAATCACCTAGAATGTACCTATCAAACAACAATATGTACATAGGTGGAGAAAAAGTTTATCTAAATGTTAATGAAGATAAAGTCAATGTAGAGAAAAACACTTTCGTAACAAATGAAAACATAAAAGCAGTTGCGGACAAAGTTGAATACACTTCAAAGGATAATTTAGCCAAAATGATAGGAAATGTAAGTATATCTTCTAGTAATATGAACATAAAAAGTGATATAGCATATATATCAATATTCAGCAACGTTGTATCCAATTATATAGGATACGGAAATGTAGTAGTTGAAAGCAAAAACATAACATCAAAGTCAGAGTACTTAATAGCAACTTTTAAATCTTCAAATGAGATTGATAAATACTTAATGTTAACAAATGTTATATTAGATGGGAAAGATATATACGTTGAGGCATTTAAGATGAGTGGATTCATTTCTAACTTTGTTGAAGGAGTAAAAACAAATTATCTAAAGTACTATAATTTCTTTGGAACATCTCAAAAACAAGTTTATTATCAAAACAAAAAGGAAGAAACTACTCTAGAGTGTGATTCATTAGAAGTAATAATGGACGAGAATAATGAGTTAATATCTTCAACAGCAAAAGGTAAAGTGAAAGTTATTAAGTAATTAGATTTTTTTCGACAAAATAGTTTATCATTAATCCTAATTCGAAGTAGGAGGTTTATTATGATAACGATTGCTTCTATAGCTATCGGTATTCTATTTTTAGGTTTAATAGTACTAGTACATGAATTTGGGCACTTTTTGGTAGCGAAATGGAGAAAGATAGATGTTGAAATATTTTCAATAGGGTTTGGTCCAAAAATTTGGAGTAAAAATATAAACGGAGTTGACTTTAGAATAAGTATAATACCCTTTGGCGGATATGTAAAAATGAAAGGAGATAACCCAAACGATATAAATCCAGAAGACAAAAACACATTTTATGGCACAAATCCAATGAATAGAATACTAACAGCTTTTGCAGGACCATTTTTCAATTACCTATTCGCCCTTATAATAGTTACAATTATATTCATAGTAGGTTTTAAAATTGTTGGATTGGTACCAAGAATATACATTGAAACATCCAAAGGTATAAACTACTTTTCAATAGCAGGAATGAAATCAGGAGATTTAATAAAGGAAATTGATGATAAAGAAATAAAATCATTTCAGCAAATTGACTCAATTCTCATCTACAAGATGGATCAGAATGTTGAAATAACATTTGAAAGAGACGGCAAAATACAGAGCACAACAGTTTATATACCAAAAAATTACATAAATAATGAAGGAGGACTAGGGATATCAGTAGCACTTAAACCAATAATAGGAAGTGTGATAAATGGTTCACCAGCAGAAAAAGCAGGACTTAAAGAAAAAGATGTTATTCTAAAAGTAAACGATAGAGATATCTCTTTCTTTAACGAAGCATCTGAAATAATCAGAAAAAGTGATAAAGAAGTAAAACTAACAATATTAAGAGATAACAAAGAACTAATCGTAAAAATAAAACCTAAGTTTGATGAAAAAAATAAAATATACTATATAGGGATAACTCCTTACATACCAGAAGAATATGTAGTAGTAACTGAAAAGAAAATAACGAACCCTATACTAGGTTTTATAGAAAGCTTCAATTTTGTTAACGAAAAACTAATACAAATAATAAAAAGTATGCAACTTTTATTTAGCGGTAAAATTGACTTTCAATCTTCAATTGCAGGGCCTATCAGAATAACCTATTTCTTGAGTAATGCTATAGAAAACCAAGTAGCGATACAAAACTTATTGATCATAGTCGCAGTAATAAGTATGGCTATAGGTATATTTAACTTAATACCCTTCCCAGGACTTGACGGATGGCATATTGTTATATCATCATTTGAAATAATAACGAAAAAGAAAACAAGCCCCACAGTAATAGGTGTAATAGAAACCGTAGGATTCATAGCAATAGTACTTCTAACAATATTCGTACTATTCAACGATATATTCAATTTATTAGTAAGAGATCTAAAGATCTTTAGATAAAATGGAAGAATTTAGGAAACTTGTTGAGATAGTAAAAATTCTAAGATCACCAAAAGGTTGTCCTTGGGATAGAGAACAAACTCTTGAAAGCATAGTTGAAAACATAATAGAGGAAGCATATGAAGTTGTCGAATCAATCCACAAACAGGACTTTAATAAAATCAAAGAAGAAACAGGAGATCTAATACTACAAGGAGTATTTATATCTCAAATCGCAGCAGAAATTGGTAAATTCACAATAGAAGATGTTCTAAAAAGTCTCAATGATAAACTCATTACAAGGCATCCCCATGTGTTTAATGAAGAAAAGTTACCTTCAAAAACAGAAGAAGTATTAAAAATTTGGGAAAATAGAAAAATAGAGGATCCAAACCCCTTAAAAGAAGTACCTTCTTCATTTCCAACTTTACTTTACATATATAAAGTAATACAAAAAGCTAAAAGAAAAGAAAAACTTAATTTATCAGAGAATGAGATAACAGCACATATAGAAGAAGTATTAAATAAAATCAATTTAAAAAATAATGAAACTATTGAAGAATTATTACTACTTCTTATAATTTTGCTATCTATGAGGAATGAAAGAGAAGAAATAAAAATAAGAGAATTATTCAAAAAAGAAATACAAAAGTACCTAACAATTTAAAATAGAGAAAGATCATCATCTTTTGAAATAAGTCTTTTCAATTCTTGTAATGTTTTACCTGTAAGTTCTATGAATTCTTCTTCTGTTAATATCTTAATACCCAATTCCTTTGCTTTCTCATACTTACTACCAGGATTTTCACCAACTATAACATAATCAGTTCTACTTGAAACAGATTCTGATACATTACAACCTAAGTAATTCAAAACTCTCTTTATTTCATCCCTTGAGAAGTTTTTCAATGTTCCAGTTACAACAAATGTCTTCCCAGAAATATTAGTTTTTTCCATAACAGGATATATTATTTTCACACCTAAACTTAAAATCTTCTCTATTAATTTTACATTATTATCATTTTTGAAAAAGCTAACTATTGAATTTGCTACTACTGATCCTATACCTTCAACACGAATTAATTCTTCAAAAGTCGCTTTGATAAGTCTTTCAATAGGCAAAAACCTTTTAGCCAATACTTTTGCTGTCACTTCTCCTACATACCTTATACCAAGAGAAGTTATAAACCTATCGTATTCTACTCTCTTACTTTCTTCTATTGCTTTTGCGATCTTTATAGCATTTTTTTCACCCACACCTGCCAAAAATAATTTTCTCTCATCTAAAGCAAAAATATCTGCTATATCCTTAACAAATCCTAATGTAAATAATCTTTCAATTATTTCCTCCCCTAGTCCTTGAATATCAAATCTACCTTTCCCAACAACATACTTTAACTTTTCTAAAATTTGTGCTGGACAAGAAGAATTTATACACCTAAACGCTACCTCCCCTTCAAACCTTACAACATCACTACCACACCTAGGACACTTCTGAGGAGGTAGAATTTCTTTTTCGTCTCCTTTCCTTTCATCTTTTAGCACTTTTGTTATATACGGAATAACATCTCCGGCTCTTTGTACCATCACTTTATCACCTATCTTTAGCTCAAGTCTCTTTATTTCATCAAAATTATGTAGAGAAACTCTAGAAATAGTCGCTCCCTTTATCTTTATTGGCTCTAATTCTGCTACTGGGGTTATGACTCCCGTTCTACCAACTTGCAAGGTTACATCCTTAACTATTGTTATAGCTTGCTCTGGCTTAAACTTCCAAGCGATAGCCCACCTGACATCTCTCCCAACCTCTCCCAATTCTAAGTGTAGCCTTAGATCATTAACCTTTATGACCATTCCATCTATATCGTACTTTAGAGATTCTCTTTCATTCTCAACTTTTTCATAGTAACTTCTTATTTCTTCAAGATTTTTAGAAACAAAAACTTCAGGAACAGAAAATTTCCAAGACTTGAGTAATTGAATATTATCATACTGTCTTTTAACTCCCAAATCATAATTAGATTTAACATAATATGCAAAAAATCTTAAATTTCTACCAGCTGTTATCTTAGGATCTAACTGCCTTAGAGAACCTGCTGCTGCATTTCTAGGATTAGCAAAAATAGGTTCTCCCATTTTTTCCTTTTCTTCGTTTAACTTAACAAAATCATCCTTAAACATTAAAACCTCTCCATACACAGCCACTTCCTCTTTAAGCGGAATTGCTAAAGGTATATTCCTAATAGTTTTAACATTATTAGTCACATCTTCTCCTACTATACCATCTCCCCTTGTTGAAGCAACATCTATTATTCCCTCTCTATAAACTATCTCAACCGCAGCTCCATCAAACTTCGGTTCAACAATAAACTCAATCTCATCCATGCCAGATAATTTTTTTACTCTATTCACAAATTCCAAAAATTCTTCGTAATTTTGAACATTAGCCAAACTATACATTGGGAAAAGATGTTTTACTTCTCTAAACTCTTTTGATACAGCTCCACCTACACGCTGAGAAGGAGAATCTTTAGTCACCAAAAACGGATAATTCTTTTCAATCTCTAAAAGCTCTCTGAATAATCTATCAAACTCTTCATCAGAAATTACAGGATCATCCAAAACATAATACCTATAGTTATGGTACTCTATCTCTTTTTTAAGTCTTTCATATCTTTCTTTTATCTTCTCTAGCTCCATGATAATAATTATAAAATATCTAAACTAAAATTTTAGACTTTTTGATATAGTGTTTAAGAAACCTCTTTTTTGTTCCTACCCTCCCATAAGTTCAGTAGGATTTAGCCCTCCTTTTTATACCTCCCTCTAGTCATCTAAAAAGTATGCCACATTTCTATAAGAAAGTTATTTACTACTACTGATAGAGGTAGAAATTTTAAGGAATTTATTTTAGTAATCCTTAAGTTCATTTAACATTGGAGGTTACATATTTTTTACTTTAAAAACACTCTACATAGATGTCTTGTAAAATATGAACTTTGATATATTTTGTATAGCATCAATATTCAGTTGCGTAAATACTATAACTGCGATTCTTTTTTCAGGTATTTTAGTTTTTATTTTACCTTTTACAAACGTTTCTTCACTTCTGAGTATTACTTTTATTGAATCAATTTCTTCCATTTCTACGATATGCTCTTCATACTTTGGAGCATAGGAGAAAGCCAAACCTCCTATACTTATATCAATAATGCTTCCTACTATTTTTACCAAGCTTTTAGAAGTATAGTCAATACTACCCTCGCCTTCTAGTAATTGTACCCTTACAACTTGTCTTTCGGGTGGAGCTCCCTTAAAACTCTCATATGCTTTTACTAAAGTTTGAAATATTTTGGTTCTATCAAGTGGTTTCTGTAAAAAACCGGCAACCCCCAACTTCAAGTAATAGTATATTTCTTCCTGAGATTTTATTTCAGAATATAGTACGAAAATTGGTTTTATGCCCAAAGATTTTATAGCGTTATAAAGATTAAGGAATTCAAATTTACTTGAAGTTTCTACCACTATCACATCAAACTGCAATTTCTTTTCTATTTTGGCTATACATCCTTCTGTATTTTCAGCCCATAATAGAGTTATACCTCTTGGTATTAATTCAGATATAAAGATATCTCTCACTATTCTTGAAGGACTTACTAACAAAACCACCATATTATTTTAAATTTTCAAAAATATCAACTAGTAATCTTACTCCAAATCCAGTTCCACCCTTAGGAATATAATATTTTTCTTTTTCAGAGTATGCTGTACCTGCTATATCAAGATGAGCCCATTTATAATTTGTAAATTTCTTTAGAAAAGCTGCAGCAGTTATTGCTCCACCATATCTATTTCCGACATTCTTCACATCAGCAAAATTACTTTTAATATACTCATCGTAATCTTCCCACAAAGGTAGTTCCCATACTCTTTCTTGAGTTCTCTCTGCCGACTTTTTCACTGTTTCTATTAATTTTTTATCATTTCCCATTAATCCTGCTGCCTCATGTCCTAAGGCTACCATACAAGCACCTGTTAATGTTGCTATATCTATTACAAATTTAGGTTGATACTTTTTTACATATTCAAGGGCATCTGCCATTATAAGTCTTCCTTCTGCATCTGTATTTATTATTTCCACATATATTCCACCCATACTTTTCACAATATCACCAGGCTTTGTTGCTTTACCGCTTGGCATGTTTTCAGTCAAAGGAGTTATTCCAACAACATTTAATTTTAGTTTTAGCTTAGCTATTGCAACCATAGTTCCTATAACTGATGCCGCACCACTCATATCAAATTTCATTTCTTCCATCTTCTCAGAAGGCTTTAGTGAAATACCACCTGTATCAAAAGTTACCCCTTTACCTATAATTCCATACCAACCATCTCCACCTCCTTCATACTCCATAACAACAAATTTTGGCGACTCTTCACTTCCTTTTGCAACCGCTAGATAACATCCCATTCCAAGTTTTTCTGCTTCTTCTTTTTCAATTATCTTTACCCTTATACCTACTTTTTCACATTCTTCTTTGGCAATATTTGCTATGTAAGTAGGTGTTGCTACGTTGGAAGGTAAGTTTTGTAAATCTCTTGCCAGAAATACACTCTCTACTATGATTTTTACCTTCTTTACTAGATCTTCTATATTTATGCTCTTGAATTTTCTACTCCTCTCTATCTCTACACTTTCAAGTTGTTTATACTCTTCATCTTTCTTTGACATAAATTTATCAAATCTATATTCTCCTAACATTAATCCTTCTATCAGTGCTTTAAGAGACAAAGTTTTGTCTAGTTTTGTGTTTATAAACTCTGAAGATATGTATACTGATAAATATTTATATTGAGAACTATTTTTTGATATCAAACTACCTAGACTTCTTATTTTTTCAATCGATAAATCTTTCTTCTCTCCACAACCTAAAACTATTACTTTATTAAATCTAAATTTCCTCTGTAAAGAAATCTTAGGTATTAAGAAAATTTCTCCAAACTTACCTTTAAAATCTTCCTTTTTTAAAAATTGATTTATCACATTTGAAAGTCCTCTACTAGGTGTCTTTACTTCTTCGTTTTGGAATTTAAATAATACTAACGCATCAAAATCTGATTTGTGAAAATCTTTAGTTTGAATAAAAGAGATTCTCATATTGACCTCCGCTGTAAATTTATAAGAGATATAACGCATTTTTTACAACAAAACTTAAATTGATCTAATCAAAACGGAAATACTAAAAATTCGAATAATCTTATGGATAAATAATAGATCATATTTACCGCTACTACTATCAGTAACCCCCCAACTATTATGTATAACGGCATAAACCTTGTATTTCTTCTTATTCTCCAAGACCAACTTAATGTTATTGTAAATAGCATAATCACAAAAGATATTAAAGGTATAAATATCTTTTCATACATTACGAAATTCAAAAATGATGGTTTTATATTAAAAATGTAAAAAGAATCCTTTACTTGGTTAAATTCCCATATACTCATGAAATAGTTCTTATTTACATAAAAAGTAAAGATCTTTTCTAGATTACCTTCTAATCTTATTTCCTTACCTAACCTTAGAGTATTAATTGAGGGTACGTAGATAATATTTCCAATTGATTTTAATTCTGAAAGCGTAGAAGTTAATAATTTTACATTTTTCAGAATGTAATTTTTAGTTTTGCTATCATAATACACTTTTTGTGCTAGTATATATTTCTTATCATCTAAAGCAAATATGACATCTCTTGTACCTTCTTTCATTAGTTTTTGCTTTACTAAATAAGGCATTACTATTTCCTGAAGTAATAGCAATATTAACAAACTTGATATAGCCAATAATATTGATGGTGTAAATGCTGATGTATTGTTTTTAGATTGTATTGTTGATAGCTTATTATCAGTCATAAAGAATGTGTAAGTTATCATTATACTCGCTGTTACTGAAATAGGAAATACGAACAAGAACAAATTAACCGTTGAGATTATGTCTCTTTGGGTACCTTCTATAAGATGATAAAGAATCATCAATACTGCTGTTATAACTATTACTAATATTAAGAGCAATTTACTAACATAATTATACATGTTATACTCCTATTTTGCCTCTTAATATCTGATTAAGTTTGTATGCTGATAAAACTATTAGTATTGATAAAATTAATGCAAGCAAGCCAGAGATTATACTTTTTACCCCTTCTAGTTGCGAAGAGAATTTCATAAACTCAAGTATTCCAGATATGAATCCTATAACTGTTATTGATAATAAACCTACTAGTACCGATAAAAGTATGATTTTTGTAGTAGAACTTTCCCTGAATAACCATACAGTATAGGTTATTCCAATACTCATTGCTTGTACATATAACATTAAGTTTAGAAGATTAAAGAAATCAGGTTTTTCTACATACTTAGTTAAAGGAAATTGAGATGCAATCTTTATAAAGCCACGGTATATCTTCTCGTATAGCTTACCAAAGCTTGATGGTATTATTTTTTCGTAATCTAAAGTTACGATTGTAGTTTTATCACTTTTAATCTTTATTCCTCTATCATAGGGGACTACTTTTGCATAAAAGAACTTTTGAACCTTACCATCTTTTATTAAGGCTAAATTAACTGTATCCTTTAGTACAGACATAAGTATTATTCTTTCTTCTCCTATATTATGAATTTTGTTCTTAACAAAAAGGTATTTTGGTGTTGACTTTGAAGTAGAAAATCTTTTTAGAGACTGTGATATTGAATTATCAATAGTTGGTTTCAAGAGTACCATAACAAAGAGTATGACATAAATAAAAATACCTATAAATATGCTTGAAAATATAACATCCTTCGTTATCGTATAGTTTAACTTATACGAGAAATAGGTTAGAGAGAATATAAAAACAAAAGGAAGTATTTGATATAGATCATTTAAAAAGTAAATTACAATAACATCTAAGAAAGTAGGTTTTGTCAAGATGTATGTTGATTTTATCACACCTTCTATTCCGTAAAGCATTGAAAAGATCATAAAAATTATAAGGGAAATAAAAAACATATATAAATATTTAAGTGAAGAAAACATATAAGTTAGTATTTCTTTCGAAGAAATACCTGTATATAAAGTTTTTTTCATTTCTCTTAATTATCGTAATTTTTATAGATAAAAATAAAATTCAAAA
>JBMFQU010000066.1:0-10559 GCA_049968435.1 Brevinematia bacterium | reverse complement strand
CGGCCATAGCCTTCATACCATAATAATGAATCCTACTTATCAAATTCTTAAGATCAGTCTGAGTACCAAACCTCGTAGCTACAGAACCCTTCTGATTATAAGCACCAAGATCATAGTAGTCATAAGGATCATAACCCATCGAATATCCACCGCTCATACCTTTCGATGGTGGTGGTAGATAAACAACTTGAACTTTAGCAGCATAAAGATCATAAACTTTGTTATAGACTGTAGTGTACCAACCACTTGGCACATCCCAGTAGAATGCTTGGAACACTCTCCAGGCACCTACCTCATTAACTAGCACCAGCGACAACGCTAGCACTAGCACCAACATCACAAACATCAACCGCTTCATACTTTACCTCCTACTTTATATATAAGCAATTTTTATGCCAACTCATTACTAATTCATTATTAATTAACTCAAAATATAATTCTAGAGATAGATAAATAATAATAAAACCAAAATATTTTGGTTAAACTATTTTGCACAAATTGCACAATTTTTTGCACATATGCACATCTAAGAAAGGTGCAAAGTGTACAATGTCTTATATCAACGTAAAATAAAGAAATTTTGTTGAAAAATTTCAGGTACAACATATATCATAAGTTTGATGTCAAAGTTAATCCTTATAACTGGCGGAAGTGTAGGTATAGGTAGGGCTACCTGCTTAGAACTCTCTAAAAAGGGTTATATAATAGTTTTTTCTTATTACAAGGACAAGGAGGAAGCAGAAAAAACAAAAATAGAGTGTGAGAAGAATGGTGCACAAGCGTATTATTTTTATCTTAACTTACTTGAAGATGAAAGCATAAAGAAATTTGCTACAGAAGTAATTGGTAAATTTGGCAAGATAGATATTCTCATTAACAATGCAGGGGTAATATACTGGAAGGATCTAAAAGATCAAACATTTGAAGAAATAACAAATCAAGTAAGAGTTAATCTAGAGGGATTAATCAAGATAGCAAAAATATTTCTACCTTACATAAATGAAATGATAATAAATGTTTCAAGCGGTGCTGGTAAGACAGCATACGCTGGATTAACAACTTATTGTGCAACAAAGTTTGGTGTTAGGGGTTTTACTCAAGCTTTAGCAAAAGAACTAAACAAAATAAAAGTATTCTCTTTAAATCCCGATATGACGCAAACGAGAATGACAAATTTTTCTGGAAGGCCACCGCAAGATGTAGCAAAAGTTATACTAGATTTGATTGAAGGTAGAATAAAAGCAAATTCTGGCGATGATATAGATGTATGGAGGTACTTATGAAAATATCTATAATGTATGTTAAAGCAGGGGCAGGACACATTTCAGCAGCAAGAGCTTTGAGTGAAGAATTAAAAAGTTTATATCCAGATGTTGAACCTCTATTATATGACGGATTAACAGGAGCTCCTAACTATGTAAGAGATATCATTGAAAAAGGCTATTCAGCAACATCAAACTTCTTACCACCTCTTTGGAATACTATATACACTATAAGTAAACTATACTTGATTAGAAAACTTGAGGTCGACATAGTATCAGCATATATAAAAAAACATATAGGAAACTACATTCTATCAGAAAAACCAGATAAAATAGTTATTGATCACTTTTTTCTAATAAAACCAGTCTATGAGATCGTAAAAGATAAAAACTTAAATACTAAAGTGTTAGTAATAGCAACAGATCCATTCACATGCCACCCCATATGGTTTACCTACCCTAACATGGATTTAATAGTTTTTAGCGAAAGAATGAAACAATACGCAATTAAATATAAAGTTCCCGAGAATAGAATAACAGTTCTGCCAATAATCTTAAACAGAAAATTTAATTCAAAATTACCAGAAGAAGAAGTAGTTAAATTAAAAGATAAGTATGGGTTCTCTAAAGATAAACCTCTAGTACTAATAGCAGGAGGAGGTGAAGGATTACCAAAAGGAGAAGTATTCTTAGAAGAACTTGCAAAATCAAATCTTGATATAGAACTAGCTATAGTTTGTGGAAGAAACGAAATTTTAAAACAGAAAAGTGAAAGTATTGCCAAGAAGTACCCTAACAAAAAGATAGTAGTATTCGGTTTCGTTGATTTTATGTATGAATTAATGAATATGTCAAGTGTAGTAATAACAAAAGGAGGACCAGCAACAGTTATAGAAACATTAATACTCGAAAAACCACTTATAATAACATCTTACATATGGGAGCAAGAAAAAGGTAATGTGGAATTTGTAGTTAAAAATTCTTTAGGTTTTTACGAAACAAAACCTAAAAAAGTGCCAGAAAAAGTAAGAAAACTACTGTTTGATCCACAACAAGTAGAAAAATTCAAAGAGAATATAAAGAAAGCAAACATTAAAAACGGTACTACAGATATAGCAAAATTCATATATAACTTCTAAGTCCAAATTAACTTTTGAATAGATTAACCTTATTATATAAAACATTGAAAAGATCTATGTCTTCTTGGGTGGTTATCTTTAAGTTTCTTACATCACCTTCTACTACCTTAACTTTAAATCCACTCTCTGAAACAATAGTACTATCATCTGGATAATCTATAAACTTTCCTTCACTATCTTTATAAACTTTGTAGATAACTTCATACTTAAAACATTGTGGTGTCTGAACTCTCACAATTGAACTTCTATCAACCAATTTTTTAAAAAACCCTCCTTCTATTTCCAATAACATATCAGTAGAGGCTACACATGGTATAACGCTACCTGTATCTTCAACATTTTCAAGAAGTCTTATAACTAATTCTTGGCTAACTAAAGGCCTTACAGCATCATGTATGAGTATATATGAATTTTGATCTCTAACTGAAAAAACACCATTTCTAGAAGAAATACTTCTATTTTCTCCTCCTTCAACAACTTTAGAGACTTTTTTAAAATAACTTGAAATCTTTGAAATCTCACTGAAAACTTCTGGATTTGAGACTATGATTATCTCATCTATTTCAGGTATTCGAGATAAACTTAAAAGTGTATATTCTAAAATAGTTTTACCATTAACTACAAAAAGTTGTTTTGGTAAATGATAACCAAATCTTTTACCTTTGCCTCCAGCCAAAAGGATAGTAATAACCTTTCTTGTATTATACATATTCTGAAAGTTTCTTTATCCTTTTTAGCATGTTTGGATGAGTTGTAAAAAGCTCCATTAATCTTTCACCTAAAGAAACTTTAATCTTGGCTCTCTTCAATCTCTCAAGTTCCTCATAATCTATCTTTAAGTTTTTGTTAACATCCAACTGGGCAAGTTGATGAATTTCTTCTTCAGCAACATTAGGATCATTTAAGAAAAATGCCTTTGCTCCAGCTATTTCTTCCTTTGCTTCTTCTGGAATAGTAGCAGAAGCATAAACAAGTTTATATAAAGCACTTGCCAAATCCTGAGGCCTATTCCCAAGCTCTACAGATCCATAATCAGCCATATACTCTCTAACTCTCGATATCGCTAAAACTAACAAATTTGCTACAAAGTAAAGAAACATAAGAAATAATCCTATTATAAATCCTCCATTATTCTCTCTACTATTACCACCAAAGTACATAATAGAAATTGCTATGTAGTATATAATCATAGGTATTACTGAAACTATAGTAGTTATAACCATATCTCTATGTCTTATATGCGATATCTCGTGACCAAGTACTGCCCTAAGTTCATCTTTTGTTAGCATTCTTCTTATAGCTTCAGTAACAACTACCCTACCATCTCTTACACTCCTACCGAAAGCAAATGCATTAGCTATTGGAAGATCCGAAATTCCTACCTTAGGTTTGGGAATCCTAGCCTCTTGAGCTAACTCTTCAACCATTCTATGTAATTCAGGCTCTTCTTCTTCACTGACATATCTAACCCTCATAGTCCATTGAATAATGTAAGGAGAAATCAGATACTGTATCAATAAAATTATACCTGCTATAACAAGATTTACAATAACACTCTGCTGCCCAACTAAAGCTATAACTAAATAAACCAACCCAAACAGAGCACCTAGTATAAAAAACATTCTCATAGTCAGAGAAAACATACCCCCTCCATCAACTAAAAAGATTTTGGATTACCTAAAACTCACTTAAAAATATAATAAAAAAATATAACCTGTCAAATTAATACCAATTTTCAACCCCCAAATTCCTAATCCAGTAAAGTATTCGTACTAACTAATTAAGCAATTTAACTAAGCTTTCTCAGATTTCTTAAGATTAAATTTTATTCAAATTTATATTAAAATTAACTACAATAATTAGTAGAAAGTTATTTATTAAACAAATAATACACCTTTATTACAAATTCTTTATGAAAAAACTTTATTAACACAATTTACATCAATTATCATAGAATTATGATTGACTATATTAAAGGTAAAGTAGTAGAAATTGAAGAAAACAAAATAATTCTAGAAGTTAATGGTATAGGGTATTTAATTTTCGTACCTCTAAGAATAGTTGAATTTATTCAAGAAGAAAAAGAGTACAAATTCTACATACATAAACACAACTATGAGAAAGGAGAAGACCTTTACGGGTTTCTGGACAAAGAAGAAAGAAAATTATTTAATTTACTTACAGAAGTCTCAAATATAGGTCCCAAAATCGCATTTAAAATATTATCATACCTAACACCCGAGCAGATTATAACATCCATAATCTCTGGAAATACAAAAACCATATCATCCATAAAAGGGGTAGGAGAAAAAGCAGCTGAAAGAATAGTTAATGAACTAAAAAGAGAGATAAGCAAATTAGGTATAGAAGCAAAAAGCGAAAAATCGAACTTTGAAGAACTTGTTATAGCATTAAGAACCTTAGGCTTTAACCAAAATGAAATACTAAAAGCTATAAACAACGCAAAAAAAGATACATCTAACATTTTCTCGTTAGAAATATCAAAAGCAATACAAATATGCTTAAAATACTTAAGGTAAAGTGAGAGTGTTTGAAAATTTTAAATTACTTACTTTTCAAGTAGTAAAAGTATTCCCCTAACTTTTAGGGGGAGGTGGTCTAATAATAAAATATAGGAATAAAGTGAAACTTTTCTAATTTATTTTTCTACTGTAAGCGATGATGGTAAAGAATTTACTAAATTATGAATTTGGGAATAGTGGACTTCTAAAAATATGTGGAATCTTAACGTTAGTGATAAAGAAAGGTGTCAAAATAAGGGTAGAGCTCTCCTACTGAACTAAAGGGCGGGTCGAAACTAAAAGTATTTTCCAATAGGTAAAGTTGAAAAAAACAACAAAAACTTTATAATATTAGTTAAAGTAGGGGGAATTTATGGATTATAAGAAATACATAAGAGATGTACCAAATTTCCCAATAGAAGGTATAATATTTAGAGATTTAACAACCTTAATGAAAGAAGGCACCATATTTAAAAACGCTATTGATGATATGTTTAATTTAATAAAGGATATTGAAATTCAAAAAATAGTAGCTCCAGAATCAAGAGGATTTATCTTTGGATCAACTCTATCTTATCTTAAAGGTTGTGGATTCGTACCCGTAAGAAAACCAGGAAAACTTCCTTACAAAACTATCTCTTTTAACTATGCACTAGAGTATGGTACAGCAACACTTGAAATACATGAAGACGGAATAGAAAAAGGAGAAAAAGTACTGATAGTTGATGATCTTCTAGCAACAGGAGGAACAACTAATGCAATTATAGAATTAGTAAAACACCTAGGTGGAGAACCTGTTGGTGCTCTATTCCTTGTAGAACTATCAGCCCTAAAAGGAAGGGAAAATATAAAAATTCCTGTATACTCAGTGGTAGTATATTAAATCCATTTAATTGAAAAATGTTTTTTTTAAAACTACTAATATCAAAACATTTACGAATACTTATTTTCTCTATATACTCTTTATTATTTTTCATACTAATTTGGATATTCCCCAAATTTTCTCAAATATTGTTTTTAATCTACTCTATAACTATATTATTTTCGTTTATCATAATAAAAATTAATTTTTCCATAAAAGGTAACGTGTTTTCAGAAATGATAGAGCTTATATTTACCAAAATGTACGATTATCCAAATCAAGAAGAAATTTTTTCAATTATTCAGAGGTCTTTTAAAATAAGTGGCATAAACTATTCAAACATTACAGTACTACTAGAGTTATTCAATGAAAATTACTACGAAGTTATAGGAACACAAAACAAAAATTTACTATCTAAAAGAATAGAAAAAGAAAAATTACTACTTTATGAATATATAAAAACTTCAAAAATAAGAATTCCTTTTATAGATAAAAATAATACAACATTGGTACCTTACGAAGTTTTTGAAAATATAAAAGAATACTTTATTGAATTTGAAAGCAATTTCTTAATTCCATTTTACACCCCAAACTATGATCTCATAGGTCTAGTACTATTTAAGAGTGAAAAGGTAACATTTAGCAAAATATTTTACTTATCACAATTCCTAAACATAGTTTCATTAATGTTTAGAACAATAAACGAAACAGAATACAGGAAGGCAATAGAAGAAGATATAAAAATAGCATCGGAAATCCAGAAAAAACTAACACCTGACAACTATATTGAGAATGAAGATTTCGAATCTTATGGAATATATATTCCAGCCTACAACATAGGAGGAGATTACCTAGATATTATTGAAAATAGCAAAAATTACACATTCGTTATAGGAGATGTTTCAGGAAAAGGGATATCCGCAGGTTTAGTAACAATGATAGTAAAAACTATAATAAACTCATCAGAAATTTCACCAAAAAACATCCAGCAAGTAATACATAAAATAAACAAATACCTCTACAAATGGTTCTACGATGAAGAAAATATTCTAACATTCATAACTCTATTAATAGTAGTATTCAATCCTCAGAAGAAAAAAATATATTTCTCAAATTCAGGGCATCCACCAGGAATAATCATTAGAGAAAATGGAGAAATCTATCAGCTAAAAGCAAACTCTAGACCTTTAGGTCTATTTGAAAAGATAAAACCAGTTAAAGAAAGTATAAACTTAAAATCCAAAGATCTATTATTACTTTACACAGACGGACTAATTGAACAGATAGACAATAGAGGAAGAGAATTCGGAACAAAAAGAGTAGAAGAAATAGTAAAAGAAAATTTCTACAAAACACCAAAAGAAATAATAGATAAAATAATATCAGAATTAAGAGATTTTTCAAAATCAACACTCTCTGATGATGTTTGCTTACTAGCGGTCAAATTTAAATAAATCTTTGAAGACAATAAAATTGTTTTTTTAAACTTAACATGAAGGTGGTAAAATGGATGTAAGTATAATATTAGTCAATTACAAAACAAAAGATATAACAATAAATTGCATAAAATCAATAATAGATAAAACTAAAAATATTGAATACGAAATAATACTAGTTGATAATAATTCAAAAGACGGTACAGTAGAAGAGGTAAAAAAACAATTACCTTCTGTAAAAATTATAGAAAATAATGAAAATCTAGGATTTGCTAAAGGATGCAATATAGGAATAGATAATTCCAAAGGTAAATACATTTTATTTTTAAACACAGATACAATACTAGTTGAAAATACAATAAAAATTCTATACGACTTTATGGAAAGAAATAAGGACTTTGGAGTAATTGGCACACTACTAACAGATGAAAACGACAAATTGGTACAATCATGGGGCAAATTCTTACCCTTCAAAAGAGGTTTCAAAGAATTTGTTATAAAACCCTTTCTACCAAGAAAAATAAAAAGCAAAATAACAAGCAAAGTCGAGGGTAGATACTACTACGATTTTGAAAAAGAATTTTTCAAAGACAAAGAATACATAGAAGTAGATTATATAATAGGAGCAGATATGTTCGTTAGAGGTGGATTAGCAAGAGAAATAAAGTTTAATGATGAGTACTTTATGTACTTTGAAGAAGCAGATTTTCAACTAAAAATCAGGAAGAAAGGATTCAAAATAGGAATAATAAGAGGAAGTAGAATAATACACTTAGAGAGCAAAAGCTTTAAAATTTCAAATGCAAAGAGGACAATGAAGATGGTAAGTTTTCTTAAATACCTAAAGAATAATTACTTACCAATATACATAATATACAAACCTCTCTCATTAATATACGGATTTACCAAAACAATTTTTGATCTATTCATAAAAGAATATACATTTAAAGAAAATATTATCTTCACAAAAAGCTTATTATTAGAAACATACGAACTCGTTAAAAAGCAATGATATAAATGAAGTTTTAAACACTTATTTTCTTGAAAAGAGTAAAAGATTTTATTTACTTTTCATATATGAAAAACAAAACTATAATCTTAGGTAGTGCCTCTGAAGGAAGACAAGAGATTTTTAAAAACTACTTTGGAGATTTTAAAACAATCATTTCTAACATAAACGAAGAAAAAACTTTAAAACAACTGAAAAGCTATAAAGATGATCCTTTAATGGTAGCAATGTTTCTATCATATAAAAAAAGTAACTCAATTCTAGAATCACTCAAAGAAGAAAACGATTTCTTATTATTCACATTTGACACAGTAGTAACCTACGAAGGAGAAATAAAGCACAAACCAAAAGACAAAGAAGAAGCAAGAAGTTGGTTATATTCCTACCGCGGTGATTTCCAAGAGATAATAACAGGCTACACAATATTTTCTTCTTCATCAAAAAGATTCATAACAAACTACGATAGATGTATAGTTTACTTTAAAAAAGTAGATGATCAAATTATAGAGGAATACATAAATAACAATCCTGTTGAAAAGTGGGCTGGAGGTATAGCAATAGAAAGATCTAATGATTTTTTGAAAATAATACAGGGTACAGTAGAAAGCATAATAGGAGTACCCATGGAAAAAATATTAGAAGATATAAAATTAATTAGTTAAAACAACATTAGTGATATTGCTCATAGGACTAAAAATTTTCTTTGAATAAGAATAGGCAGATACTGCAAAATAATAGCTAAAACCTCTGTAAAATATAGTATTACCGTTTACATCCTTGGAATTCAAGGGGAGCTCAAAAGACAATTCTCTCGGTTCATAAAAAGGTTCAACTGTAAAAGTTGGCAAAGTAAAAGAAACTTGATTAACAACTACAGGTTTATCAATCAAAGGTTTAGTAGGATCAGATAAATCACTATAATTTGAAGAAAAAAATACAACATAACCTGAAAAGTAATCCTCATTATTGTAAGCCCAGAAGTTAAACTTTATGGTATCATTCGTTGTAAATTCTACTTTGAGTCCCTTTGGTGCGTTTAATTTCAAATCAACTTCTGGCACATCTATGCCGCAAGAGTACAAAAACAAAATAACAAACACAAGCAGAAACAATCTAAGATCTAAAAACATACAGTAGTAGATTAAAAGAAAAAATAGAGAAGTGTAAAATTCCAATTAAACACATAACAAAAGCAGACCAAATGACAAGTTTATGCTCATATTCACTCATTAAGAACTTGAATAATATAGGTAAAAAAAAGAAAGATGGGGTATGGAGAAATAAATAAACTAACCTCAAACCCACAGAACCTTCTAAAGAATTAGAAAGCTTTGATAAAATCTCAAAGGAAGGAATGTACCCTCCACCAGAAAACAAAGCTAAAACATTAGCAATTAAAAGAACAGCTGTAGCGATTATAGGTAGCCTGATGTTATAGGACTCTTTGATTACATTATCAACAAGTACAGGTTCTACAAATCTAGAAACTTTCTTACCTAAGAGATAAGAAAAAATGACGATGATTATATGAAGCCAAGCTAAAGAAATAGGAATAAACATAATTATTTATATTTCTCGTACTCAGGATTATCAGGGAAATACTTTATAGTACAAACTTTATTACCTTTCTCATTGTAATATATACCTGCATTCCAATATTCAATTGCAGCAAACAAAGCATTACCCCCGTCCATTTCATTTTCATTCCTACCTCTCCACGAAATAAACTGCATTATATGTTCGAAATCCTGCTTATAAATAGCAATAGTTCTGGATAAGTTAAACTTATTCCAATCATCAATATCCTTAAATCCTTCTCCTTCATCTTCCACAATAAATTTTACCTTATTTTCGAAAGAATACCAAACTCTTACTTTTTTATTAATATCATTCTTATTACCATGTCTTATAGCATTCTTTATCAATTCACTTACCTGTTGCTCTAGTAAATTAGCCTCCCTATATAGTTCAGGTGCATCTTTTACAATAAACATCGCATATTCTCTTAACCTATTTATATCACTCCTAAACTCAACATAGTGCATACCATCCGTTTTAAAAACCTCATGTGAGTCAGAAACAACAATAAGTTGTCTTACCTCTAGAGTATCACCGTTTATTTTAACTAACAAAGTATGATTACTTTTCTTACCTACAATACTGAACTGATAAGGTACTTCTATCATTCGAAACCTCCAGTGATAACACCCTTAGTATAAAAAAATTATCGTATCTATTTCAATATAAATAAATAGTGTTTGAAAAATACTTTTATTATCTTCCCCGCCCTATAGTGCGTTAAGAGGGTTTTACCCTCTTATCAATATCT
>JBMFQU010000065.1:0-10645 GCA_049968435.1 Brevinematia bacterium | reverse complement strand
ATAAAAACAAAGCTTTCTTAAATTACTTTCTTACTGGAAGCAAGTGAAGGCGAAGCCTTCGCTAATCTAGAAGGGTGTGTTGGGTGGGAAACAAAAATAAGTTCCTAAAATTCCTAAATTCTATTAGGAGCAGGTCCCTTGTCTTTTTTCACTTCTAAAAGAGTCATAATTAAGACAAATCTTTCTTAACTTGCTTAATGTAAGCAGTGAAAGCAAAGCCTTCGCTAAATTAGGAACTTGTAAATAGTACTTCTAATAAGATGTAAAATCTTAATTTTAGTCCTAAATGTTAATCCTAAAGGAGGTTAAAAACTTTCCTACTGAACTAAAGGGAGTGTAAGAAGCAAAAAGAAGTATCTTAAAACAATTCCTAACTTTTATTAAGAGAAGTGGAAATTTTACTTCTTAATCTCTCTAATAATAGGAGGTATCAATAGGAAGCAAAATTGTTGAAAATAAAAGCGAAAATTATCAAAATTTTATTGTTAAAGAAGTATGAGTTCTTTTGACAAAGAAGAAGTAATAACTGTAAGTTATTTAAAGGAAGGGATGGTGCTAAATGGGCCACTCTATGACCTTAATGGAAGTTTCCTTTGGCCAGCTAAAGTACCACTAAAGAAAGATTTTATAGAAAGTTTAATAAACCTTGGAATAAAAGAACTTTCGTATAGACCTATATCCTTTGACAATACGTTCTCTAAAGAGAATGTAGAAAACCCAATGATATCACAAGAAACTCAAAAAAGAATGATAAACGGTTTTTCAAACATAGTTTGGGATATAACTAATGGAACAAATCCTAAGGTTGATAAAGCTAAAGAATCAGTAGAAGAACTAGCCAAAGAAATAAAATTAGGTACAGGTAAAACTATAAACTTAATAGACTTGAAAGGACATGACTCATACTCTTATGTACACGCAGTAAATTCAAGCATACTCGCAACATTTATAGCAACAAAATTAGGATTTAGTATAGACAAGGTATATGCCATTGGACTTGGAGCACTCCTTATGGACATAGGTAAAATAAAAATTCCAAATTCAATCTTACAAAAACAAGCTCCCCTATCTCAAATAGAAATTGAGATGATAAGAAAACATCCTATCATCGGATATCAATTAGTTAAAGATAATAACGAAGTTGATGAGATAAGTAAACGGATAATCCTTATGCATCACGAGCAATATGATGGAAAAGGTTATCCTTTGGGAGTTGATAATTCAAAAATAGACATTTTCTCAAAGATAGCATCACTATGCGATTCCTTTGATGCAATGATAACAGAAAGACCCTATAGACCTCCCCTACCAATAAGAGTAGCACTTGAAGAAATACTCAAAGATATAGGTAAAAAATACGAACCAGAGATAACTATAAAATTCTCTATCGAAATAAGTAAAATGTACAAAATCACTTCACCTTTATCAGTGGGAACTGTTGTTTTACTCAACACAAATGAGGTAGGCGTAATAACAAAACTTCACAACGAATATGATATTCTTCCTGAAGTTAGCATAGTAATAAAACAAGATGGTACAATGTTCAAAAACCCACTCTCAGTAGATTTGATGAAAGATCCAACAGGAAGAAAAATATACAAAATCATCTTTGATCCTTACATAACTTTGAAAGTAAAATCTATAGTGAAAATCTAAACTTTATATCTTTCATATTCTTTATTTATAAAATCCTTTACTTTACCAATAGCTTCGTCAATTCCAATCTCGTATGTTTCACCATTATCCCTTCTCTTTAACTCAACTTTACCTTCCTTAACTTTCTTACCCACTATAATCTTAAATGGAATTCCAATTAAATCAACATCATTAAATTTAACTCCTGCAGTCTCTTCCCTATCATCAATAGCTACATCTAAACCTTCTTTTAAAAGACCTTCATAGATAATTTCAGAAATTCTTTCTATTTCTTTATCCTTCATTGAGATAGGTATTATAACAACTTCAAAAGGAGATATAGTTATAGGCCATATTATACCATTTTGATCATTATTTAATTCAACAACAGCTGCAATGGTCCTATCTATTCCTATTCCATAACAACCCATTATCGGGTATACTCTATTACCATTCTTGTCAAGTACCATAACATTCATTGACTTTGTATACTTATACCCAAGTTTAAATATATGTCCCACTTCAATACCTTTAGTTTCCTCAAGAGTGCTACCACAATTGACACATCTATCTCCTGCTTTTGCACTCCTTATATCAGCAAACTCTTTAACATCGAAATCTCTACCTAAATTGACATTAATTATGTGCTTATCTTTTTTATTTGCACCAGTAATAGCATTAACGATACCTTTTATAGATAGGTCAGCTACAACTCTAACATTTTTAAGCCCAACAGGACCAGCAAAACCAACTGGTGCTCCCGTAACTTTTTCTATAACCTCTGAACTTGCTAACTCAAGTTCAACACTTCCAAGATAATTCTTCAATTTAACCTCATTAACATCTAAATCTCCCCTTATTAAAACAACAATTGGCTCGCCATCAGAAACATAAACAAGAGTTTTTATAAATTTTTTAGGAGTAGTATTAAAAAACTTAGTTAGATCCTCAATAGTAAAAACATTGGGTGTATCAACTTCTTCTAAATTCCTTACTTCTTCGTTAGAAACAAATTCATCGATAACAGAACTAGCTCTCTCAACATTAGCATAATAACCGCAATTTTTACAATAAAGAATAGTAGATTCACCTATAGAAGAGAAAACCATAAACTCCTCGCTTCTAGTTCCTCCCATACTACCTACATCAGCTTCAACTGGCAAAGCATTAAGTCCAACTCTTTTGAATATGTTTATGTAAGCCTGCCTCATTTTCAAATAGCTTTCATTTAATCCTTCTTCGTCAATATCGAAGGAATAAGCATCTTTCATTGTAAATTCCCTACATCTCATAACTCCAAACCTAGGTCTAATCTCATCTCTAAACTTTTTAGCAATTTGATATAGAGTTATAGGTAATTGTTTGTAAGAACTAATAGTTTTTCTAACCATATCTGTAAAAGCTTCTTCATGAGTAGGTCCTAAAACTAAAAGCCCATTTCTTCTGTCCTTTATCCTTATCATTTCCTTACCCATCGTATTCAATCTACCGCTCTCTTCCCATATGCTAGCAGGAGTTAATATAGTAGGTAGAGCCTCTATAGCCCCTGCCCTGTTCATTTCTTCTCTAACTATATTTACAACTTTACTATATACTCTAAAACCAAAAGGTAAATAAGCATACAATCCACTCTCCTCTTTGTAAATAAGACCTGCTCTTAACATTAATTTATGACTCAAAACTTCAGCATCTTTAGGATCTTCCCTCAAAGTATATAGAAGATATCTACTAAACCTCATACACAATACCCTTGAATGTAAATACTCTATTTTAACAAATAACTATTTAAGCTTATAACTCGGATTGTACTTTAAAACTTCATTATAAAGATAATAACCAAAGTATTCTAGCATAACCTCTGTAGAAAAAGGATCTATAGCCTCACTTTCCTTAATTTTCTCTATTTTCTTTCTAAAATCTTCATCTTGCTTAATTCTTTCATCTATCAACTTCGCACAATCTCTATAATTTCCTTCTACAAATAACTTTCTTTCTTCATTATTTAGCAAATTCAAAAAACTCTCAAATCTATACTTAAACCTATAAGAAGGTTCAAGAGAGGTAGCAGGTATAAACTGCAAAATACCTAAAACCAAAACAAGCAAAATAAAGAAACCTAAAAATACATAATAATATACAAATCCTTTTTCCATAATTACCTCCTCAATATCTTCTTAATCTGTTCAATTCTATCCAATGCATGTTTATACTCCTGTGAACTATACATTCTAGATGTATTGACAAACTGAGAATAATAGCTTAAAGCTTCTTCATACTTACCTAAGTTATCAGCAGCAAAACCTACAATGAAGTAAAAATAATCATCCTTAGTATTCTTGATAGCTTCAATAGAATATTTATATAAATTAGCCAAATCTCTTATATTAAAAAAGTAATTCACAAGATTTCTATAGAAATTCGCATCTTTGTTTTTCGAAAGGTTAATGTATTCGTTAATATAAACCTTAGATTTATCAATCATACTAGGATCGATACCAGCAAATCTTTGCAAATAAGCAATAGCCAGTTGCCATGCTATATCAGCCTTTACACGTGGATCTGACTGCATCTTGAAACTTTCCTCAAGAGATACAATTTGAGATTTTGGAACTGATTTATATCTATCAGCTATAGATTTAATAGCATTTAGATCGTTGTATTCTCTAGCATTCTTAGGATCACCTTTATATTCTTTTCTATAAGAAAGATTCTTTATCGCTAAGTCCATGTAGTATTTAATTTCATCAAGGTACCTTGATTCTTCTTGAGGATCAGCAAAGTTATTCACATACTCAATGTTAAGTAAGCCATATCTAATAAAAGCATAAGTTGCAAACATATCTACATCTATAGCCTTTTTAATTAACTCTCTTGCCTTTTGGAAATCTTTAATAGCAATATCCCTATTACCTTCATCAATGTAATACTTATACATCTGGTAATATAACATTGCACTATTAAAAATTATTGGAGCCATATCCCAACCATACTTTACTGCCTCATCTAAGTAAACTGGTATCTCCTTTTCATAATTTTTTATCTTCTCTACTAATTCATTTTTAACCTGAGGTTCTACAACATTCATAACTTTCTTATATTCATAAATCTCATCAAAGTAATACTTCGCAAGAGAATAATTAAAAGATGTGGCTATTTCCCTAGTCAAGTAATCCCACCATAGAGAGACAGGTGTTTCTTCCCACCTTTTCTTATAGTAAGCATAATAATCCATCGTATCAAGTCCATTTGGATGATCATAATCTTTAACAAAGTAAGCTCTATTACCAACAACCTTAATATATCCTTCTTTCGAAAGTATATTCAAAACTTGATTAAAAACTTTATCAAAAACCTTATCAACTGAATTGTTTATTTGAGATATTAAACCATTGAAAGATGGTAAATCGATACTAATTCCATTAATAGCATTCTCGTAAATAACCCTCTTAGCAAGTTCGTTATAAAGAAGTTTTCCGTCAATTCCACCAGTGTACCTAAATTCCTTTTTAGCAAAAATTTTATTAGAAACAATACCTACATAACCATAATACTCCATCACCTTGACTAAATCAAACAAATTATTAGGATTTATTTGAGGAACTAAAATAGCCCTATACTCTTTCTTAAGGTAATCAAGCGGAAGTGATCTATACTTTTTCAGTTTATCAACGATAAAGTACTTTGAATCGCTCACTCTATACATCATACCATACTGCTTATAGTAATAATCACCATACTTCCAAAGTTCCTTACCTGTCCAGGTCATATAAACATTTTTCTTAGTAAATACTCCCTTAAGCTTATATTCCTCAAACTCTGGTTCACCCCTCGTTCCTAATTCACTTCTGTAAAAAGGTTCCGCACCATTGACTATGTTATAATCAACAATATCCATCCTCAACTGTAAATTCTGAAAAGGTAAATATCTCAAATCACCATATATTCTTTTAAAAACATTACCTTTCTGATCATAACAAACAACATCGGGTCTTTTAAATTCAGCCATCTGAAAATAAGCTAAACCAAAGACTTGATTATCCCCCCCCTCTGTCATCAAAACAGTATTAGTAGTAACTGACTTTATTAAACCAAGAGAGTAATCATGATTTAACCAATCCTTTGAATTGTCATTATATTTGTAATTCTGAAAATAGGTAAAAACTACTAAAACAAAAAATATAATTCCTAAAACAATATCAGTGAGTTTTTCTCTCATACATCCTCCGAAAACACTAGTTAATACTAATAAAACAATTTTTTACTTTTCAAATTACAACAAATAACAGTTTTTTCATGAATACAGCAATCTAAAAACTTCGATAACTAAATTAGAATAGATAATTAAAATTAAAAAGGGGCAAAAGCCCCTTAAAATTAATTAGTAATCCAAAGTGTAATATTAGTATCACTGTTTATACTAGCAATATCAGGAGAAATATCATCCGAGTTAGTAGCAATTATTGGATCACCGAAATCAGCACCATTTCTATCAGCATCATTTACGATAGCTAAAGAAACGATAGAATAAAAATTAGTAATATAGTACAAACTTAGACTATAACTTGATGTACCTGGTGATATGCTTTTCATATATAAGAAAGACCCCTGATAGGTTATAGCTGGCTTTGTATAACTTGATAATACACTATCATTACTTATAGTTAAATTAACATTATACTTACCAATGGTATAGGAAAGATTAGTTGAAGATGGAGAACTTCCATCTAGAGCTAATACAAAAAATGTATAAGTATCGTAAAAATCTGGTTGACCTATACCACCAGAAAGCAAATCAAATATACCATTTCCATTCTCATCCTTGAAAACTACGAAGAAGAAATCGTAAGTAGAATTAGTATCGTAGTATACGGAATAGGTTTTTGGAGAGACAAAGTAGTTTGTAAATAAAATACCTTTAAAATCAGTTATTTTGAACTGACTAACATCTACCCCACTAAGCCCATTAAGATTTACTGTCACATCCACTTTCTTTATATGTATATCAATAATATTAGTAGAAGGAACATCATTAGTAATTCTTGTTGAACTTACAACAACTATATCGTTACCAAAAGCATTATCAAGATAGCCATTACCATCATCACTATAAACTAGAACATTTACATAAGGTTTATATTGATTGCTAATAGTATAAAATCTCAAAATATATGGAGAAGAAAAGTCAGTTTGAGAAAGAAGGGAAGAACCAAATGATGGCGAGTAAAAAATATCACCACTATTCAAAACCAATCCAATCTTATTAAAACCTGTAGTCTCACCAGTTATATTACCATTAATTAGATGTGCTACCAACTCAATATTAGTAGTATAACTACCCGTTAGATTTGACTTTGTTTCCCACTGGGATATCGGCTCAATAGGGAAATTATTATTAACATCAGGTATATTATTGTTATTCAGATCATAGTATACCCCATAATTAATATTAGCACCAGCTGGAAGATCTACATTTATATTAAAAGTAAAATTAGCATCATTAGTAGAGCTTGTATACCAATATGAACTACTATTATCTAAAAATGCATATACTCCTATTCTCAAACCATATACATTATTACTAACATTGAAAGTTAATGTATAAGAATTCAATGTAGGGATAGTAAAGTTAAGGTTAGTAATATTATTAGTAAATGGTGCTATATTAGTTAATATAGAATATTCGCCAGCATCGAGTTGATTGTTGTTATTGTTATCCTTAAACAATACAACATCTACACTAATACTTTGCGGAACATTGTTTATAACATAGTTACTAGTGGAATAATTGATACTGCCTAAAATCTTAGAAGAATTTAATAGTTGCGCATAAATTTTCCACTGAGTAGTTAATGAACCTGACAAAGTACCACTTATACTATAGTAAGTAGTAGAAGTTCCACCTCCTCCAGTTGAAGTATTTGTACTGGTAGGTGGCTGCTGAGGCGAAGGACTAATACTACAAGAGTAAATCACCAAGAGCCCTAGAATCAAAATAGAAATCAAAATTAATTGTAAACTTTTCATACTATCCTCCTTAAAATATTTTATACAAATATAATAAACCTGAAAAAATTTTTTTCAAGTTTTGTAGGAATATAAAGAATGAAATACCTACTCTTTGTATTCTTTTATACTTTATTATACTTTATCCTGACAGAAAGTACCTAAAGGAGGTGAAATCTCATGTAGATCTATTATGGAGGATAAGAAACAAAAAGAAATTTCTTAAAATTTCTAATTTCTATCAGGAGTGAATTTTTTATATTCTCTCACTTCTAGCAGGTAACTAATATCAATGTAGAATTTTTCTAGCGAAATAAAGGGTGGTACACAATAAGAGGGCTAAAGCCCTCCTGTTGAATCTTAAGGGCGGGCGGGTGGGAAAAAAGAGGTTTTCTAAAATAACTTCTCTCAACTTGATAAAAGTTAAAATATATTATTAAAATAAATTTTAGATTTTGCGAGGTCGTCTAACTGGCAGGACATGGGACTTTGGATCCCACAGTGGAGGTTCGAGTCCTCCCCTCGCAGATGGGCCTATAGCTCAGGTGGATAGAGCACCGGTTTCCTAAACCGGGTGGGCTGGTTCGAGTCCAGCTAGGCCCAAACAAGGTAGGTATTATCTATGGTTTGGATAACAATCTTATCTACACTTTTTGTAATAAACGCTATTCTATTAATTATAATAGTTCTAATGCAAAATAGAGGTGGAGCAGAAGTAGGAATATTCGGAGGAAGTAATCTCTTAAACCCATTTGGCTCAAGAGCAGGTGATGTTCTATCGAAAACAACTTCTATCCTAGCAGCATCTTTTATTATAATAGCTTTACTAATATCTGTAGCAGTATCAAAATCCTCTGTTAAAGTACCACTTCAAAAACCCCAAAGCGTACAGCAAGAAATACCTCAACAACCTCAAGGACAACTACCTCAACAACAATTACCTACAACCCAGTAAAAACATAAAAACCATGGTACGTATAGTCTACAAAAGGTATCAACAACATTAAATTGTTTTTATTCCAAACTAAATCAAAGTATCTTGAGTTATCTAATCCTTTGAATGCAAAAGTATTAATAAGCTGATTCCTTAAAATATACCCATCTTTAATTTCAATCAAATTTAAATATACATTTTGATCGCCATCAATGCTAACAATACCAAAAACTACACTATTTTCTTTCCTTATTCCCCTAACAGATAAAATATTATTAGTAAAATTAATCACAAAATTAGTTGTAAGTATTGTATTAGAAAACCATAAAAAACTAACATTACTGATAGAAGCAAGTGAAACATAAAATGAATTAGATAAACTTACAAAACTAGCATCAATTAATGAAATATTAGTAGTAAATACACTAAAACCATTAGTAAAAATTACAAAATTATCATCTGTAAAATAACATCCGTAAAGAATAGAAGGTGATAAACTGTATTTTTCTGAAAAAACTTTATAAACATTCGGCATATTAGTAACAAAATTAGTAATTTTATTTGAAATATCTGTTATCAAAAATAAACCATTAGTTTTAGTTCTCAAAATATAAACATTACCATTGCAAAAAAGAGAATAATCACTAACTTCACTATCACTAAACATCTGATAAAAGTTAGTTAAGTTATAGTTAGTTCTAACAACTAAAATACTATCGTACTTTATGTAAGCAATATAAATGTTGCTCTCAGTAATTAGTGAAAGAAGTTTATCTTCTATGTCTAAACTTGTTTGCTTGACAACCTCTTTAGAAAAATTATTCTCCTCTCTAGCAATAAAAATAGAGCTAAAATTATTGTCAGTAAAATATAACCTAACATTATTAGAAACAACTTCAGAATTTAAATAATACTTACTCTTACTACTCTCTCTTAAAATTTGAATTGAATAAAAATTAGCAACAATAACTGGGAAATCAATCCAATCTGTAGAATTACCAGCAATATCACTAAACCTTAAATACACATGATTAGTACCATTATCAAGTAAAAATGTATTAATATAAACAATATTTGTACCATTTGTTAAATAAAAAGTATTACTGATGCTACCATAAAGAATATGACAATAAACAGCATTAGTATCATCTACAAAAACCGACAAAGGATAATTACCAAAAACATATTGATTAGTTTTTATGTAAACTTGAAAGTTAGGCAAAGAAAAATCAAAAACAAAATAAAAAATATTTGTAATAACATCATCAAGTACAAACACTAAATTATTACTACCTTCTATAAAACTGTTAGTAATTATAGGAATATAAAAATTTTTAACACCGTTAGTTGTAAACCAAAATACACCATTACTAAATATCTTCAAATATGAGTAATTAGTTGAACTTAAATAAACTTGTAAATTAAAACTTACATTTGTAAAGACAATATAAGAAGGATCCATAAAAAGCTGTAAATCATTGCTTATATAAAACTTATAATTTTTGTGAGTAGAAGAATTACCTAAAATATCCCTAGCACTTAATTTCACCTCAAATAGACCATTAGTAAAATCAAAAGTATTAACTTTAAAAAACCAATAATCAGTATTAGTAAAAACAATATTAGTATTCCCAAACTCAACAAAAACAAAGAAAGTACTTTCGTCGTAAGATGAACCGAAAAAAGTTATTAGATTACTGATTACAGAATCCTCTTTAGGAGAGATTAATTCAAAAACCGGTGGATAAATATCAAATTGATTATTAACAACAGAACTATTACCAGTAGAATTTACAAATTCACCTTTAAAAACACACCCATATATAAAAACACTAAAAAACATTAAAAGTATTACAAAAACTCTAAACATATGAAATAAGCTTACAGTTTAATTTTTAAGATATTCAAATAGAAGTAAGTTATTTTTAAAAAACTTCTTTCAGTATTAACAACAATTCTAAAGGTGTTTGAAAATTACTTTTAGTATTTTCCCCACCCCACCCGCCCTTTAGTTCTATGTAGGAGGGCTACGCCCTCCTATGAATACCTCCCTCTAGTTCGTTAGAATGATTC
>JBMFQU010000064.1:0-10765 GCA_049968435.1 Brevinematia bacterium | reverse complement strand
ATTCAAAATTACTAAATAACATAATTACGAATTATTACTTACCTGAAGAGGAATCTACAGTAATAGTTCCTGTTGAAGTTTCAATAGATAACGATCTTGAGCTTGTTGAGAAAATAACAGTAGAAGTTATGAATGAGGTTCAGAAGACATCAGAGGGAGCTTCTATTAATTGGGAACCTTATATAAGGTATGAGTCTTTTGATAACTATGCTGTAAAATTTAATGCAATACTAAGGGTTAAGGAAGTTAATTATCAGTATCTTGTAAAACATAATTTCTTAAAGCTACTACACAAAAGATATAAAGAAGAAAACATAAAACTTCCAATACCTCAATACAATATAAAGGAGATCAAAGATGACAACTAAAAATATTTCCGATAATATAAATTATGTTAACTTAAGTTTTTTAAAATCCCCTCGCAAACCTCGATTACCCTCTTATTAAAAGTTTTTTATAAAAATTTTTAATTATTTTACAATTTCTTTACATTTCATAAAAATAATTTTATAATGAAAAACATTTCAATAAAACAGAGTAAAAGGTCTTCTCTAGAGGTTGTAAGAAATTTCTATAACATCTCTTTCAAGGTATTAGTATACATTGTAGGTATTATTTCAATACTTTTGCTTATGTTTATAATACTATTCATATTTAAAGAATCATTCTTACTCATATCAAAAGGTTTTATAAAAGAGAATGCAACTATTTCAAATATTTTTTCAGAAATATGGCAACCTGTTTCAATTGAACCCAAATATGGTGTTTTACCTTTGATCATAGGATCATTAAAAGTTTCAATAATAGCTTTACTCATTGCTATACCCTTAGGTGTATTTTCTGCACTTTATGTTAACGTTTATGCTCCTAGAAGGCTAAAAGAAATAATAAAACCTGTTATAGAACTCATTGCAGGGCTTCCATCGGTGGTTATAGGTTTTTTCATGTTGATAGTTGCAGCTTCATTTTTACAGGAAATATTCCAATGGGATTACAGGCTAAACGCCATAGTCGGAGGAATTGGTGTTTCAATTGCAATATTACCTGTTATTTTTACTTTGACTGAAGATGGAATGAATACGATACCTAATCACTTAAAAGAGTCAGCTTACGCTTTAGGAGCCATGAAGCATCATATTGCTTGGAAAATAGTTTTACCATCTTCTCTTAACTACACACTTTCAGCCATAATTGTAGGTGGGGTTAGAGCATTCGGAGAAACAATGATCGTATTAATGGCGACAGGTAATGCAGCAATATTTGACCTTAATTTCTTATTACCAGTTAGAACTATGTCTGCAACCATAGCTTCAGAGATGGGAGAAGTTGCTGTAGGAGATGAACATTACGCAGTACTCTATTTTATAGGCTTAATTCTCTTAATTGTTACAATATTGTTTAATATGCTAGCAAACTATATTTCTCATAAAGTAAAAGAAAGACTAGGAATAGAAAGGAGGTAAATATGGGTTCTCTCTCAGATGTAAATGCTTTATCAAAAAATCTATCACAGAATATAAGTTCAAACAGTAGAAATATAAAATTAAAATACAGAATTTCAAATATATTAACCTACATTTTATTACTACTCTCAACTTTAATTATAATTGCCATATTAGCAGTAATAATTGGTGTTATTTTCATAGGAGGATATGAAAAGATCACATGGGAATTTCTGACAAAAGCACCTGAAGAAGGAATGACTAAAGGTGGTATTTTCCCCGCTATTTTAGGTACAGCTCTTTTAGTTATAGTCATGGCAATATTTTCAATTCCAATTGGAGTCTTCACAGCTATATATTTGAGTGAGTATGCAAACAAACACTCAGTTTTATACAAACTAGTAAATTTTTCAATAAATACCATAGCAGGAATTCCATCAATTATTATAGGTTTATTTGGATTTTCATTCTTTATCTTAGGAATAGGTGCAAGTATTGACAGAATTCTTTATGGGGGGAATTTAGTATGGGGTAAACCTGCTTTGATATGGGCAGGTTTTACGATGGGAGTTCTTACTTTACCTGTTGTAATAGTATCTGTAAAGGAAGCTTTAGAAGCTGTACCTAATACAATAAAAGAGGCATCATTTGCTTTAGGCGCAACCAAGGCGGAAACAATAGTAAAAGTAGTTCTTCCTAGAGCCATGATTGGTGTTCTAACAGGAACGATACTAGCAATATCAAGAGCAAGTGGAGAAGTTGCACCAATACTATTTACAGGTGCTGCCTACTTTCTACCCTACCTCCCCTCATCTTTAACAGACCAATTTATGGAACTAGGATATCACATATATATAATGTCTACACAATCAGTAGATGTTGATGCTACAATGCCAATACAATTTGCAACAACTTTAGTACTTTTAGGTTTAACATTTCTGTTAAATTTAACCACCATTCTTCTAAGAAGAAGACTAAGAAAAATACAGGACTAAGGAGGATAAAATATGGATACTTTAACTATTAATGAAGTTATAATAGAAGTAAAAAACCTAAACTTCTGGTACGGAGAAGTTCAAACATTAAAAAATATAAATATCAATATATTCAAAAACAAGATTACGGCACTAATAGGACCTTCAGGATGCGGAAAAACTACCTTTCTTAGGACTTTAAATAAAATGTATAAACTTTCTGAAAATGTTAGAATTGAAGGAGAAATAATATTTGGAGGTAAGAACATTATAGATGACAATACTATGGATGATTTTGAAATAAGGAGTAGAATCGGTATGGTATTCCAGAAACCAAACCCTTTCTTTACATCGATATATAACAATGTAGCATTTGGACCTAGACTTAGAGGTATAAAGAAAAAAAGCATTTTAGATGAGATTGTAGAAACTTCTTTAAGGAAGGTTGGTATATGGGATGAAGTTAAAGACAGGTTAAATAGATCAGCTCTATCTCTTTCAGGTGGACAACAACAGAGAGTGTGTATAGCAAGAGCACTAGCAGTACAACCTGAAATACTTCTAATGGATGAACCTACTTCAGCATTAGATCCTATCTCGAGTGCAAAGATTGAAGAGTTAATAATTGAATTATCTCAAAATTATACAGTAGTGATCGTAACTCACAATATGCAGCAAGCATCAAGAATATCAGATTATACAGGCTTTATGCTGAATGGTGAACTAATCGAATTCGATATTACTGAAAAGATATTTACTACACCATCAGACAAGAGAACAGAAAATTATATAACTGGAAAATTTGGATAATATATATAATTAAATCTAAGGAGGTTTTATGATAAAGCTCGAAAGGGAAATAAATTATATAGACGAAGATTTAGTAAACGCAGTCTCTATTGCATCTGAAATGTTATACAAATCTATAGAAGCCCTTAAGAAATTAGACGCAGATTTATGTAAAAGGATAATACAAGAAGATAAAAAGCTAGATAGCCTAGAGATAGAAATAGAAAGCAAAATAATTAAAGTTATTGCCTTGTACCAACCTGAAGCAGAGATATTAAGGAAGGTAATAATGGCAGTAAAGATAAACAAAGACATCGAAAGAATGGGAGACCACGCAGTGAATATAGCAAGCAATATACTTTCTGCTATGAACTCATCAGTGGGTAAAATTACAATACCTGAAGAGATAGAAAGAATATTTAACTTATTAATGATAATGATGAATAAAACTATAAGAGCATTTGTAGACAAAAACTCTGAAATTGCTAAAGAAGTAATAAAGATAGATGAAGAAGTTGATGAATTGAGGAATCAAGGAGTTTCAAAGATAATAGCAAATTATGATGAAAATACTGTGAAAGAAGGTATACTTCTACTTTTTGTATTCAAAGACCTCGAAAGGATAGGAGACTTGCTTACAAACATATGCGAAGATATATTCTACATAATTGAGGGTAAAATAATAGAACATAAGTATAAGTAAAATATAAAGCATAGTTGAAAAAAAACTGATTAGACAGTTAATATACAAAATCTATGAAGGATAATACAAGAAAGATAAGCTTAATTTTTGTTAATATATCGAATTTCTTTAGGAGCGAGTTATCAGGTGGAATACTTGTTCTAATAGCTGCTATTATAGGTATAATTTGGGCAAATTCACCATGGAGAGAAACCTATTTTTCTTTACTAAAAGTTGAACTAGGTTTTAAAATTGGGGATTTTGAATTTTCTAAGACATTACTCCATTGGATCAATGATGGACTGATGACATTCTTCTTTCTATTAGTAGGGATGGAAATAAAAAGAGAAATGTTAGTAGGAGAATTGTCATCTTTTAAGAAATCCATTTTCCCAGTCATAGCTGCAACTGGTGGAGTTATCTTACCTATAGTAATATATTCTTTATTTAATTACAGACTAGACAGCTTTAGAGGATGGGGCATCCCGATGGCTACTGATATTGCTTTTACTATAGCAGTTATGATGCTTCTAAGTAAGAAAATCTCCCATGCTTCAAGAGTAAACATTACAGCACTAGCAATTGCAGACGACATAGCAGCATTGATCGTTATAGCTATTTTTTACTCAACTGGAGTGAAGTTTGAATATGTAGTAATATCCCTAGTTATAGTTTTAGTTTTATTATTACTCAATAAATTAGGAATGAGGTTTACATTATTATATGTTACTTTTGGCTTCATACTGTGGTTATTGTTACTAAATTCTGGTATACACGCTACTATAGCTGGTGTATTGCTTGCTTTTACAATCCCTGCGGATGTGACAGATAATGCATTCAAAAATTTAAAAAGACTTTCACAATCAATCAATGTAATAATCAAAAGTACACAAGAAGGTAAAGTATTAGGTAGTACGAAATCAGATTTTCAAGAAACAAAGAAATTACTAAAAAACATAGAACCTCACTTACAAAGATTTGAAACAGCTATTAGTAACTGGGTTTCTTTTCTGATCTTACCTTTATTCGCTTTAGCCAACGCTGGAGTATATATAGGTAACTTCTCAATAAAAGATCTAACCCATCCTGTAGTTTTAGGTGTATCTCTTGGGCTACTTTTAGGTAAATCAACAGGTATATTTACATTCTCATACTTATCTGTAAAGCTAAAAATAGCAGATATATCAAACAAAGTATCTTGGAAAGAATATTACGGTGTATCATGGTTAGCAGGAATAGGATTTACTATGGCTCTATTTATAGCACATTTATCATTTGACTCAACACCACATTATCTAGATTTAGCAAAAGTAGGTATATACCTAGGAAGCATATTTTCAGTTTTAGTGGGTACTTTAATTTTAATATTTACTAAAAGGACAAAATAACTATTACCTAAATATATTTATAAGTGATGAAGGGTTATCTGAAATCTTTTTAGAGAATACTTCTAAATTTTTTATAGTTCTCCTCAAACTATTATTGACTTCTTCGTCATTAATCAAACCTACTAGACTATTCTTGTTTGTGAGGATCTTATATATCTCAATCGAAGAAGTAGATAAAATGTTTATAGAGTCGTTAAGTTTTTTTACATCTATTTTACTCAAACTCTCTAAGCTTGATAATGTTTTGGAAACTGAAGATAATGAACTTTTTAAGTTTTCTGAGGATTCTGAGAGGTTTCTTAATGTAAGTGTTATGTATGACTTATTTTTGTTTAACTCATCTAGTACAGATTCAAGGTATATTATTGCTAAAAGTAGTTTATCAAATGACTCTGAAAGATTAGGTTTGTTTTCAAGCGCCTTCATGACTTTTTTCAAGAATGAAGATAATCCTGCAATAGCTTCATCAATAGAGCTTATTTCTTGTCCTATTACTGTATCACCATCGTTTAGAAATGGCGGTTCGCCTGTATAGTTTATTATGTCAATATACTTTTCTCCTACCAGAGATGTAGATTTTATAATAAAAGAAGCATCTTTATTTATCTTATATCTTCTATCAATCTTTAAAGTGACTACTACTCCTCCTTCTTCTGGTTTCTCTTTTAGGTCTTCCACAGTTCCAATCTTTATTCCACCTACAAGTTTTACACTACCACCTACAGGAATATTAGCTAAATACTTAAAAACTACATTTATTCTATAACTTCTATCAAGGAAAGGTAAAGAATTGGTAAGGTAAAACCCCAAAAATATTAGTGTTAGCCCAATTATTACGACTAAACCTATTTTAAACTCTACATGCTTCATAAACTTTCTCTACAAAAATTATACATCTACTATACATCTACAAATATAATAACTTCTTTCTTTGATTACTTCAAGGTTACTATAGCTAGCCCCTTTTACATCTACATTTATTTCGTACTTTTTGAAATTGATTTTATCACCTTTAATCTCAAAACACAACTCCTTACCATAGGACCTTTCGGATATTTCTACTTTTATATCCTTAAAAACTATCTTCTCAGTGTCTTTAATAAAAATAATTTTATTCAAAAACTCAAAGAGCCAATCTTCCCACTTATCACTTTTTAGATCTATACATTCTTTTAATTTTTTCTTTTCATAAATTCTAGAAGTATCAGTAATTACACTTTGTAAAGCAATGGCTATACCTTCAAAAGCTTCTTCAAGGGTATCCCCCCTACCCTCTATCATCACATCTGCCGTATGATCAAGAATACTTGAACTTCGCATAAGTCAAGTATAAATATTACTTTAAAAGTTATTCAAACAACTGTTGTATGTTAAGCGATTTTGAATTAAAAATTATAACTATTAGTATTTTCTTACCTCTAAAACCTTTTATTTATAAAATATTCTAAGTAGAAATAATGAGCTTTTAAACTATATAATTATGAGCTATGGATTCTAGAAGAATTATAAACAATTTTTGTGAAATTGTAAGGATATATAGTCCCTCTCTAATGGAAGATTTCGTATTTGAATACCTGGCCAAAAAGTTTAGAGAAATTGGTTTTATTTCAGAAATACAGGTTAATGGTAAAGTAAAAAACATGATAGTTTTTATTGAAGGAAATGATAAAAGCAAGGATCCTATTTTCTTCTGCGCGCATGCCGACACCGTTGAACCAAGTAAAGATATAAACCCTATAGTAGATGAGGATAAGGGGATAATAAAATCTGATGGTAGAACTATCCTTGGAGCAGATGATAAAGCAGGAATAGTAGCTATGTTAGAGCTTGCTTACCATTTGAAAGAAGAACAAATGTCTAACTACGGCGATATTTACTTGATAATAACATCTGCTGAGGAAATAGGACTAGTCGGAGCTAAATACTTAGATGTGTCAAACATAAAAGCAAAGTATGGTTACTGTCTTGATTCACATGGAGATGTTGGCACCGCAATAATTAAAGGATCAACACACTATAGATTCAAGGTAGAATGTCTAGGTAAATCAGCCCATGCTGGAATTGATCCAGATAAAGGAATAAATGCTATCAAAATGGCTTCATATATTATAAATCAAATTGATACCGGATTAATTGATAAAGATACTGTTACAAATGTAGGTGAAATAAGTGGAGGAAAAGCAACTAACATAATACCTGATTACACTGTTTTTGAGGGAGAAATTAGGAGTTTTGTCGACGATAGAATTACAGAGGAGATTGATAAAATTAAAGTATACTGTCTTGAGTGTGAAAAAAAGTTTGGAGGTAAGGTTAATTTTTCATTTGAAAAACTGTACAACGGGTACAGTATATCTGAGTCCTCAAAATCTGTGATAAAATTTGTAGATGTTTGCTACAAGATAGGAATAAAGCCTAACTTAACTACAACAAGAGGTGGTAGCGATGCAAACATACTTAACGAAAAAGGTCTTGAAACCCTAAATATATCTTGCGGAATGAGAAATCCACATTCATTAGATGAACATATTTATATAAAGGATTTAATAGATATCTCTAAACTTGTTATTGGTTTATCTACCATCTGATAAATTATCTTTTCTCAATATCAAAAAGTGATTCATCTTCCTCTTCTTTCACTTTTTGATCTTCCGGCTTAAGTTCAAGTTTCCTTCTTTCAGAAGGTATTAATCCTTGAGGTCTAAATATAATCATTACAAGCATAAGAATTCCAAATACTAGCATTCTGAACTCTGTAAGTTGTGATCCTAGAAATTCTCTTAACAACTCTGGCAATCCGTAAAACAGAATAGAGCCTAAAACTACTCCAGGAATACTACCAATACCACCTATAACAACTATTGAAACTAAAAGTATCGAATCCCAGAACTGTATAAGATTAGGAGTTATATAACCAACCTTGTGAGTATAAATGATTCCTGCAACTGCACCAAATATACCACTTATTACAAATATGAAAAGTTTTAGCTTTGAAGTATTTATCCCAATAAGAGATGAGGCTATCTCATCTTCCCTTATAGCAACTAAAGCTCTACCTATTCTCGAATTCTCTATACGGTACGATATTAATATTCCTAAAGCAATCATGATTAAAGTAAATATATATACCTCTAAACTAGAAGATAAGGTTATAAAACCAAAGTTTATCTCTTCAATGTGTTGCCCAACCTTTGGTAAACCTCTAGGACCATTAGTCAATGCATCCCAATTATTCGCAATAAGTCTAACTATTTCACCAAAACCTAAAGTCGCTATTGCTAGATAATCTCCTCTTAGCCTTATTATAGGTAAACCTATTATGAATCTGAATATCATAACTGCTATTATAGCACCGAGAGCTGAAAGATAAAAAGGTACTCCAGAAGTGTTCAAAATAGCAGTAGTATAACAGGCAACTCCAAAAACTCCAATAAATCCCAGATCAAGAAGACCAGTATAACCTATAACTAAATTGAGCCCCAAAGCAAGCAAAAGATATACTCCTACCCTTATTGCAACATCAAGATAATATGAAGTATACCCTCCTGTAATAAGGTAATGAATTATAGGTAACGACAGAACAAATCCTATTACTATGTATAGAACTATTTTTACTTTATCTTTTTCCCAGAACCCTTGTATACTTCCTACGACTTTTCTCATAATTGACTTTAATTTTAAATAATCATACCTTTTCCTAAAAAGTTATTCATCTGATTCTTTTAAGTTATCCATTAATTCTGAAATTCTTCTTACAGAGTTTATCCAATCATCAGTTGAGTAATCACCCTTTCTTCCTTTTAATATTCTGTAAAGATCATGGATGAAAAAACCATTGGGTACGAAATAAGAAAATTCGCTTATAAACTTTATTATCCTATTTTGAAAGTTATCTAAGGGTCTTACTTTTCCTTTGTTTAGAATTACATCAACTATATTACCGAAAACTATGTTAGTATCAAGATTATATATTTCTCTCAAATAGAATTTACCTGCCTTTTCGAACATTTCATCTGAGTAAAACTCATAAAGCATGTAAAAAGAATAGTCAACTCCAGCATCCCGGAACATATATAAATCTTGACCGTGCTCTCTACCAGCTTCCCAGCCTAGCATAAAAGCTATTAATGGTTTATTAATTCCTCTTTTCCTTAAAAAATCTTTTATCTCTTTTATTATTCTACCAACTCTAACGCTTTGGTACCATTTGAAAAGTTTTTTAAGATTCGGATTTAAAAAAATTATCTTACTTAAACCTTTAATACTTTTATCCTTAATGTCCGTTAACCCAAATTCAGATAAATCAACATTCTCAAGAACCTCTTCATAGAAATCAGGTAATAATTCTAACCCTCCATAATCCCCTACTCTTATGAAGTCAATGCCAAGAAAGTCTATATACTCTTTAGAACCTAAATAAGAAAGAATATCAATGATGTCTTTAATTCTTTTTGTAGAAGTTATAGAAGTGTATTTGTAGTTTTCGTATATGTTTCCATTATCGTAAACTAAATTAGGTTTATATCCTTTAAAAGAATTCTCTTTATTTTGACCTATTGTCAAAAAACACATTACATAAGCTCCCACTTGAATTCCTTTCTCCTTAAGGTATTTCAAAACCGTTACATTTGAAATAACTCTAGGAAACCATATATTATTCTCATCTTTTAACAAAGTTGTCTGACCACCTAACATTAAAAATGTATTCAACTTCATTTCGTCCATTACTTTTTTTATTTCTTCAGCCGAAACTTTGTAGCTTTTAAAACTCTTCCCTTTACTCTTTGATTCTAAAAACAATAACCTTATATCCATATTTTCTTCAAATGTTAGTACTTTTAGCGGCTCCTTTAAATGTGCTTGCTGTCTTGAGAGAAAAAATATTTTTTCTCTAAAAATTTCTTTTTCACTATCATATATACAAACTTCATATTCACCATCTTTTATTCCATATGTAGGAACAAAAATAAAAATAGAATTGCTTTTATTAACCTTAGGTAAAATTTTTACTCTACCTAATAAATCTGGAATCTCTACACCATCTTTCATAACAACCATGTATAAGTTGGTAATGTTATTTGTTGTAGTAATTTTTATGTAATCATAATGTAAAAATTCTTTCTTTTCTAGATTAAAACAAAATGCCGTTGTTGCTATTAGTGTTATTGCTGCTGTTATTGCTTTTTTCACCGTTTTTTATTTATCGGCTTTTTGTTTTTTTGCTTTTGTTTTAAAGCATTAAAAAATTTCTTTTATGAATCTTCTTTTGGATGTATAAGTGTGGTTAAGTTTGTTATTTCCTTTGCTTTTCTTTATTTTTTTTGTTTTTTTAATTTGATTTTTTCTAAACAAATAAGTTAACATAATTTTATAAAAATTAAATATTCTAAAATTTCTTTGTTCCTATACGTTTATAAATTTTGTTAGGTAGAAATCAGGTGGAAACTGTTTGTAATTTAAGTTATGAATAATGTTCTGGTTTGTGTATTG
>JBMFQU010000063.1:0-10859 GCA_049968435.1 Brevinematia bacterium | reverse complement strand
GGGTGGGAAACTAAAAGAAGTTTCTAGAAATTTCCAATTCAATAGAGAGTAATTATATTCTATAATAGAAGTTAAGACTTTATTTAAATGCTAGGTATATAATTTGAAATTGATTTGTTTATATTATTAACATAACTAAAATATGAATGTTAAGGTTAAAGTTGTAAGAGAAGGTGCTATTTTACCCGATTATAAAACGAAGTTTTCTGCTGGTATGGATTTGCATGCCTGTTTATCTCAAGATGTTGTAATAAACCCTGGTGAAATAAAACTTATACCTACTGGTATAAGTATTGAGCTAGAAGATGGTTATGAGGCGCAAGTTAGACCTAGGAGTGGCCTTGCTTTAAAGTACGGTATAACTGTGTTGAATACACCGGGTACTATTGATCCAGATTATAGAGGAGAAGTAATGGTTATTCTAATAAACCTTGGTAAAGAACCTTTTGTTGTGACTAATGGTATGAGAATAGCACAGATGGTTATATCGAAGTTTGAAAGGGTAAATCTTACTGTTGTTGAAGAACTTTCTATTACTTCTAGAGGAGAAGGTGGCTTTGGATCAACTGGAGTGAATAATGTTTAAGCAGTTTATTGCTAAGCTAAGGTCCGATAGGTTTTATTTTGATTCCTTTGTATTGACTTTTTTCACAGTTTTAGGTAATGCTTTTGCGTTTTTTGTTAATATAATTTATACTCATTTCCTTCCATTAGGCCAGTATGGTGCTGTTATGTCTATAAATTCGATCATAAACATTTTGGGAACTATTGCTATATCTTTTAGAATGTTTAATGTTAAAGAAACTACAGGAATGATCTCTAGAGGAGAATTTTCTAAAGCAATAGTTTTTTCTTATAAATTCGCCTTATATTCTTTTATTTTTATGTTAGTTTTTTTTGTGTTGTCTATTCCATTTTATCCTATCATTATGGGCTTTATAAATGTAGATAGTTACCTAGTTTTGATAATAGCTATAACTATAGTTATATTTACTTATCTTACGAGTATTACATCTTCTCTTTATCAGTCATTAAAAATGTTTTTAGCTTTGGGTATAATCAATTTTTCTTATCCATTTTTGAGATTTGTTATTACTTATCCTTATTTAGTTTCTTGGAAAGGCTACATTGGGGCTACTGCTTCAATGTTAGTTGGTATAATGTTATCTTTTGTTATTTCTTCTATTATTCTTCTTTATTCAAGGGAAATTAGAAATTTGGACTTTGATAGTAATCAAAAGATTGAATTTTCTTACTTTTTACCTCTTATACCGATAGTTTTGATAAATGTTTTCTATAGTGTTTTGAATTATGCTGATGTTATTTTCTCAAGAAGATATTTTTCACCGGAAGATACGGATATATTTGCTATAGCTTCAACTGTTGCAAAGGCTAATCTTTTCGTTGTTATACCTATTTCCTATGTCGTTTTACCTAGGATGATAGATGACTATATTAAAAGTGGATATAAGGCAAGTATTGTTGCCCTTTTTAAGGGAGTTTTACTCTCATTTATTGTGTGTTTAATTTACGGAGTTTTTATACTTTTATTTGGTGATCTAGTATTGAGAATATTTGGTGAAAGATACTTACTAGCTAAAGATATTCTATGGTTTTTTACTTTTGCTTTTATCCCTCTTGCTGTTTCTTTTATTCTCATAAATTATGCTGTTGCTTTTAAAAATTGGTATTTGCTTATACCATTGGGTTTAACTGATATTATTTTGATATTAGGTTTTGTTTTTTTTCATGGTAATTTTTATGAAATGATTTTAGTAGATCTAGTGGCAGGTTTGTTTTTGTTCATATTTTCTTTAATCGTTATTTTAGTTTCAAAGGAACCTCCTGTTTTGGATAAGGAGGAAGTAATTAGTGAGGAAGCAAATATCCAAAATTAGTTTAATAACTTGTGTTTTTAACCGATTATTCCTAGTAGGTTTATTTCTTGAAAATGTTTAATTGATTATTGTATACTAAAGCGGAGGGTGGTATGAAAATTGTTAGGATAGGTGAAAATTCAAGAATTGTTCACAATGATGAAGTTAAGATTTCTAGAAATAAGAAAAGTTTATCTCCTTCTGAGGATGAAGTTATTTTGAAGAAGAAAACAGTGGATACGTTTAGAGGAATAATAGATGAAATGAAGAAGTTGCAAGAAGATACTAACTTTATGCAAGCTAAGCTTGAAGCCATTAAAAGGCTATCTGATTTCTTGAAGACTATAAATCCGGATAATGTTACTTTGGATGATAATGCTATGAATGAAATTAGGAAAATTTATGAAAGTTCAAAGTTTGGTGATAGGTACGTTTTAGAAGATGTAAAAGATGGTATTTTGTCTAGAGATTTAATGAAAGTATATGATACTCTTTCATCTACCACTGATAAAATGGAATCTGAGTTTGAAGAAAGTAAAAGAAAATCATATGTCCTAACTATAAAGTTTCAGAATATAAATGCTGCTATCGAAAACATAAGTAATGATAAAGTAGAAGGAACTGTAAAACTTATCTTGTCTAGTATCGGTAAAACTGATAGTATTCTCAGAATGGATAGAAATATTGTAAATAGAATTATATCAGATTAAGTTTTCTTCGTGTTCTTCTAATTCTTCTTCTTCTTCTATTACATATATCCATTCGAATCCAGCGTCTTGGATTGATTGTATTCTTTTTTCATTTAGCGGTACTCCTGCTTTGTAAAGTATTTCTTTGCCTAGTTTGTCTTTGTAGAGAGGTATTCCTATTTTCATTCCTTCTTCTAATTCAGATACGCTTACCTTCTTTACTTTTTTACCTAAATATTCTGTTAAATTTAGTTCTTCAATTCCAGGGTATAATATTAAAAGCTTGCTACCCTTTTGCCTTTTAAGTTCGTTTAATGGTATTTTGAGTACTTTAGATATTCTATTTATAAGATCATCTATTTTTATAGGTTTTACAACATAACTTTTTATTCCGTATAGTATTGCTTTTTGTACATCTTCTGATGTTGCGCTTACTGTTATTATAATTACTGGTATAAACATAGTTTTTGGGTTTTTCCTTAACATTTCTAATACTTTAAATCCATCTATGTCGGGTAGATTTAGGTCTAGAAGTATTACATCAGGTTCATAGGATATAGAAAATTCTACTCCTTGAGTTCCGTTTTCTGCTTCTATTACTTCAAATGCGTAATTTTTTAGTCCTTCCATAACTACTTTTCTGGTTACTGCATTGTCTTCAATTATTAATATTCTTACGAAATCTAGGTTCATAAATTTTCTCCTTTATTAACTTATATTTTTTGAATGGTTTAATTTTCAAGTTATATTTAGTGTTTGTAATAATTAAGTGATGGAACAGCAAAAAACTATTGCTAGATCTTTATTTTTTGAAGGCATAGGTTTGCATACTGGAGAATTTGGAAGTATTTTTTTGCTTCCGGCAGATGAGAATGTTGGTATTGTTTTTGAGATTGAAGGTAAGTTATATCGTTTTGACCCATCTAATGTGTCTAGTACTTCTCAGAATATTACTATTTCTTTTGGTAAGTATGAGGTAATGACTGTTGAGCATTTATTCTCAGTTTTTACTGGACTCGGAATAGATAATATCATAATAAAAATAAATGAAGGTAGGGAAATACCTATTCTTGATGGTAGTGCTAGGGTTTTTGTAGATAAGATTTTAGAAGTTGGTTTAGTTAATCAGAAGGATAAGAAAAGTTATTTCTATATTGATAGAGAATTTGAATTTCGTAAAGATGATAACCAATATTTAATCGTTAAACCTTCTGATAAGCTTATAGTTGATTATGAAATAGAATTTGATGTTATTGGTAAAGAAAAGATAAGAATAGAAATTAACCAAGAGACTTTTGTAAAGGAAATATCTCCCGCTAGAACTTTTGGATTTATAGAGGATGCCGAGATACTAAAGAAAAAAGGACTTGCTCTAGGTGCAAGTATGGAAAATGTTCATGTCTATAGTAGAGTCGAAGGTAGATCTCTAAACCAAGAGAGGTTTCCAAATGAAAATGTTAGACATAAAATTTTAGATCTTTTGGGAGCTATTGCTCTGTTTTCTCCTACCCTTAGAGGAGAATTTATTGCTAGAAAAAGTGGACATTATATTGATGTAAAATTAATGCAACAAATATTTAACTATTATATGTAACTTTATTCTTATCTTAATTTACCTTACTTAAACAATAGTAATCGTTTTTAACTTTGAGAGTTTTGAGTTAATTTTATTAGTAGTTTAAGTAATAGTTTTTCTATTCTTTTTGAAAGTTGATTAAACTTGTAATAATATATTTTGGAAGAGTAATATACTTTTAAAGGAGGAGATTATGAGTAGGTTTTTGATTTTGGTTGTTGCTATTCTTTTGATCCTAAGCTCTTTTGCTGTTGCTCAAGAGAATATTACTAATTCTGATAATACTTCTAGTTCTACTTCTGATGAAAGTCCAAAGTTTGGTTTTGGATTTTCTTTTGGTACAGTTGTAATTAACGGTGTAACTTACTTTCAGATAAAAGGACAACCTGATTTCTCTTTTGGCAAGTTAGGTATTGGACTTGATATAAATTTTGAGTTTGATGGAGATTGGAAGTTAAGAGCTACAGAATGGAATTCTTGGCAAGCTATCTTATCTAAAATAAGGTACATAAGGTGGGGATTGAAGGGAGAAAAACCTGTTTATTTCAAAATTGGACAAATTGAAGATGCTACTATCGGGAATGGTTTTATAATGTACAATTATGCTAATAATTTAGGTTATCCAAGTGTGAAGAAATTTGGTATAGCATTTGATCTTGATCTAGACTATGGTGGTTTTGAATCATTTGTCGATAATATTTTTGATTTTGACATAATTGGTTTAAGGGGTTTTGCTAGACCATTATATGGTAGTCAGATATTCTTGCTTGATGGTTTGGAGGTTGGTGCCAGTATTGTTGCTGATTTAGATCCATTTAATCCTGCTCCACCAACTAATTCTCCTTACAGTTTTTCTGATAGTGATGTTAGTAAAGGTAGAGAAATTTATATTGCTGGTGCTGATTTAGGTTTGCCTATTGTTCAACTTGATCCTGTTTTTGATATGAGGTGGTATGCTGATTTTGCCTATATCTTTAACAAAGGTAGTGGTGAAGCTACAGGATTAACTGGTAGTGTATTATCTTTTTTACCTTATACATTTGAGATTAGATACCTACAACCTAAATTTTTACCTTCATTTTTTGATCCTCTCTATGAATCGGAAAGATATTTAGTTGTTAGTAATACTTATATTTCAAAATATGATTTGCTTGATAATATAACTAATTCTTACTTTGGTTGGTTTTTCTCTTCAGGTGTTAGTTTTGAGAACATTGTTAGCTTTTCGATCGATTTACAAGACTCTTTTGATGATACAACCTACCCTGAGATGAGAGTTAAATTTCATCTTGATAAGGAGGTTACTAAAATTGTTTCTTTTGACTTTACTTATGATAGAAAAAATATAAGAGAGTTTAAAGATATTTATACAACAGAGTCAGTAGATGCTACTATAAGTAGTAGGTTATACTATAAAGTTTCTGATATGGTTGGTATAGTGGTAAACTACACTAGGACTTTTGGATGGTCTGAAGAGAATGGTGTTATGGTTTTAAAACCGCTTGAGAGTACTACAATTTCAACAGAAATTTCATTTTAGGAGGGATTTATGAGAAGTATAATTTTTAGTTTCTTGATTTTGTTAGCTTTTACTGCTTTTTCTTTTGCTCAGGTTGATCAGTATCCTTATGTTGAGATTGCTATAGGTGATGTTCAGTATGCTGTTTCTGGAGATAAAAGTCAAACTACTTTAGTCTATAAACAATTGGAGTCAGGTAAAAGTATTCCGTTGTATTCAGTTATAAGAACTGGAGCTGATGGTTATGCAGAGATAAAACTCGCACCTAACAAAACTATAAAATTGTATGAGTATTCTACTATTTCTTTAGAGAAATTTCAATCTGATAGCACGGTACAACTTAATTTAGGTAAAGTTAGAGTAAATTTCAAGAAGACTTCTTCATTTGATGAGCTTAAGGTAAAAACTGAAACAGGTATTGCGGCGGTTAGGGGTACAGACTTTGGAGTTATATATAGCAAAGGTCAGGGTGGGCTATCCTTTATGGAAGTTTTGGTGAAAGAAGGAGTAGTTAATTTATCCACCATTGATGGAAAAAATGTAGATGTTCCTGCTGGTTTTTCAAGTACTATTAATTCATATTTAGGTAATATTGAAATTGATGATCCTAAGAAGATTTCTGAGGAAGATTTTAACAAATACTTCTCAGAGCCGCAGAATTTACAACAACTACCTCAACAAGAGCAAAAAACACAAGATCAAAAACAAGAAGAAAAGCAAATTCAACCTAAGTTACCTGTGGCACCTCAAGGTGAACCAAAGCCTGAACAGCCTTCTGAACCTTCTGAGCCTAAGTTTAATCTTGGTTGGGAGATAAGTGCTGAAAATATTAATGGTACTGTTTGGAATAAGATATTGCTTTCTCCTATCTTTAGGATAGGTAAATTTGGTGTAGGTTTATACCTTGTAGGTTATTGGGATGGAAAGAATAATATTTACAATACAACAAAGTGGTATAACTCTCAAGAATACGATTTTGGTTTCTATGGCAATACTTTTTCAATAACTGATTTTGCTGATGACCTATTTAAGAAAATTCTTTTCTTAAGTTATGGAAGTAAAGGAGATAAAGTATTCATAAGAATAGGTAATATTCCTGATATTACCTTAGGGCATGGATTTATAATGGATAGATACTCTAATATGCTTAATTTCCCAGCTATAAGAAGGATAGGATTACAGTTTGACCTCGATTTTGGATATTATGGCTTTGAGACTGCTGTTGCTGATTTGTCTAGAAGTAGAATAATAGGTATGCGACACTATGTTAGGCCTCTTTATGGTACATTCTTGCTTGGTAATATAGCTCTAGGTGTTTCGGGAGTTGTTGATCTAGAACCTTACTCTGTGAGTAATCAGGTTTTTGAAGGTAATCCTAGTGTATTTTTTGTTGGTGCTGATGTTGATTTTCCAGTTGTTGATGTGGGTGTGTTTTCACTTACGATCTTTGGTGATGTTGCTAAAGGAGGGATATACATAAATGATCTTAATGCAAATACTTATCTTATTTCGGTATTTACTAATAAAGGTTTCAATCAAGGTTTCAATCTACTTCCTGGTGAGGGGATAAGTGCAGGAGTTAAAGGTGGAATTTTAGGGATTATTCCTTACAGAATAGAGTACAGAAGGACTACTGGACAGTTTGTACCCTCTTATTTTGACACTTTGTACGATATACAGAGGACTATTAAGCTTACTAATCTGATAACGTTTACTCCACCTACATTTAATGGTATTCTTGGAAGTGCTGGTGTAAGTATATCTAATGTTGTTGATGGTTACATTGGTTATGAGCAGCTTTGGCCATCTGAAGATTTTTCTGGTTATTCTGTGAATAGGCTGTGGGCTAATCTTAAGATAAGTAAAGATCTTGTAAAGATGATAGCAGGAATACCTTCTTATGGTGTTTTGAAATATCAAAGAAACAATATACCTTCATTTAATGTGTTTTTTGAAGATGTATTAAAAGATTCTGTTGTTTCACTTGAAATAGCATACAGTGTTGATCCTACGGTGGATATATTACTTACCTATAAGAGATTTTATCTTTCTTCAACTGAGTATCAAGATTCCGTAGGTATTCAACTTAGGTCATCTATATTTGGTGAGATAGGAATGTAGATAATCAGGGGGCCAAGGCCCCCTTTATTTTATTTTTTAGTTATTTCTTCCTTAAGCTTGTGTTTATTAAGTTTATTAATTCATCTTGTCTCTTTTTCCAGATGCTTTTTATCTTTGAATCTAATTGTGGATCATCTGCATCAAGTCCAGTAGCTTCAACTAAAGCACTTGTCGCTGGAGACCATGTTAGTGCCATTTCAGGAACATTTGGCATTGGTATTGCTTCCTTTGCTGCTTCTATGAAGATTTGTGATATTGGATCATTCTTTACTTCTGAGTACTTGTAGGTATTTATGTTTGCGGGAGTCTGCTTACCGACTTTCGCGAATATTCTTCCTGCTTGAGGACTCGTTATGAATTCCATCACTTTAAACGCTGCCTGTTTGTTTTTAACATTCGATGACATAAATATCCCTTCTACTGTCAAGAATGGTATAGCTCTTCTACCAGAGCCTTTTATTCCAGGTAAATCATCAATTATTGGGAATGGTGCTACACCATAATTTACCTTAGGTGATATCTCAGCTCTGAACCATTGACCATTTACTACGAATAGAGCATTACCTGAATTAAAAAGTTCCGTTACTGTTGCATTGTCTCCTCCTACCTCTCCTTTAGGATCTCCCGTAGGATTTATCATTTTCTTTAATCTTAACACGTATTTTATGGAATTATAAACTGGTTCTGAGTCTAGTAATGGAAAGTATTCTGTACCTTTTACTTTCTTAAATATTCTACCTCCAAAACCTTGGATCCACATCGTATGATAGTAAAAATTACCCATGTCATATACAAAACCTCTTCTTCCATAAGGTCCTGATTTAGGATCTGTGAATTTTTTTGCAAGATCTATTAATTCACTCCAAGTATTTGGTACTTTTGATACATAATTTTTGTTGTAGAATAAGATTAAGTTTTTAAATGACATTGGCAATGCCCATAGATCATCATTATCACCGTATACATAAGCTTGTAAGAGATATTTAGGGAATTGTTCAATTAAACTTTGGTTTACCATTGAAGAGATTGGCACAATTATATTGTTGTTAGCCCATTCACCTGTGAAATCCTGAGCGAATATAAATAGATCAGGTCCTTTACCTAAAGGTATCATTGTTCTCAATTTATCGTTCATTGCATCAAAAGGTACTGGTAACAAAGTTATTTGGGTATCAAAATAGGTTATGTTAAACGTATCTGCAACTTGTTCAATTGCTTTCTTTTCATCTCCTCTGTATGCATGCCATATATTTATTTTTACCTGAGCAAATGAAGTAATTGAAAGTACCAAGATGGTTAAAGTGAATATAATCTGTTTCATAAAACCTTCCTCCTTTGAAAAATTTTATTCTATTTTATTCCTATTTTCAATATTTTACCTAAGTATTTTACTTCTTCTTCAAGTGCTTTTATGAATTCATCTTCTGTGTATTCTTTTAGAAGAGTTTTTTGTAAAGATAACTCCAAAAGTTCCTTTAGCATTTTGTCTTCTTCTATAGTCTCTATAGTTTTTCCCACTTTACCAAGTATTAAATTTCTCTGTAAACTTATTATTTTTTCTTTTAGGTCTGTTAACTTGTAAGGTTTGTTTAGAGGTAAGTTTATTAATTCCTTTTTTATTTTATTTATTTCATCTCTATTTAATTTGGAAGGAATATAGTTTTCTAAACTTTTAGCTCCTTCTATTACTAATCCACTGGTAGATAGATTTATAAGATTTATATTGTTGGTTTTTATATACTTTTCAATCCATTCTTTGAAAATGATCATTCTAGGGTCAGTCAGTAAAGTATTACTTTCCTTATCTGATTTTTTTATTAGAGGGTATTTTGATAGTATTTTCCACTGATCATAAGGTGAAAATATGCTAGAATCTAGAAAAAAGTTTATTTCGTAAAAGTTTTGTTTTGAGTATATCTTTCTTTTTGGATAGGAAAGATCATTACCTGCTAAAATAATATTTGATGCACCTATTTTATTTGATAGGTCTATTGCGCTACATATTACTGATCCCCCTACCATTATTTCACCTTTTGGTGCTGTTTTTTCTATTATTCTTTGCCAAACTTTAAATGGTGAATCAAACAAAAATATATTTTCTCTTGGTATAAAATCGTAAATAAGTGGTATATAAAGTGTATCTGCTATAAAAATGGTGTTTTCATAATTTTTGTTTTGAAGTAGGTATATAAAGTTTTTTAATTGAGGATCAACTGTTATGACAAAATCTGGTATTAAGTTGTTTCTTACTAAATAGGGAAAAGAAGTGTCTGATGATATTATTACACATTCATTGTAAAGTTCTTTTATAGTTTTTATGTGTTCATCAAGAGAGGGTCCTGCTCCTATTACTATCGCGTTTGAGTTTTGGAATTTTCTAAAAATTAAATTGACCCCTTTTGAGGAAGTTGATTTTTCTATAGATAGAATGAAATTTTTTGCCCAAACTCTTCCAAATTTGATCAGCGTGTTTTTGTTTATTGCCAAAGTGTGAATTGTACTTTTTATTACATCTTCCCAAGATTTAATATCTTCAATCAAATTTTTGTACTGAGGGTGTATGTAATAGTCAAAGTAGGATAAACTTGATAAAAACTCTTTTAATTCATTTTCTTCTTTTATAACTTTTATTTCACATTTAGGTAATAAGTTAATTTCTTTTAGCTTTTCTACAACTTCTTCAAGAGGTTCAAGGATGATTATTTTTTTTTCGGGATGTATTTCTTTTATTTCTTCTATTAGATAAGGATTACCGATGCCTATTATTAAAATTATTTCGTTTTTAAAATTCAGGTTTTTTGCTATTTTCTTACTCTCTTCTAAGGGATAGTATTTGCTTGATAGATAATACTCTTTGCCGTTTTTTATTAATTTAAGTATTACATTTCCGTCTCTTGCTTTTTCTTCTACTATTATCATAGTTTAGAAATATATATGTTTGAATTTTCACTTATCAAAAACTCTTATAAAGTTTTTTGAAAAATCTAATTACTAAATTAAGGGTTTGGAATTTGCAAATAGGTAAAGGAAATCTTGATAAGAGGTTGAGATTCCTAAAATGAGGTATCAACAAGAGG
>JBMFQU010000062.1:0-10992 GCA_049968435.1 Brevinematia bacterium | reverse complement strand
CTCACTTTAATTATTTAGAATAGGTAATATAAAATTTTCAAATAACCTTATATTTCAATCAATAATCTCTTTTACAACTCAAACTAAATACTCAGAAGTATCCAATATAATAAAAGTCTACAAAATAAGTAAGATATATTTTCAATGTTGAATTTAAGCACATTATTACATAAAAATAAGTCTCTTTAAAGGGAGGTAGAATATAGTATGGATGCGCTACTACTTTCAAGATGGCAATTTGCTATAACAGCTGCTTTTCACTTCATATTTCCTTCGTTTACTATAGGATTATCTTTAGTGATATTTACCTTTTTCTTGATTTTCTTCATCAAGAAAGATGATATATACAGAAAGATAGGTAATTTTCTTGTTAAGATCTTTGCAGTAGGTTTTGCAGTAGGTGTAGCAACTGGTATAGTCATGGAATTTCAATTTGGAACCAATTGGGCTGAGTTTTCAAAAAGAGCAGGGGGGATATTCGGTGGACCACTAGCAATAGAGGCTATGGTTGCATTCTTTTTAGAGTCTTCTTTTCTTTCAATACTCGTTTTCGCTGAGAAGAAAGTTTCACCCCTTGTAAGGTTAATCTCCTCATTTTTAGTTATGCTGGGTACATTCATATCTGGATTCTGGATATTAACAGCACTAAACTGGATGCAAATACCAACAGGATTTAAGATTGAAGGGAGTAAGATAATATTAACTGATTTTTGGGCAATAATTTTCAATCAACCAAATATAATAAGATTTCTACATACGATTGTAGCTTGCTTTATAGCAGGTTCTTTGCTTGTTATGGGAATATCTTCATACAAAATACTAAAAAATAAACAAAAAGAAATATTTACCAAGGCTTTCAGAGTTTCATCATTTATATTTTTAATATTCTCACTAATACAACCATTTCTTGGTACTCTAAGCGGAGAATATGTTGCAAAACACCAACCTCTAAAATTAGCAATCATGGAAGCGAAATGGCAAAATGAGAAACCTGCTTCCGAACCTATAATAGCACTAATAGATCAGAAAAATATGACAAACATTGTTGAAATATCTATTCCTGGACTTTTATCAATGTTAGCGTACCGCGATCCACAAGCAGAAGTCAAAGGAATAAAACAACTCATAGATGAATATAATATTAAAAAAGAAGAATTACCAAATATACCTCTTACATTTTGGAGCTTCAGAGGTATGGTAGGACTAGGGTTTATGTTTATAGCTATAGGAATACTTTCTGTCTTACTTTTCAAAAATCTTGAGAAGGCCAAATGGTTATTGTGGTTAATTGTATTTACCATACCAACACCAATAATAGCAAACTGGCTAGGATGGATAGTAACAGAACATGGAAGGCAACCTTGGGTCATCTATGGACTATTGAAGACTAAAGGTTCTGTATCCAACTTATCTACTCCAGAGGTAACCTTCACTTTATTTACTTTTGTAGGAATATATTTATTACTATTCATACTTTGGACTTTCATAACTATAAAAATCATATCAAAAGGAATAGATGACTGAGGAGGTAATGTATGTTGATAGAGTGGTTTTTCTTATTAGGAATATTCTTAATAGTATATGTTGTTTTAGATGGGTTTGACCTTGGGGGAGCTTTCATATCTCCAATTATAACTAAAGAAGAATCAGAAAGAAGAATTATCCTAAACGCCATAGGTAGAGTATGGGATGCAAATGAGGTATGGTTAATATCTTTCGGTGCATTCTTATTCGGTATGTTCCCTTTAGCATACGCAAAATTTTTTAGCGCAGCATACATACCCGTAATGCTATTAGTTTTTGCCCTAATTTTTAGAGCCGTATCTTTTGAATTCAGAAGTCAAGTTAATTCAAAAACATGGAAATCCATATGGGATTGGATTCTATCTATATCAAGTTTACTGATAATAATAATACTATCAGCAGCAGGGGCAAATATTCTCAAAGGCGTTGATTTATCCGATGAAAATTTTAGATTAAACTTAATTGATGCACTTAATCCATTTGCATTAATAACTGCTCTAACAACTACTTCATTTATCGTATACCATAGCTTACTTTATCTTTCAAATAAAACTGAAGGGGAATTGCTAAACAAAGTAAAAAAATTCTCAAACATCTTCTTCTACCTATCAATCGTAACACTAATACTTTGGACCATTTTCTCTTTATTCTTCGAGAAACAAATTTTCACAAACATAATAAAGTATCCTTTAATTGTTATAGTACCAACTCTATCTATATTGTCTTTCATTTTCTCTAAGCTCAGCTATGAAAAAAATAAAAAACTATCTTTCCTATTATCATCTCTAAATATAGGAGGAGTAATACTAACAGTAGGATTATTAATGTACCCTGCACTAATAAGATCATCTAAAGACCCCATATACGATATAACAATTTACAAAGCCGCATCAAACGAACTTACTCTAACAATAGGATTTATAGTAGCCTTAGTAGGCATAATCCTAGTATCAATATACCAATATTTTATTTACAAAACTTTCTCAGGAACTATAAAATCAGAAGATATACATTACTAAATTCTAGAGGGGTTTCGAACCCCTCCTACTCCTAAAAATCTTAAAATCAAATTTTCCCCTAACTAAATTTTATCAATTTATTATTAAATAAAAATTTTAAAATGTGAAATTTTACTTTTATATAAATTTAATTATTGACAATTATAATATTTATCCTTAATAATAAGGTATTAGGAGTTCTTATGGCTCGTAAAAAGATTTTAGATAACATTCTTGAGGCAGTAGGAAATACCCCCATTGTTAGGTTAAACAATATCACTAAAGGGATAAATGCTACTGTTTTGGCTAAGTTAGAGTTTTTTAATCCGGGTGGTAGTGTTAAAGATAGGATTGGAATTGCAATGATTGAAGCTGCTGAAAGAGAAGGATTAATAAAGCCAGGATATACTATTGTTGAGCCTACATCAGGTAATACAGGAGTAGGTTTAGCTCTAGCAGCTTTGCTGAAGGGATACAAAGTTATATTTACAGTTCCAGATAAAGTTAGTACCGAAAAGATAAATTTACTTAAAGCCTTAGGTGCTAAAGTTATTGTAACTCCTACATCGGTTCCTCCGGATCATCCCAATAGCTACACTAAGGTTGCGGAGAAGATTGTAAAAAGCGAACCGAATTCATTTATGCCAAACCAATACTTCAATCCCGCAAATCCAGAAATTCACTATAGGACCACAGGTCCTGAGATTTGGGAACAAACAGATGGTAAAATTGACGTTCTTGTTGCAGGAATTGGTACCGGTGGAACTATCAGCGGTGTTGGTAAGTATTTAAAGGAGATGAATCCCAATATAAAGGTTATCGGAGCTGACCCTGAAGGTTCGCTTTATCATCATAGTTTCTACAATACTCAAGGTGAGATACATACTTACAAAGTTGAAGGTATAGGTGAAGACTTCTTTCCCAGTACATATAACCCTAAAGTAATTGATGATATAGTTGTTGTAAGTGATAAAGATGCATTCTTAACAGCTAGAAGACTTGCGAGAGAAGAAGGAATTTTTGCAGGTGGTTCTTCTGGTGCTGCTGTATTTGCAGCTTTAGAAGTTGCTAAAAAATTAGAAAAAGACAAAGTAATTGTAGTTATACTACCAGATACAGGTAGAAATTACCTAACTAAGCTATACTCCGATGAATGGATGATAGAGAATGGTTTTATTGATTCTGAAGTTATTGAAGTTAGCGTTGAAGATATTCTCAATTCAAAAAAAAGTAGAATAAAAGAGCTTATTTATGTAAAACCATCCGATAAGGTAACTCACGCTATGAATTTAATGATAAAATACAACATATCACAACTACCTGTCATTGACGGTGAATTTCAGGTTGGAAGTGTATCAGAAAAAGGACTCATTGATAAAATGTACAACATGTACTCTCTAGATAATTTATACTTCGAAGACATAAATGTTGGTCAAGTTATGGATCCACCTTTTAAAACCGTTGATAAGAAAGACAAAATACGAAACCCTTTCTTACTATTTAAAGAAGAAAATGCAATCATTGTTTTAGAAAATAAAAAAATCATCGACATAATAACCGTTATAGATGTAGTAAAATATTTTATGAATAAGTGAGGTAAGATAATATGAAATTTTCAACTAGAGCAATTCATATCGGTGAAGAACCAAATTTTGAAAGTAGCGGTGATGTAGTTATACCAATACATCTATCTACAACTTTTGCTAGAAAAGAAATTGAAAATCCCACAGGAGGATATGAATATTCAAGAACTGCTAATCCTACACGCGATGCTCTTGAGAAAAGATTAGCTTCTTTGGAAAATGCTAAGTTTGGTCTAGCATTTGCTTCAGGAATGGCTGCTGAATCAACTCTTGCTTTTTCTCTACTAAAAAGTGGAGATCATTTGATAGCATTTGATGACCTTTATGGAGGTACAAAAAGATTATTTAATAAAGTACTAAATAATTTCGGGATAGAGGTATCATACGTTGACGCAAGAGATATAGACAATGTTAAAAATAATATAAAAGATAATACTAAAATGATCTGGTTAGAATCACCTACAAATCCACTATTGAGGCTTTGTGACATAGAAGCAATATCTAATCTAGCTAAAAAGTACAATATAATCACTGTTGTTGATAATACATTTGCAACTCCTTATCTTCAGAATCCTTTAGTTTTAGGTGCAGACATTGTAGTTCATAGTAGTACTAAATACCTTGGTGGTCATAGTGATGTTGTAGGTGGTGCTATAATGTTATCTGACGATGATCTATACGCCAAGATAAAATTTAACCAAAATGCTATAGGTGCTATACCTTCACCTTTCGATTGTTTTCTTCTACTGCGTGGTATAAAGACTCTTTCTGTAAGAATGGAAAAACATTGCAATAACGCTAAGTTAATAGCCGAATATTTAAATTCCCACCCTAAAGTAAATAAAGTTTATTACCCTGGATTAATTTCTCATCCTCAGCATGATTTAGCAAAAAAACAAATGTCTAACTTCGGTGGTATGCTCTCCTTTGAGATAAAAGGAGGATTAAAGGAAGCCAAAATATTTTTAGAAAACCTAAAACTAATATACCTCGCTGAAAGTCTTGGGGGGTTGAATCTCTCATTGAACATCCTTCTACCATGACACATTCATCCTTATCTAAAGAAGACAGAGAGAAAGTAGGTATAACAGATTCTCTTATAAGAATGTCAGTAGGTATTGAAGATGTTGAAGACCTTATATATGATCTAGAACAATCACTCAAATTAATATAGTAAACAAATCTTAGAAAGAATAGTTGTTTAAATTGAATTTTTTAATTAATCTTAATTTAACCATAATTGGAGGTTAACATGAAGTATAAGAGTAAAGTATTTGAAGGCTACCACAGAGCTCCTAATAGAGCCATTGATGAGAGCAGTTGGATTTACTGATGAAGATTTTAATAAACCTTTAGTTGGTATCGCTTCACCTTGGAGTGAAGTTACACCTTGTAATATTCATTTAAATGACCTTGCTAAGGAAGTAAAGAGAGGAATTATCGATAATGGTGGCGTCAGTATGATATTCAATACTATAACTGTATCCGATGGAATAGCAATGGGTACCGAAGGTATGAAGTATAGCTTACCTAGCAGAGAGATAATAGCAGATAGTGTTGAAGATGTTGTCAATGCTGAGAGTTTCGATGCTGTAGTAGCTCTCGGTGGTTGCGATAAAAACATGCCAGGTATGATGATGGCTATATTCAGATTAGACCTTCCAGCAATATTTCTATACGGAGGTACGATAAGACCAGGTAAATATAAAGGTCAAGATATTGATATAGTTAGCGTATTTGAAGCAGTTGGGCAGTTCAACGCTGGTAAAATATCAAAAGAAGAACTATATGAAATAGAATGTAAAGCTTGCCCAGGGCCAGGTGCATGCGGGGGTATGTACACAGCCAATACTATGGCAATGGCTATAGAAGCTTTAGGCTTTAGTCTACCAAATAGTTCATCAAATTACGCCGAAAGCAAAGAAAAACTACAAGATGCTTACAACTCCGGTAAAAAAATAGTTGAGTTGACTGAAAAAGATCTCAGACCAAGTAAAATAGTTTCTAAAAAATCTTTTGAAAATGCAATAACTATGGTACAGGCCATGGGTGGATCAACAAATGCAATACTTCACCTCTTGGCTATGGCTTATTACGCCAATGTTGATATTACTATTGATGATTTTGAAAGAATAAGAAAAAAAGTTCCGCATATAGCAGATTTGAAACCTAGTGGTAAATATGTGATAGAGGATGTATATAAAATAGGTGGCATTGCTTCAGTTATGAAAATGTTACTTGATGCAGGTTTACTACACGGTGATTGTATGACAGTAACAGGTAAAACTTTAGCAGAAAATCTAAGTGAATTCAAATTTAATCCTAATCAAGATGTGGTAAGAAGTGTTGATAATCCTCTCAAGAAAGAAGGACCACTTGTAGTATTATATGGTAACTTAGCAAAAGAAGGTGCAGTCGCTAAAGTTTCGGATGTTAAAGAAAAGTATTTTAGAGGTCCCGCTAAAGTCTACGATTCAGAAGAAGAGTGCACTAAAGCTTTACTCAGTGGTGAAGTCAAAGAAGGAGATGTTGTTGTCATAAGGTATGAAGGTCCTAAAGGTGGCCCAGGTATGAGAGAAATGTTACAACCAACTTCAATAATAGCAGGCAAAGGATTACTCGGTAAAGTTGCTCTTATAACAGATGGACGTTTTTCAGGAGGATCTCATGGTTTTATAATAGGTCATGTTTCTCCAGAAGCACAAGTTAGCGGTAATATAGCATTAGTAAAGAACGGAGATATAATATCTATAGACTTGGAAAAAAGAGAGATAAACATCGAAATACCAGAAGAAGAGTTAGAAAAACGCAGATCAGAGTGGAAAGAACCAGAACTAAAGTATAAAAGAGGCATACTATACAAATATGCAAAATTGGTTTCTTCAGCTTCAAAAGGAGCAATCACTGATCTTTAATTTAATTAATCAAATCATCTCTTCTATAACAGCAAAAGTTGAGGGGGACTTCCTCCTTTTTACTACCCAATATTAGAATTTCAAACTTCACTTTGTTTCATTAATTAACCAATCAAGATATTCTTTATTGACATTTTCAACTTCAAGAGCAACAATTTCAGGCACAGTATAAGGATGATTTTTCTTTATAAACTCCTTAAGTTCTTCAAAAATCTCTTCTTTTGTCTTAATAACTAGCAAATCTTCTACATCCTTTTCAACTTTACCTTGCCAATGGTATATACTCTTTACTCCGCTTATAATATTAACACACGCGGCCAGCCTATTATTAATCAACTTATCTGCAAGCTCCTCAGATTTCCCATAAGGAATAGTACACAAAACAACTATCATATATATAATTATACTAAAATTGAGAACAAAAAACTCAATTTAACTAAACCCAAAGACGATAAAAGTAACCACTAAATTCTCCAATTCTCGCACTATATTTAGCTAAAACTTTAACTCCTTTTAAAAGATTCTCATCAGTTAATGGAATAAAAAGATCAAACCCCCTTCTAAAAAACCTCTTCATAACTTTAAAATCATTAAAAGCTTTAGAAACAACACAAAAGTTATCCAAACTTTCATCAAAAGTTTCATAAGCAGAATTTAAAACAATAGCGTTAATCTTAAGGTACCCCACAGCATATTCAAGAAAAGCAACTTTCCTTTGTTTATTTTCTACTAAAAAAACTTTCTTCTGAGGCAGAAATAAACTTATAGGTATCCCAGGAACCCCATTACCACTACCAAAATCAAAAATAATACCAAAATCTTTAACAAGCGGTACGAAGTTTAAAGAAAAAATAAAATGTTTTTCTAAAAATTCTTCTCTTGAACAGGAAGTAAGGTTAGTTTTTTCATTCCATTCAAAAAGCAAATCCAAGTATAAGTTTATTTTGTTTTGAATCTCTTCGTTAAATTTTAAACCAAGCTCAGAGAAAATACTCTCATAACTACGATAGAGCATATTTTATAACCAGAAATCCTGCAACGAGTAAAACTACGAAAGCAAGAGCAAGCCAATCAAAATATTTTTCTATAAAATCTCTAATCTTTTGACCAAAGAACAGAAGAAGCACGGAAACTAAAAAGAACCTTGCACCTCTACTCAATAGTGAAGCAAGAACGAAAAGAGGAAAATTAAGGTAAAAAGAACCCGAAGCTATGGTAAAAACTTTATAAGGTATAGGAGTAAAACCAGCAATAAGAATTGCAACAAAACCATAACTATCAAAGATTTTCTTAACAGAATAATAAGCATCCCAGTAGTGGTAAAGATTTAACAAGAACTTACCTACTGATTCAAATAAAAATACTCCTATAAGGTAGCCAAACATTCCACCTAATACTGAAGAAATAGTTGTAAAAAAAGCATAATTTAAACTCTTTTTCGGATTTGATAAACAAAATGCCATCAAAAGAGGATCAGGAGGCACAGGTAAAAAAGAAGACTCCGCAAAAGATATAGAATATAGAGCAATATCACCTCCTGGTTTATGAGCCCAACTTAAAACCCAATCATACAATGATCTTAAAGGATTTTTCATAAACACCTACCTCTAAACAAGTAACTCAGCTATCTGAACAGCATTAAGGGCAGCACCTTTTCTTAAATTATCAGCCACAATCCACATAACAAGACCATTTTCAGTAGATATATCTTCTCTTATTCTACCAACATAGACATCATCAGTACCATCTCCATTCAAAAGAGGTGTTGGATAAGCATCATTTAAAGGATCATCCATCAATTTAACACCTTTTGCCTTACTGAGTAGCTCCCTTGCCTTTTGAGGAGTAACTTTTGATTCAGTTTCAATCCAAACTGATTCGCTATGACCTCTTATAACTGGTACTCTAACTGTAGTTGAAGAAACTTTTATCTCTGGATCGTGAAGCATTTTTCTAGTCTCATTAACAATTTTCATCTCTTCTTTGGTATACAGATTTTCTAAAAATACATCTATTCTAGGGATAACGTTCATAAAAATAGGGTATGGGAACTTTTTAGGTTTATAACTCAATAATCCTTCTTTACCCAAGGAAGAATAAGTTTTAACCTCATCTTCAAGTTCTTCAATAGCACTACCGCCTGCACCAGAAACAGCTTGATATGTTGAAACAATTATTCTCTTAATCCTTGAATAGTCATAAATTGGTTTTAAAGCAACTAACATCTGAATAGTAGAACAGTTAGGATTTGCAATAATACCTTTATGCCATTTTACATCTTCTGGATTAACTTCCGGTATAACAAGAGGTACATCTTCTTCCATCCTAAAAGCACTAGAATTATCTATAACTATAGTACCGTCTTTAGCAGCGATTGGTGAGAATTGCTTTGATGTACCAGCTCCAGCAGAAAATAAAGCAATCTCTATTTTATATTTTCTAAAAACATCTTCCTTAAGTTCTTCTACAACTATATCAGCACCTTTAAACTTTATCTTCTTACCTTTACTCCTTTCAGAAGCAAACAAATAAAGTTCTTTAGCAGGAAAATTTCTTTGCTCAAGAGTTTTTACCATCTCAAGCCCTACAGCACCAGTAGCACCAACTACCGCAACAATCTTTTCTGCCATAGAAAACTCCTAAAAATATTATCAATTATTAATAAAATTTCATAATAAAATCAAACTGCACTTAGATCTTTCGAAAAATAGTTTTCTTTAATCTAGCGAGGTTAAAAGTTCCTTAAATTAAATAAATAAAATTCACATATCAAAAACTACTCAACAACAACTAAAACAGCGTTCTTCCCACCAAAACCATCATCAAAATATCCTGTTGGTTTTGGTAAAATATAAAGTAGTGGTTTAACTAAAAACTTCTCTTAATGTAGGTAGAGAGCTATCCTTTTTAGAAAGGATAGGTTGATTTATCCCAATTTCATAAAACGGCCACTTTATACCTATATCCTTATCATTCCAAATAATACCTCTATCGTATTCAGGGTAGTAGAATTCTGTAGTTTTATACAATACATCAGCAAAATCAGAAAGTACCAAAAACCCATGAGCAAATCCAGGTGGAATGTAAAACATTCTCATATCTTCATCCGACAAATAAACTCCAACCCATTTAGAAAAGGTAGGTGATTCCTTTCTAATATCAACAGCAACATCAAAAATTCTACCTCTCACAACTCTAACTAATTTACCTTGTTGATACTTCTCTTGAAAGTGCAATCCCCTTAAAACCCCTTTAACAGACCTAGAATGATTATCTTGAACAAAATCTATATCTAATCCTATTTCTTCAAAATCTTTTTTATTCCAACTCTCTAAAAAAAATCCTCTCTCATCTCTGAAAACTTTAGGTTCTATTATGACAACTCCATCTAATTCTGTTTCTACAACATTTATCTTAGGCATAAGATTATTTTTAAAGAAAAAAGTAATGAATTAAAAATTAAATTTTCAAGAAACCTAAAAAATTCTTTTTGTTTATGCCCACCCTATAGTGCCAAAATATACCTTTACTTATCCCATACTCACCTATTCATAAATTCCTAACTCCTACTTAGCGAAGTTTAGCATTCTCTGCTTCCAATAAGTAAGTAATTTAAGAAAGCTTTTTTATATTTACTCATTTAGAAGGTAGAAGTATAAAGCATTCCTTCTAAAAGATTTAGAAAAATTTTAGAAACTTCTTTTTGATCCCCACCCATCCTCCCTTCTAGATTAGCGAAGGCTACGCCTTCTCTTCTTCCATTAAGGAAGTTATAAAGATCTTTCTTAATAGTTAATGTTCTAGAAGTAAGAAAGGATAGAAAATTCTACTCCTAATAGAAGTTAGAAATTTTTTAAGACACTCTTTTAGCTCCCCACCCGCCCTTAAGCATCTACAGGAGGACTTACGCCCTTCTATGAATACCTCCCCTGAGCTCTACAGGAAGACCTCGTTCTCCTAGTAATACCTCCT